>CAYJLS010000235.1:0-4696 GCA_964371065.1 uncultured Anaerolineaceae bacterium | reverse complement strand
AGTAAAAACCCGCAATTTATGCCCGCGTTCAGTATAGTTCGCCAACAGTATCTTCAGAAGTGACTGTCACTTTGCACACTCGTTACAGATGAGCCAAGTTCTTATTCATGGTTTCTGCTACAATAATGCGCATGTCCCTGCCGCGCCCTCTCTTCTGGATCTCGCTTGCCTTTCTGATTGGCATCGCCCTGGCCGGGGCCGCCTCCCTGCCTGTTTCGATGTGGCTCTTGCTGGCCGTCATCGCGCTCGCGTTGGGAATCCTGTGGCGGTTCCTGTCCCAGTCCATTGACCTGGCCGCGCTCGCCAAAGATGTCACCGCCGCCACGCTTTTCCTGGTGCTCCTGTTCCTCGGCGCGGCGCGTTACCAGGCGGCGGTCCCCATTTTCGGCGCCTTCGACCTGGCCTGGTACAACGACCGCGACTACGACACCCTCATCACCGGCTGGGTGACAGAACCGCCGGACTTGCGCGATACCTACGCCAACCTGCGCGTGCGCGCCACCGGCATTGACACCGGCGACGGCGACGACCTGAAAGTGGACGGACTCCTGCTGGCCCGCGTGGACCCCAACGAGGATTACGCATACGGCGATATCATCCGCCTGCGCGGTAAACTCAAGACCCCAGCGGAAAACGAGGATTTCTCCTACCGCGACTACCTCGCCCGCCAGGGCGTCTACTCGACCATGACCAGCGCGGACGTCACCTCCCTGCCGGGGAAAGATGGCAATATTTTCACCGCCGGGTTATATGCGCTCAAACAAAAAGCCCTTGCCACCGTCCATCTTCTGTTCCCGGACCCGGAAGCCTCGCTGTTGGCTGGCATTCTGCTCGGCGTGGATAGCGGCCTGCCCGCCGACCTGCAACAGGCTTTCAAAGACACCGGCACCTCGCACATCATCGCCATTTCGGGATTCAACATCGCCATCATCGCGGAACTATTCCTGTCCCTCTTTGGCCGCCTGCTCGGCCCGCGCCGCGGCGCGGTGGTCGCGGCCATCGGCATCGGCTTCTACACCCTGCTGGTCGGCGCGGACGCGGCCGTGGTGCGCGCCGCCGTCATGGGATTAGCCGCCCTGCTTGCCCGCCATCTTGGCCGCCGCCAGGACGGCCTCGTCACCCTCTTCGCGGTTGCGGCGCTCATGTCGCTCTTCAACCCCTACTACCTGCAAGACGTGGGCTTCCAACTCAGTTTCGCCGCCACTCTCGGCCTCGTCCTCTACGGCCAACCTCTCGAAACATTCGTCACCAACCTGCTCACGCGTTACACGGAACGTGGACAGGTAGACAAGGTAGACAGGTACACAGGTACACAAGTAGACACGCAACCCGCAACACGGAACATATCATCCCGTAGCGGAGCGGAGTGGACGCAACCCGCAACTCCTAACCCGCAACTCCTAACCCCTACCCCGCAACTCGCGTCCCGCGCCTCCTCCCTCATCAGCGAATTTTTCCTACTCACCCTCGCCGCCCAGATCACCACCCTCCCGATCATGGCCTACCACTTCAACCGCCTCTCGCTGGTTTCGTTCATCGCCAACCCATTCATCCTGCCGCCCCAGCCGGCGGTGATGATTCTCGGCGGGCTGGCCGCCATCCTCGGCATGATCCTTCAGCCGCTCGGACAACTGGCCGCCTTCATCGCCTGGCCGTTTGTGGCCTACACCATCCGCGCAGTGGACTTCTTCGCCGGACTGCCCGGCGCGGCCGTTTCGGTGGACTTCCCGTTCTGGGGAGTCATCCTCTGGTACGCGGCGCTGCTCGGCCTGACCTTTGGGCGGGCGCCGCTCACGGAGTTTTTCCAAACCTTGAAAACGCGTCTCCCCAAAATCCCCACCTGGGCCGCGCTGGCCGGGCTGACGATCCTCGCCATCCTGGTCTGGCGCGCCGTGCTATCCATCCCGGACGGCAAACTACACATCACCTTCCTCGACGTAAATACTTCCGATGCCGTCCTGATCGAGACCCCCTCCGGCGACACACTGCTGGTCAACGGCGGGGAAAGCCTCTCGCAACTTTCGAGCCAACTCGGCCAGCGCCTGCCGCTCTTCAACCGCAAACTGGACTGGCTGATCGTGGCCTCCACGCAAGAGAACCAGGTGGCGGCCCTGCCGCGTCTGATGGATCGCTATCCGCCCGCGCGGGCGCTCTGGGCGGGCAACGTGGAAGCCTCCTACCCGGCGCGCACGCTCAATGCCTGGCTGACCAGCCACCAGGTACGCGTGACGCGGGCGGAGAAGGGGCAGGCGCTCGACCTCGGCAACGGAGCGACCCTCACGGTGCTGTCCGCGGATGCGCGCGGCGCCGTCCTGCTGGTCGAATATGGCAGTTTCCGCGCCCTGCTCCCAGTCGGCATGAGTTTCGATGCGCTGGACGCGCTCCAAGCGGACGAATCCCTACCTCCGCTGACCGCGCTCCTGCTGGCCGATTCTGGAATCGCACAGACCAACTCCCCGGAATGGATCGGTTTCCTCGACCCGCAACTGGTGATCCTGAGCGTCTCGGCGGATAACTTCAGCGGCCTGCCGGACCAGGAGACCCTGGACGCGCTGGGGGGACTCCCGCTCCTGCGGACGGACGTCAACGGCTGGATCGAGATTTCCAGCGACGGGCATTCCTTTTGGGTGGAAGTGGAACGCGGCGAGGCGACGATACAGCCCACACCGGCCACATCGCCCACCGAACCTCCCCCACCGACCGAGCCGCCTGCGACCGAACCGCCCTAAAAAACACCGCAACTTGCAATTATGATAACAAAACCATTGCCTTTGAAATCTGAATAGGGTATAGTAATACTGGAGAACAAAACGAGTTACGGCTTCCGGCGGGCCAATGCAATTACAGCCTCATCCTTTTTCCATCCCCTTCCTGCTCGCGGCAATTGTGTCCGCGGGCTTTGCCGTGACCATCTGGCGGCTTCGTCACGCGCCGGGCGCGATTTCGCTCTTTGTCCACATGCTGGGCCTGGCGATCTGGTCGGGGGCCAATGCCTCCATGTGGCTTTCCACCAGCCTGCACGCGCAACTCTTTTGGCTGGATTTTTCCGCCTTGGGGATCCTGATCGTCCCGGCCACTTTCCTCCTTTTCAGTTTGCAAATCTCACACAATGAACGCCTTCTTACCCGCAGGCTGATTTTCCTTTTAACCATCGAGCCGCTGATTGGACTGTCGCTGGTATGGACAAACGGTCTCCATCACCTGGTTTACGGCCCGGCGAAGTTGTGGGTATCCAAGGGACTGGCAGAATTACACTGGTCGCCCGGGCCTTTCATCTCGGTGGACGCGGTGTATTCCTATCTCCTGATGGCGGCGGGCATTTGGTTCCTGGTTCGTTCCCTGAAAAAAGGCGGGCATCTCATGCAGGCGCAGTTGAAGATGGTAATTCTTGGCGCCAGTCTCTCGTTATGCGCGGATTTGGTTACCCTGCTTCCCAGCCTCTCCTCCGGGAACGGCTTCGATGCCGCACCCATCGTTTATACCCTCGCGGGAGGCATCTACATTTACGCCATCTACCGCACAAAATTACTTGACCTGATCCCCGTGGCGCACAGCGCCCTGATCAACAGCATGACGGACGGCGTGGTGGTGCTCGACGAACAGGACCGCATCGTGGAAATGAACCCGGCCGCCGGGAAATTCCTGGGCATCACACCCGGACAGGCGGCCGGCCACGGCGCAAAGCAGGTTCTCTCCGCCTGGCGCGAGACCACCCGACCGTTCTGGAACCAGTCCGAAGTCCGCACGGAGATCGTCACCACGCAGGATATCCCGCGTACAATTGACCTGAAAATCACCCCGCTGATCGATTCCAAAAAACATTCCACCGGACGGATGCTGGTCTTCCGCGATATCACATCCCGCAAACGGGATGAGGCCGCCCTGAAGAGCTCCAACCGGCAGTTGCGCGAACAATTGGTTGAGATCAGCGCCCTGCGCGACGAACTGCACGACCAGGCCACCCGCGACCCACTGACCAACCTGTTCAACCGCCGCACCCTCGAAGAGACGCTTGCGCAGGAATTCTCGCGCGCCGAGCGCGAGAATTTCCCGGTCTGCGTGATCATGATGGACATTGACCGCTTCAAACGCGTGAACGATACCTGCGGGCATAAGGCGGGGGACGAGGTACTGCAAGCGCTGGCCGCACTGATCGTCCAGCATATCCGCCGCTTCGACGTGGCCTGCCGTTTCGGCGGCGAGGAATTCGTCATTGTCATGCCCCACCTGTCCATCGCGACGGCCCGCGAACGCGCCGAATTCCTGTGCCGGGAATTTGCGAACCTACCCCCGGCTTGCGCGGACATGAAATCCGGCCCAACGCTTTCCATCGGGCTGGCATCCTATCCCAGCGACGGGGCAAACGGAAAGGAGGTTCTGAGTTCTGCGGACCAGGCGCTGTATGCCGCCAAGAGCGCGGGACGCAACCGCGTGGTGGCCTACCCGGAACTGGCGGAAAAGAAGGGATTGTCGCACAGCCTCGCTTCCAAATAACGGGGACAGGCATTGTTCAAACCTCCAGCAGGAAACCAAAACAACCAGGTTGGGGAAGGGACGAAACAATCTCTCAGCAAACTCTTAATACGCGGCGGGCAAGATTCCGTTAGGCTGACCCTTCCAATGTAAGACCCTGAAGGTTTCCTTAGTAGCCGTGTAAAAATAACTTCCCGATTTCAAAGTTCGCGAGCAGTTGCAC
>CAYJLS010000234.1:1817-4714 GCA_964371065.1 uncultured Anaerolineaceae bacterium | reverse complement strand
GGGAAGAACGCCCTCGCAATGACGGGGCACAGTAATCGGTGAGGGAAGTTAATATTTTACGAACCCTAAGTGAAACGCCAGACTGGACAGGCGATGCACTGCCCCACGGGGGCGCTTCGCGAAGCACAGCCGAAGTGTTTCGAGGCCTGACCGGTCGCTCCAATCCGCTTGCATAGAAAGGAGACCTATGAACGGTATCGTGCTGTGAACCTGCTGAATCTGAAAGACGCAAAAACATTCTTTTCGATATTTCACCAAGGAGTAAAAAATGAACACGCGAACTCACCTTATCCACCTGGCCTCTCGTTTGGTTCTGTGCCTGATCCTGTTGGCAGCGGTAATAGGCCCGATGGTTTTGACCCGAGTAGCCCACGCCAGCGGGCCGTATATCGTCAATGTCGCCTACGACGGCCCGGACTCGAACCTCAGCGACGGCGCCTGCTACGACGGGGTGAGCGGTTGTCCGCTGCGCGCCGCCATCCAGCAAGCGTCCTACGATGGCGTTGCAACGACGATCAACTTCGACAGCTCGCTGGCTGGGATACAACTTTACTTGAGCGATACCTACGGCTCGCTGATCGTCAGCGGCAGCAACATCTATATTGATGGCTATACCGGGCCTGGAAATTACCCACCCCTCGTCAACGGCTCCAGCCTGGTGAACAAGAATGTCATCGAAATCCAGGGCAACTACAATACGCTGTACTACCTGGCTGTGCGTAGCGCGGCTAGTGGGCATGGCATTTACATCTACGACCCATCAGGAAGCGGTTATGCCAGCTATAACACGTTGGATTACTTGATTGTCTACGACAACGCCCAATCCGGCATCGTCGTCTCTGGCGACTCAGGGGGCGGCGGTTACAACAACATCATCGCGCACAGCCTGATCGGGGGAGCGAACTGGCTGCAAACGACATGCCCCGGCGACGGCAATGGTTGGGAAGGCGTCGCCGTTGCTAATGGCGCCGATAACACCAACATCAACAGCAACGAGATCGTCTGCAACGGCAACAGCGGCGTCTGGCTGAATGGGAGTACCGGCGGGCAGATTGCCAGTACGGTGATCCAGACCAACAAGATCGGCACCGACGGCGTCAACAACATGGGGAATGGGATGGCCGGCATCGAGGATACGCAGGCCTCCGGCACCATCGTCTACAACAACCAAATTTCCGGCAATGGCAACGACGGCGTCTTGCTGCGAGGCTCGACTTCGGCGGCGCTCACCACCAACCGTATCGGCCTAGCTCAAGACGGCAACACCGCCCTGCCCAATGGTTATAGCGGCGTAGCGATCACCAATGGGGCAAGTGGCAATACGTTGGGAAGTCCGACGGACGCCAACGGCAAAAATGTCATCAGCGGGAACAGTCGTTGCGGCGTCGAAATTCTTACCGGCGCGAATAACAACGCCCTCTACGGCAACTACATTGGCCTCGGTGCAGACGGCAGCACCGTTATTCCTAACGGTGAGGCCGGGGTCGCCATCATCGGCGCCAGCAACAATGCGTTAAGCTCGGGCTTGAACACCGACCCGCCACAATTCATCGCCGGAAACACGCGCGAGGGAGTTTACATCGAAAACACTGATACCACCTATATCAACCGGAAAACCAACATCGGCGTTGCCACAAACATGTCTACAGCCAAGCCGAACGGACTGGAAGGTGTCAAGGTGAATGGTGCGACCCACACTGTTATCCGCCCTGGCTCGATCATCTACAATAACGGCGCAGGCATTGTCGTGATTGGCGCTCTGGCGGCAGGGAATACCTTTGTTCCTGAGGTGATTCTCAACAACGGCGGGCTGCCGATTGACCTGGGTGGCGATGGGCATACGGCCAACGACCTCGGCGACGGCGATAGCGGCCCGAACGCGCTGCTCAACTACCCGGAGGTCAATATGATGGGGAGTGGAGGTTTCAGCGGTTTTGCCTGCGCTGGCTGCGCGGTATATTTTTATCAGGCAATTCGCGACCCAACAGCGGCTGGCGGCGGCGGTGTCTATCTTTCGTCGGTATTAGCAGACGTGACGACCGGCGATTTTGCCTACACTTTCCCGGCAGGTGTTTCTTCGGTCACCATGGTTGCTTGCGATCCGATTACGAACAACTGCTCGGAGATGAGCCCCAGCGTAGTGAATACCACCGCGACAGGCTATAAAATTTACCTGCCGATCATCAGGCGGTAAGACTCGGCAGATCACGAATCTGGCTCGTAGTGACGGTTTTAGTCGCTTCTTTGCACGAACGACTGAAATCGTCACTACGAAACTAACATCCCCACCCAGAATAAAATGCTGAACACAAACGCGGTCTGACCCGTGCCCGCCAGCGCGGCGTTAAGCGGACGTCCCCTCTGCGCGAAAACTGTCCGCGTGGATTTAATTGCCAGCGGCAACGATGCCCACGCCAGCAACGCCATCCACGGGACGAGTCCCAGCAGGGCGGCCAGCGGCAAAACCAGGTACGCGGTCACCATGCAAGCCAGATACTCGATGCGCGTGCCGCGTTCGCCGAGACGGACTGCCAGCGTGTGTTTGCCAGCCTTACGATCATTCTCGATATCGCGCAAATTGTTGACCACCAGTATCGCGGTGATGATCAAACCGACCGGCACAGACATCCACCACGCCGAGGCGCTGACCGAACCGGCCTGCACGAAATACGTCCCTGCCACAGACGCGAGGCCGAAGAAGATAAAGACGAAAATATCGCCGAGGCCGTAATAGCCCAGCGGAAACGGTCCGCCCGTGTAGGCGATTGCCGAGAGAATCGCGGCCAGCCCGATGGCGATCACGACCCAGCCGCGCAAAAAGGCGAGATAGCCTCCGCACAACGCGGCCAGCCCGAAGATGATCCACATGCCGCGCTTCACCTGCGCGGGCGTCAACA
>CAYJLS010000234.1:0-1717 GCA_964371065.1 uncultured Anaerolineaceae bacterium | reverse complement strand
GCGGCCAGCCCGAAGATGATCCACATGCCGCGCTTCACCTGCGCGGGCGTCAACAGTCCCGCCTGCGTGACGCGCAGAGGCCCCTGCCTTTCGGAGGTGTCCGCGCCGCGCTCGAAGTCGAACACGTCGTTCGCCACGTTGCTTCCAATTTGCAAAAGCAGTGCCACAGCCAAAGCCGCCAGCGCGGGCAGGAGTTGGAACGCGCCATCGCGCCATGCGAGCGCGCATCCCATCACCACGCCCGAGGCCGCGGCGGGCAAAGTCTTCGGTCGAATAGCCAGCAACCAGGTTTGAAGAAGGGTCGGTTTTTCCACGGACATTGCCGCAGTATAACATGCGTTTATAATAGGCCGAGTTTTACGCCCGTCATTGCGAGCGCTCTTCGCGAAGCAATCCCCTCCTCGGACAGGAGATTGCTTCGTCGGAAAACCCACCCTCCTCGCAATGACGACAATGACTCTGAGGAGACCCATGACCCAACTGACCGGCGACGAGCGCGCTGCCTACGTCCAAAACATGTTCACCCGCATCGCTAAACGCTACGACTTGATGAACCGCCTGATGACGGGATTTCAAGACGTGCGCTGGCGCAGACTCGTCATCCAACTAGCGGGACTCAAACCGGGCGCCTCGCTCCTGGACCTCGGGACGGGTACCGGCGACCTGGCGCGGGAGGCCGTTCGACAGCAACCCGCGGCGCGCGTCACCGCCGCGGACTTCACGCTCGAGATGATGCGCGTCGGCCAGCGAAACGGGACCCGCCTCCAATGGTCCGCGGCGGACGCGTTGCGTCTCCCGTTCGCGGACGCGTCCTTCGAGGCGGTCGTCTCGGGCTTCCTCATGAGAAACGTGACAGACCTCCACAAAGCCCTGCAGGAGCAATACCGTGTGCTGCGGCGCGGCGGACGGATCGTCATTCTCGACACGACGCGCCCGAAAAAAAACATCCTGTCGCCGTTCATCAAGTTCCACATGCACGCCATCATCCCGGCGCTCGGCAGATTGATCTCCGGCGTACGCGACGCCTACCAATACCTGCCCGAGACCACCGAAAATTTCGTCACCGCCGAAAAGTTGACCGTGCTCATGGCCGCAGCCGGGTTCAAGAAAGTCGGGTTCGAGCGCCTGATGTTCGGGACGATTGCGATTCACTGGGCGGAAAAATAATCCGCTAAACACAAAGGACACAAAGAGCCACAAAGGGAAAAACCGCATTGACTTTTTAATCTTTTCCTTCGTTACCTTTGTGGCCTTTGTGGTAAAAAATGGAGCCATCAATGAAAATCAAACAGCCCAATTCCAGTTATTGCTTCGCCTGCGGAGTGGATAATCCCATCGGCTTGAAATTACATTTTTACCAGACCGCGCCCGATGAAGTTTCCGCCGAATATACCGCCCCCGAAAAGTACCAGGGCTACCCGGGCATCCTGCACGGAGGCGTCACCGCCGCCATCCTGGATGAGGCGGTTGGCCGCGCCTACATGGGCACGGATCCCTACAACACCAATTTCATGTACACCGCCGAACTGAACGTGAAATACAAACAGAAAATCCCGATTGGAAAACCCATTCGCATTGTTGGAAAACAAGGCAAGCGCATCCGCTGGACAGTCGAATCAAAGGCTTACATCTACGCCGAAGATGGGACATTATTGGCCGAGGCCAAAGCCATCCTCGTGGATCTACCGGAAAAATTCTCCGCCGAGGCAATAGATGA
>CAYJLS010000233.1:0-4735 GCA_964371065.1 uncultured Anaerolineaceae bacterium | reverse complement strand
AGCTGGCCCAGCAGGAATACCGCGCTCCCAAGGTGGAGGCGGCCTGGATCATCCGAAATGAACTCCAACGACGCGGTCTGGTGGTGGGTACGGGAACGGGGGAACAAAGCAAGACCGAACCTGCTCCCCAACCAGAGTCGGGAGGCGCCGCATGAACGAACCCAATCCCACCCGGATCGTCCTGACGCCCGAACAACGCAGCGCGCTGGGGAAGGTGTACCAACTGATCCTGAGTTGGCGCCGGCAGCGCCTGCAACGGGAGGCGCAGGCAGCTGCCGAAGAGAAGGAACCATCCACTTCCGCCCACGTTCCCGCCTCCGCTGGTTCGGAAAGCGAGGCTTGACATGGTCACCGGAATCACAGTAGGCGCAGCCATTGTCTTCGGCAGCATTTTAATCGGGATCACCGTGATCCTGTTGTTGTTCTAAACATTCAGCAGAAGGAATTCAGCATGTCCCCCAAAGTCATCTGTATTGCCAATCAAAAAGGCGGAGTGGGCAAGACCACCACGGCCGTCTCTCTCGCCCACGATCTGGCACAAAAAGGAAAACGCGTCCTGTTGATCGACCTGGACCCGCAAGGCCAGTGCGCCACCGCCCTGGGGCACGGTCCGGAACCGGGCGCGTTCTACCTGCTCACGATGGGAACCACCCCGCCCGAGACCGGTTTCATCCGCTCCTGGATCCGCTCCACCGGACGGAATGGGTTATGGCTGCTTTCAGGCGACCAGCAGACAATGGCCGCCCAGACCGTGTTGAACGCCCAGGACAAACCCATCTCTTCGATCCGAAATTCCATCAACCGCTTCTTCAAGGACAATCTGCATTACATCCTCTTCGACACCGCACCCAGTGTGGGCGGGATCCAGGAGCGCGCCGTGTGGGCCGCGGATCTCGTGATCGTCCCCACCGCCACAGAATTCCTATCTGCGGATGGATTGGCCAAAGCCCTGCACATGCTGAGCGTCCTGCAGGAGAAGAAAGGTTGGCGCGGCAATCTTCTCGGCATCCTGCCCACCTTCTATGACGAGACTACGCGTGAGAGCCAGGCCACAATGGAGGATCTGCAGAAGCGTTTCAACGACAGTCTCCTGCCTCCCATCCATCGCTCCACTCTGTTGCGCGAGTGCGTTTCGCAGGGACAGAGCATTTTCGAATTCGACCCGCTCTGCCGGGCGGCCAAGGAATACCAGATCCTCACCCGCCTAGTGATGAAATTCTAGGAGATCCCCATGTCCAATAGACGCGATCCGTTTGCCGTATCCGATGGCGTTTCATCCATTCCAGTCCCACCCAGCATCTATGACTCCCTGCGTGTGGCGGAAGAACCCACGCGCAACCGCCAATGGGAACGCACACACCAGAATCAAAAAGTGACCTACCGCGGCGTGGACCCGAAACTGGCGCTGAAGATCAAGAGCATCGCCGGCGAACTGCAGGTTCCCGAGGGCGAAGTGGCGCGCGCCGTGATCGAGCATGCGCTGTGCGCCTATGAACGCGGCGACCTGGATCTCTATCCAAGACCGGACCCAGAGCGCATGCGTATGACGCTGTATCCATCCTCGGACTCTTCCCGGTTCTCGAGCCGGCCAAAGAAACCCAGGCATCACAGCCACCCCAAGGCCAGCTGGCGAATCATCACCACCTGGCGCGGCTTTCCTCCGGAACTCAAAGGGGAATTGTCGGCGCTGGCCTCCGAGGCCGGATTGAACGTGCCGATCGGGGAATTGATCACGGCCCTGTTGCGCTATGGCTTGCAAGGCTATGAAGCGGGGCTTTTGAAACTCGAAGCGG
The DNA here is from genome assembly GCA_964371065.1 of uncultured Anaerolineaceae bacterium. Taxonomy (GTDB): domain Bacteria; phylum Chloroflexota; class Anaerolineae; order Anaerolineales; family Villigracilaceae; genus Denitrolinea. The sequence goes on along the minus strand of CAYJLS010000233.1, from coordinate 2,942 downwards.
TCCCCACCACCACAAACTTCACACTGGCTTTGAAAGGGGAAAAATGAAATTGGTGCGAAATCCATTTTTCTTCCGGGGTGCGATCCCAAGCGTAGGCGGCAGGAGCTACGCGCCGCCTGCGCCCTGTCCACGTCCCGCCTACGCTTCCGCCTGCCTTGCCGCCTGCGTCAAAGCCACAGGAAGCCCCACAACGAACGATTGGCTGGCATCCTGGCCTGCGGGATGGTGTGCGAACGATCCGGTATTTTTCCGCGCGAGGCGTTGACATGAATCCACAGCAAATCTGGGAAACCGTGCTGGCCCAACTGCAACAGGAAATGCCGCGCGCTTCCTTCGAGACCTGGGTGCGTGATACCGAAGCACTTTCGCTGGAGCATAACCTGCTCACCATTTCAGCGCGCAATGTGTATGCGCGCGACTGGCTCGAATTGCGTGTGTCCAATCCCGTCCAGCGCATCCTGCAGGAACTGTTACAAAAACCCATCACGGTTCGTTTTGTGGCCGCGGAGGCCGAGGAAGAAATCGAACCCGAGGAGGAAGCGCCGGAGACGGAGGTCGCCATCGAACCGGTGCAATGGCTGGACTATGAAAGAATCGTTCAGCCCCACAAACAGGTGGTGGTCAAGGGGTATCTGCGCCGGCTGGGGATGGAGATCGGGCCGAAGGCGATCTGGCTCTACATCGGTTTCCACCAGGCAGCCTGGAAGGCGCACGCAATGGGAAGGGAGGCCGCCCTGTCCAGCCGCGAAGTCATGCGTTTCAGCGGCCTGCCAAACGGAACGTTCTGGCGCTTGCTCAATCAACCCGGGATCCAGCGTGCTCTGGATGGGTTGGTTCTGCGCATGGATCCAGCCGGGGAACGCCGCTTCCGGCACGGGCGGGATGGCCGCCCCCATCGAGTTCCCATTCGTTACCAGGTTTCCATGACGCCGCGCCTGACTCGCGCCGACTCCGCGGCCCTCCATGCACATTTGAAAAGTTTGTTGGTGAACGGAGCTTCCATGCAAAGCGGCTTGCAGGAATTGCTGGCGGCGGAGAATGTTATGGAACTGCTCCGCGTCATCGCCAATGGGAATGTACTGTCTATCAACACCGTGATGGATATGGCGCGACTGGAGGCCGGAGAGTCCTTTTCGCCGGAGATCGAGCGCCTGGCGCAGGAACTGCATCGCAAGATCATCAACCACCTGGGTGACATCCACCTCACGCATTATTTCATCGAGCAGGTTATCCCTAGCCACGACCTCACACCGGCGCAGGCCTGGCTGGTGGCAGTGGCGCGCGACATGGCTTATATCAACACCCGCACCGGTGAACGAAGAGAGATCGTGAACTTCCAGCGCGGTTATCGTGAAATGGCAGAACTGGTGGGCGTCAAGCGCTACAAAACCGTCCAGGCCTGGCTTCATCCGGATTGGATCGCCGGACAACGCGGCGGAGACCTGACACGCTTCCTGATCGAAGTGGAACTGCCTGAGTCCAACGCCTACCCCGACCTGCGCGTCGAAAGCATGCCGCGCGCTTTCCGTGTGCTGTTGGATGAACCGCTGGACGCAAATGGGAGTATTAGCCTGGACGCGAATGGGAGTCATATGTCGGACGCGGATGGGAGTCGTAGCCGGACGCGAATGGGAGCATTAGTGGACGCGAATGGGAGTCATATGGCAGACGCGAATGGGAGTGTTTTAAACTCTTTTAAACACCCCGGAAACACGGACAAGAAAAACACTTCCACCACCCAACACGCCACCGAACGAGCGGCGGAGGCGGCGCCCGAATTTTGGAAACTGAAAACCTTGCTCCAGCAAAATGATGCGCATCCCAAAGTGCAGCGGGAATTGCTGGAAGCCCAAGCCTCGGTGCATGCCTTTGTCTCGTGGGTCTTGTATGTCGCAAGTCCCAGGAGTGGGAACCTGTCCGATCCCCTGGGCTATGCCCTCAGCCGTCTGCGCGAGCATCCGCTGAAAGAAGCCCGCGGCGCCTTCCGCCAATTCGCCAACCTGCCCCCCGCCGAACTCCTGGGATTGATCGACTCCACCTCCACCGGCGGCTACCAACTTCCCCCACCCTATGACCATCCCCTGGCGCAGGCTTGGAAAAAAGTGATGGGTTCCCCCAACCGCCGCCTGCCGGCGGTGCGCGCCATTTTGTTCGGGGAACGGGAAGAGGAGAGTTAACCATGCGTCTGCATATTTTGGCCGATTCGGTCCAGCGTTCCTTTGGCGCCATGTTCATGCGCGACTTGAAACAGGATCTGCTGGCCTTTATCTATCCGACCGCGGCGCCGCGTCTCTTCCACACCTTTTTCTGCCCGCCGATACGCATCGTGGCAGTGAGTTCGCTGGGATGCATCCTGTTCGATGAAGTCATTTCGAAATGGAGGTTTGTGAAATTGCCAGCCTGTACCTATGTGATCGAGACCGGCCCAGAGGTGGACTACCGCCCGTTCGTACAAACCATTTTATCGACCGCGCCGGACCTGCCACAGGCCGGAGCGTTGGATGCCAGTGTTCGCATGGACAGCCTGCTCTTTGCACTGCTGGCGGAGGCCGTGGCCGATATCCGTCGCATCCGGGAGATCCATCCCAAAGGGATCCGTCCCGAGGTGCAACGGCAGAAATTCGAGACCTGGGAACGCGGGCAGATCGTGAGTTCGGCCGGCTTCCTGCTGGATTTCTCGCGCGCCTGGAGCCTGCCCTCCGGCGCGGTGCGCTTGTCCCATGCGATGCTCGAAGCGGAGAAACCCTATCTCGAGGAACTGGTGGCGGCCTCGGTGGCCGGCATCCCCTGGCGGCATATCTTCCCGAACGCCTGCCTGCGCTGCGGCAAGCCGGGTTCGTGGAGATCGATCCTGCGACCCAGCCCCCAGGCGCCCGTGGAACAGACCTGGCGCTACCAACGGCCGGAGAACGCCGTGCCGCTCTGCCATCATTGCACGGAGA
>CAYJLS010000232.1:0-4750 GCA_964371065.1 uncultured Anaerolineaceae bacterium | reverse complement strand
ATGCTGGTCGAGACTGCTGTCCACGATACGCCGATGATCGCGGCGGTGATTGATACGCCTGGCGGATGGAACAAACCAAAGAAATTTTCTTTATCACTGAAAGAAATCGGCGACTGGCCCACGCACAAACGTTTCCGCGAAGCCAAAGCGGGACGGATTGCAGAGAATGCATCCCAACTACGCGATATGCTCAACGCCTATCTTCGCGACCCGCAACTCGATTCCGCTGAACGCAGGAAGTTTGTCGAAGATGAAGTGACGTTTACCGATGGCATGTCCGGCAAGCGCACCGCAGGGTTTATTTTGAAAATACTGGAAAATCGCAGGTTATAATACTGCCATGCAACTCCCTCGAGTTTCCCCCTCCGCCAAAATTCCCAGCGGACTTGTGCCACATTTTCAGGAATATGACGTATCCCAATTGGATCTCACCAGCGACGCGAACCTGGTCATCCAGCGTACCCTTGAGTTTGGCACGTGGAGTGAAATTCGCTGGCTTTTCAAGACATACGGCAGTCAGCGCATCCGATTGTTCCTGCGCGAGCATGGCGAGCGCTGGCTGAACCGCGTAACGTTTCACTATTGGCGTAAATTGTTTGGCTTGCGCAAGTGGAAATCATCGCCGTTTCCAACACCCAAGGGAGAATTATGGCCTCGTTGACCCATCCGCATTGGGAGTCCCTCACGCCTGTCACCCGCGATGCGTTTCACTTATTGGGCGGGCTTGGCTTTATCAATCGCTTTTACCTGGCTGGGGGAACTGGCCTGTCGCTTCACCTGGGACATCGTTTTTCCGTGGACTTGGACTTCTTCTCCGCCGAAGCGAATTCAGTCGGCAATGATGAACGTTCCGTCCTGCGTTCGCTTCTCGACGACCCTACTCTTGAAATTACCTTCGATAAGGACTCCACCTTTGTTGCCATCTGGCGCGGCGTCGGGGTCAGTTTCTTCCGTCTTAACCTTTATCCAGTAGTCAAGCCGCCTTTGCTCTTGGACGGCATTCCCCTTGCCAGCGTGGAGGAAATCGGCGCGATGAAACTTGCCGCCATCATTGACCGCGGCACGCGCAAAGACTACGTGGACTTATATTTCATCCTCCAGCGCGTTTCCCTGGATTCGCTCTTTCGGGTTGCGGCGAAAAAATATGCCAAAGTGCGCTCGTTTCCCGTCAGCGCCACGCGCGCCTTGTCTTATTTCGATGACGCCGAATCCCTGCCCATGCCGCAGATGATAGACAAGACTCCCTGGTCGAAGATGAGAAAATTCCTTGAAGCGAAGGCCATCGAAGCGGGGCGCCAACGGTTGGAAGATTTGTGGGAATAAAGCAATCGGCATCGAATTCATGATCGCGCAAAATAAACAATGGAAATGATCACGCCAATGATTACCACCGTCCACCGCAGCGTGGACGGTTTGATTTTGCCCGCCAGTTTTCCGCCCAGCGTCCCGCCAAGCAGCGCGCCGACGGCCATCACGATTGCCAGTGACCAAACCACCTGTCCCGAAAAGACGAAGAAGATTGCCGCGGCCAGGTTGACCGCGAAGGCGATAGCCTGTTTGAGGGCGTTGAGGCGCGTCATGCTGTCGTCCACCGTCAGCCCGAGCGCCGAGAGGACGATCACGCTCAGTCCCGCGCCGAAGTAGCCGCCGTAAACGGAGGCGAGTCCGACCGGGAACCAGGATAATTTTTCCAGGCTCGATCCGTGTCCTTGTCCCATGCGGCGCGTCAGCCAGGCGCGGACCGGGTCTTGAATCGCCAGCAAACCCGAAGCCAGCAGAATCAGGTATGGGACCAAATCCTTGAATAACTTTTCCCCCGTCTGCAAAAGTAAAAATCCGCCCACGATTCCACCCGCAATGGAGGCGGGCAGGACGAACCACAGCCGTTTACTCTGTCCCTGCAAATCTTTTTTCTGCGCCAAAGTCCCGCCGAGGTAGCCGGGGCTGAGGGCGACGGTGTTGGTCACGTTGGCCGATACGGCAGGCACGCCCAGCGCGACCAGCATGGGAAAGGTGATGAGCGTCCCGCCGCCAGCGAGGGCGTTGACGGTTCCCGCGGCCACCGCGGCGAGGGCGGCGAGGAGGAAGTCGAGGGGAGTGAGCATGTTGTGGTTTGCATCCTTTTTGAGATTCTCTACGTACAACTTCCCAACGCGAATACCGCGAATGTGCAAATGAAGCGAATTTTCTCAAATTTCATTCGCGAAATTCGCCCATTGGCGTAATTTGCGTTAAGAATTTGGAGTGAAGTTCTGCATGTACGGCGGCGAATTTTGAGATTGACCTTGCGTGCTTATTGCTTTTCCTTCAAAACATAGTATGTATTTTTCCCCTTGCCCTTGCGGACGATCCACCCTAATTCTATCAATTTGTTGAAGTCCAGCCGCCGGGTTGGTTTGGCGCGGTCAACGAGAGCGGAATAGTCTCGGTCGGTGATCAATCCGTTTTGACCGATGAACTCGATGATCTTGTGGTGATGGGATTTCAATTCCGATTCGGGAGGAAGCGCGGCAGGCAGGGTTTTCTGGACGCGCAGCAACTCGTCCAGAATGCCGCCCGTGAAATACTCCAGCCAGGATGTGAAATTGATTTTGCCCACCAGATCGTAGTAATTTCCACGCACGCCGACCGTTTCAAAATAACGTGCGACGTTTTGGTTGTAGTAATTCTCGAAACTGAACAGGTTGAAAGTGTTCAGTCCCATGCCCGCCAGCAGGATTTTGGTGAGCAGGCGCGTCGTCCGCCCGTTGCCGTCCATGAAGGGATGGATGGTGACCATTTGTTTGTGGAAGATGCCCGCCAGAATCAAGGGATCAATTTTGTTTTTGTTACCCTCCACAAACTGGATGAGTTCGTTCATCAAGCCTGGCACGTCACCCGCATCCGGCGGCCAGTAGACCGTTTTCCGCAGGCGCGGGTCGTTGACAAAGACCGGGTCGGCGCGCAGTTTGCCCGATTGGGAGGCGGGCAGTAATTTGGCGGTTACTTTTTTGTGGATTTGCAGGATCAGGTTCAGGCTCAAAGGAAGCGGTCCCTTTGCCAGTTTCTGGTTAATCTCTTGCAGGATTTCGTTGTAGTTCAACACCTCCCGCTCGCTGTCGCGAATATTCTGCGGCCTCGACTTCAATATCCGCTTGACATCCGTAAGCGGAAGCGGATTCCCCTCGATGCTCGTAGAGGCGTAACTGGACACCGCCTCTGCATCCCTCTGCAACTCGACCAGGATCACATGCGGAAACTGGCGCTGGTTAAATCCTTGCACGAGGCTGTAGATGCGCTTGATGTTCTCAAGCAGGGCGTGCGTGATGGTGTATTTGGGATTGAACATTAGTCGAATTATAGTCGAATGTTAGTCGAATCGGCTCCTTCGCACAGACCTGCCGAAGGTGTCTCATCCGCGCCGTTGTCTATCGAGTCGCGTGCAAGGACATGGGTCACGGTTAATCGGACTCCTGCGGAGACATGTCAGGTCTTAGACAGCGTTTTTTCTTGACTCTCCTCCCTCCTCCGCGTATAATCCCCGTCAACACCAAGAAGAGTAAGCGGTTTGCGGACTGATAGAGAAGAAGGCCATTGGCTGGAAGCCTTCCCAGAAAACAACCGCCGAACGTCGCTTGATGATTATGACGAAGAACGCCAGACCAATCACCAATCACCAATTACCAATCTGGCAACTAGACCGTCACGGGCGCGCCCGTTACAGCGTAGGCTGATGATGGTCAGCCACAGAGAGTATTTTCTCCCCCTTTGTGTCCCTTCGTGACCTTTGTGGTGAGAGAATGAAATGAGGTGGTACCGCGAAGCACACGCCTTCGTCCTCATAATGGACGAGGCGTGTTTTGTTTTAAGGAGCGAATATGACTGACCGCATGGATTTCTTCAAACGCTCGGAAGCCATGATGGCATTCTACGGCAAAGGCAAATACCTCGATGCGCTGAACGTCACCGAGGGACTGGCCGTGGAATTTCCCGACGAGGCCGCGACCACATCCTTCTGGCGCGTCTGCCTGCTGTCGCGCGCGGGGAGGATGGACGAGGCCCTGCGCGCCATGTCGCAAGCGATGGAGCAGGGATTGTGGTGGTCGGAGCAACAACTGCGCGCCGATGAAGACCTTGCTCCTTTGCAGGGATTATCCGCCTTCGAGACGATGGTGGCCGAGTGCCGGACGCGTCATGCCGCCGCGCAAAGGGATGCGAAGCCCGATGTTCTGGTACGCTTGCCAGAGGAAGAACCTCCTTACCCGTTGCTGATCGCGCTTCATGCGCGCGGCGGCAGTCCGGAGCGCGACGTCCGCTACTGGATGCCTGTCCTGCAAATAGGCTGGATGCTGGCCATGCCGCAATCGTCCCAGTTGGGATCGCCCAATACGTATGTCTGGGATGACACGCAGACGGCGCGCGCAGAAGTCACGGGCTTGGTTCGAAAACTGCTCGAAGAGCATTCGATTGATACAAAGCGCGTGATCCTGGCTGGGTTTTCGCAGGGCGGCGCGCTCGCCATTCAGATGTGTTTGGACAGTCCCATCCCCGCGCGCGGATTTTTATCGGTAGCGCCCGGCAGGATCGCAGTGGAGACGCTGGAGGAACTGATCCCATCCGCCCGCGGCAAGCGAGGCTACCTGGTCGTCGGGGGCCGCGACTACCGCTATGAAATGACCACGCAAATGTACGCCTCCTTGAATCAGCATGGCATTCCATGCGAACTGGAAAACCATCCAGAAATGGGGCATGCGTTCCCGAAGGATTTCGA
>CAYJLS010000231.1:0-4754 GCA_964371065.1 uncultured Anaerolineaceae bacterium | reverse complement strand
AAATATGGCATGACGTGTTCACGGTGCTGGGGTTCCTTGGCTTCCTTCCAGGCGCGCTCCAAAGCCGCGAAAGTGCAAACTTCAGTATCAAGGCCAATTGGGTACGTCCGTCCCCACGGAGGCGGGAGTCGATTCGCGGCGAAATCAAATCCCCAATTACCATTTACCGAATTACCAATTACCATCTTCACCACATCATCAATCAACGCGGGATCAATCACGGGACAATCCGCGGTGATGCGGACGACCACGTCTGCTTTCGCTTCTTTCGCGGACCGGTAGTAGCGATCCAGCACGTCGTAGAGACTGCCGCGGGTGACGGGGATTCCGCTAAAGCCGCAGTACTCAGCCACGGGGTCGTCGGAGGAATCGGTTGTCGTGGCGAAAATGGTTTCGGTAACGGTGACAGCCCGCGAGGTCCGAATGAAGACGCGAGCGAGCATGGGCTGTCCCGCAATGTCCGCCAGGATTTTCCCCGGCAGGCGCGAGGAACCCATCCGTCCCTGAATGATGGCGACGACGCGAGGTCTCATGGAGCGACGTTGTCTTCGGTTGCGTCTTCGGGATCGGGGAAGGGCGCGGCGGGTTTCTTTTCCGCGTAGGCGCCGGCCTGGTATTGCGCGATGTTGGATTCCAGTTCAACAATCTTCCGGCGGTGACGCGAATTGGCGAGGCCGGTTTTGATGCGCCCGGGCGTCATGACCAGGATGCCGATGAGCAGGCCGACGCCGAGGCCGATCAACACGAACAGGGCCAGCGAGCCTTCCACTTTGTAGCCAAAGAAATTGGCAACAACCATCACAGGGTTTTGCAAGGCGAAGACTGCGGCGACGATAGCCAGAGCAACTGCGAAAATCAGGGTGAGTACCATGGGGTTCTCCTTTGGGGTAATTTTAAACCACGTATATTTTACGCCGTTTGCGCTTCGGATGGAATTGGAAGCGGGTTGACAAATCCTTTGGCGCGGAATTTTTCAACGTAGTCGCGCACCATCCAGTAATCGAGTCCCAACTGCTCGGCGATGTCGAAAACCGAATGCTCGCCTTCGAAGCGCATCATGATCTTTTCGATGGCGCGGTTGAGCGCCCAGTTGTCGCGCCAGTCCACCCACAGGCCGTTGCCACTGAGGAAGACGGGGCCGCGGAAGGTGCGCTTCGGGATGTAGTTGCTGGCGTAAATGCGGATGATCTCCTCGGCGGTTTCCGCCGCGCCGAGGAGCATGTCTTCGTGCAAGATGTCGAGGTTGTCGTCGCTGGTATGATACTCGTCGTAGGGCCAGCGGTTGAGCGAGATGCACGGCACGTTGACGCCGGGGCCGTTGATGACGCGCTCGTCGTTGGCGGGCGCGGCCGCGAACTCGCGCTCGTCGTGATCAATGTTACGTAATTGGTAATTGGTAATTCGGTCGAGGAGGTGATTGTGTTGACGCGTGTGATGCCAGGCGATCTTGTTTTGGTTGCCCGTCATTTCCAGGAAGATGCCGCCGCGCAGATTTGGGATGAGACTCTCGTTGTGGGCGAGCCAGGCAATCGTGCCGATGGTTTCAGGGCCAAACCAAAAGCGGACGCTCATCGAACCCGCGGGCAGGGGCTTCTCGGCGAGGCGGCGCGCCAGTTCGATGGCGCTGACCACGCCCGCGCCGTCGTCGTTGGCCTGCATGGGATGGCAGGTATGCGCCTGCACGATGATCTCGCCCGCTTCGGGATTCGCCCCGCCCTCGGGATGGATGACCGCGGTCGCGACTTTGAATCCCTGCTTGGGGTCGGTAACGAACTCGGACTTGATGACGGCGCGATATTTTTTGTCTCGCGGCAGTTTGTCGAAGACGTTCTTCGGCAGGCAGAAACCCCAGTCGCGTTCGTAGTATTTGAAGACCCACGGAATGGCGTGCGGGCGTTTCTCGTTGAAGTACAGGTGCGGCTGGAGTTCGTCGAAGGTGAGTGTCTTGTCAACGGGTAACGAATACGAGACGATGTGAAGCGGGTTGTTCTTGAAATCCACCACGCGTTCGCCGCCTTCGATTTCCAGATACGCCTCGCGGACAACATATCGCTCAGGCACCTTCCACGTCCAGACGGGAGTCAGTGGCGCGTAGGTTTCGATGGTGTAATTCGCCGAGTCGGGCATGTACGATCCGATAATCTCGAGTGTTTTGTCCTGGTCATCGGAGGCGAGGGTGCGGTGGAGGGGGAAGAATTTGGCGAGGATGGATTTGAGGGAGGGGTAGGGTTTCATGGAAAACTCTATTTTTGTACACGGATAAACACGGATTTCACGGAGTCACACGGATTTATTCTTTAAAAAATCCGTGTCAATCAGTGCAATCCGCGTAATCCGTGTACGAATTAAAAATTCGGCTCTTCAATGTAATGCAACTTTTCGGGATGCTCGCGTACAATGACGGACATATTATCAAAGAAATCATTGGCGGTCGCAAAGTGCACCTTCGCCGCGCCAACCTGCACTTCTTTTATAACGCCAGCCGCCAGCAATTCGTTCATGCCGGGCACGATGTACGTTTTTACGCGCTCATCCTTGCGGACGAACATCGAGTAGGTCTTGACGCGCGGCACGCGATCATAGCCCACGTAGATGCCGGAAAATTCTTTCACGCGGCGATAGGCACAGCCCACATTGTATTCGATGTAATGGTGCATCGAGAACGTGCTGTTGAAATCCAGCCCGATGCTCAGGATGGTGCCGTTCGATTTGTGGAAAACCGCAAAAGCAGAGTTCGGGCCGTAGGCTTCCGCGTCCTCAGCCGCGGCGAACTCGTCCGCGCGCGCGCCCCAAACGGAGAAACTGTAAATCGGATGCGGAGTCCGCTTCACGTCCGGCCTGAGGCGGGCCAGCTCGGTGATCATGCCCATCTTCGAGGGCGTCTCCAGCACGTCGAAGTAATGCGTCTCCGTCCACGATTGAAAATTGAAAGCGGGGAACAGCACCGTGCCGCGCGCACCCACCAACTCGCGCATCGCGTCAATGACCGTCTCCGCGCCGCCCTCCACGCCGCCGAGCGATTTGTACGATGTGTGGACGATGATGGTATCGCCCGCCTTCACGCTGGTCTGGCGGAAACCGTCGAGCAGTTGCTTGTGACTGAGCATTTCATTTCCTTTTGTTATCTCCGTCATTGCGAGCGTTTTTCGCGAAGCAATCTCCTCGTCAACGCAGGGATTGCTTCGGGCTGGATCTCGATACGCAGCGAACACTACTCGACCACCCGCCCTCGCAATGACGGACTATACCAGACGTTGATAGACTTGCATCAGCGTCCCGAAATTTTTCTTCCAATCCGCACGCCTCTCCGCGGACCTGCGAGCGGCGCGGCCAATTTCAGCCAGTTCCTCCCTTTGAGCGATGACCGTTAAAATCTTCGCGGCGAGCGCGTCCGCGTTGCCATCGGGGAAGAGCCAGCCGTTCTCGTTTTCCGTTACCCACTCCTTGTTGGCCGGGATGTCCGAGACGAGGCAGGGAATCCCGCAGGCCAGCGCCTCCATCAGCGAAACGGACGAGCCGTCCACATGCGAGGGCGAAATGTACACGTCGGCCATGTGATAGAAGCGCGGCAGGTCGCGTTGCGAGACCTGTCCCGCGAAGGTGACGCGTTCCAGCGCGCCGCCGCGTTGCAGGATTTCGCGGATGACCCGTCCCTGCGACCCGCCGTTGAGCAGGAGCAACTCCACGTTCGGGTTCTGACGCGCCACTTTGACGAAGGCTTTGGCGAGTACGTCCACGCCGTAGCGAGGTTCCCAGGAGCGGTTGCAAAACAAAGTAAAGTGATCAGTGATCAGTGACCAGTGATCAGTGTCGGGCACGAAGTGTTGGAGGTCAACGCCCCAGGGAAAGACAACGATGCGGTCGGGGTTCATTCCATATTGCACGGCTTTGTCGCGAGTAACGTTCGCGTCGCTGGTGAAGAAGGTGGAGCGTTTCAACGTGTAACGTGTAACTCTCTCCATGCACTTGCTCTTGTGAACATCGTCCATCAAATCGAAGCCCCACGACATGGTGAGTAGCGGGCGGAATCCGCTCAACACGGCAATGAACGCACAAGTCTGGATCGGACCTGCGTGGATGAGATCGGGCTTGATTCGCTTCGCCACGCGACGAAAATCCATCACCAGCCGCGGCAGGTCGCGCCAGCGGAACTCGCCCTGTCCGCCGGCCCAAAGCACCTGCTCGATCTTCGCGGGGACAGGACGATCCTCCACCTGTCTCTTTCCACGTTGCAAGCGAACATAAAACACCTCATGCTCGGTCTCCGCGAGGGCGGCAAGGAAGCGGTGGTCGTGGGGGGAATAGTCGAGGGAGAAATAAATAATTCGCATGTCAATTGTTGAACGTTAAACGTTCAACGTTTACGCGCCCAAATCCGTCCAGCGCAATTCCTTGCCAAGCGGCATATCGGACAGCGCCTTCGTCCCGATGACATTCTCAATCTGGTCGGGTTTGATCGCGCCGGGCGTGGCGGGACGGAGCACGTCAATCATCTCGCGGGTGAAAACTTCACCGGCTTTGATGTCACGCGCGGCGCGCAGACAGCGACGCTGGACGATGGCGGTATCCTTCTCGTTGTCCGAGATGAATTTGTCCGGGGAGCCGAGCGCGCGTTCGAGCAGGCGCGTCTCTGCGACCATCTTCGCCCAGTTATCGGGATTCATGGCGAACTTGTGGTCGGGACCTTCGCGGTCGTTGCTGTCGGTGAAGTGACGCTCGATGACGCGCGCGCCCAACGTCACCGCGGCGATGAC
>CAYJLS010000230.1:0-4758 GCA_964371065.1 uncultured Anaerolineaceae bacterium | reverse complement strand
ACGTAATAATATTTCGACATGGCCTGGATGCGCGAGCGCCTGCCCCAATAAAAACTTCCTTCGCGTGTAAAGGAAATACTTTCCGCGGGCAGTCCTAGATGTTTTCGTACCTCCGTTTCGAGCGCGCCGAGGTACATGAAGGTTCGCATCACAGACAGGTTGGTGGAATACAATCTCTGCATAAAGTAGAACATCGCAATGAGAATTCCGCTGAGCACTAGGCTGAAAGGAATGGTTGTACCAATTTCAGCGATCAGTTTTTGATCGGTTTGCTCACTCAACGCGAAATATTTAACAACATACTTAACCAGCAACACATTCACCAAAGACCCGCGCTGGATGATGAGCAGGCCAAGAATCGCTGTCAGCACGAGGGTCACAAATAACTTGTTGCGTTCCTTCCAGTAATCGTACGCGACCTCGAAGGTTTTCTGGTAGTGACCGGCCAGCACGTCCACATTGACAGCGGTCTTCACTGGGTTGTTTTCCTTCGGTTCAACGCTTGATTTTGCCATGGGAATCCTCCTGTTTTTTTTATCTGCTGATACTATATCATTACTCGCGTCTGGCAGGGCAATGTTACTTTTTCAAGTTTATTCCCACCAGCACCATCCACCCGATGACCAGCGCGACCGCCGAGAAAAATGGCTGGCGCATGGGATAAATCACTCCACTCAGGAAGCGCTGAATGTCCAGGATCAGGATCAAACCGCGCAATGTGTAGATGCCGCCGATGAACCATAGGGCGAGGTTTAGCAACGGCAGGCGGCGGATCGTCCCTGCGCCGGAGAGACAGTAAAACCCGAAACCCGCGAAGACCAGCGCCAGGCACCAAGTTGCAATTTCAGGAACAGGCGAACCCTGCGACTCCAGCAAAGCAAGTTCCGATGTCCCAAAATAAATATAGCCGTTCACACCCATGAACGGGATGACGGCGTGCAACAAGGCAATCGCAAAGTTCGCGCAGGCAGCCAGGATGAGAAGTCGTTTGCCAGTCATTTTATTCCTCCGTATCACTGACGCAGCGAAAGCCGCGGTTGATCCCCGGCGACAGGGGTTCGTGGTCGAACCGGCTGAAGGTGCGGATTTCGTTGGCGCCGTCCAGGTACGATCCGCCGCGCAGGGACTTGTGCGCGCCGCTCGGCGGTCCCTGCGGATTTTCGGGCGGCGCGACGAGATAGTAGTATTGATGGAACCAGTCCGCCACCCACTCGCGGACGTTGCCCGCCATGTTCAACGCGCCGTACGGACTGGCCCCCAGCGGGTAGCGATCGGCCGGAAGGGGCGTGCCCAGATTCAGGTCGAAGTTGGCGCGGCTTTCGTCGGGCGGATCGTTCCCCCAGGGGTAGGCGCGTCCGTCGGCGCCGCGCGCGGCCTTCTCCCATTCAGCCTCGGTCGGCAGGCGGCGTTTCGCCCAGCGGCAGTACGCGTCCGCCGCTCCCCAAGTGACGTAGACAACGGGGTAATCGTTGTATTTCGATTTTCCGTAAAACGGATTCTGTCCCGGCGCGGGTAACGGACATTCTTTCGTCGCGACGCATTGCGCGTACATGGCATTCGTGACTTCGGTCTGGTCCACCCAAAAGGCGGAGAGCGTCACCACGTGTACGGGACGGTTTTTCTGCGCGTTTCTCTCGTTCGTGCCCATCTGGAAATCCCCGGCGGGGACGAAAACCTGCGTCATCCCGTCCGCGGACGAGAGGCGCGTCGCAACGGGCGTGACGGGGAGGTCCGCGCCCCAATCGTAGGAGGCGATCACGGCGCGCGTGCGGAGGACTTGCGCGTGCAAAGCGGTGGAAACGGGAGAGGGGATTTTATATAGCGCGAGCAACGCCAGCAATATCACAGCGAGAAAAACAGCGGCGCGGCGATGAATAGGTTTCATACCTGTCTACCTGTGTGCCTGTTTACTTCCTCACGCTTTCACCATCGTCAACAACATCTTGAATTGTTTCGTCGCCTTGAGCGCGTGCGGCTCATTGGCAGGCATGAGGATGGCCTCGCCCGCGGCCAGGGAGTAGGAAACGCCCGAGATGCGCACCTCCGCCTCCCCGTCCAGGATGTGAACGAGCGCGTCGTAGGGTGCGGTATGTTCGCTGAGTTCCTGTCCGGCGTCGAAGGCGAAGAGCGTCACGTTGCCTCCGTCCGCTTTGGTGATTTGGCGGCTGACGACCGAGCCTTCCTGGTACGCGGCCAGGTCGGCCATTTTCAGGATTTTGGATTTGGGCGCTGTGGACATGGTTGCCTCTTTTCATCGTCATTGCGAGCGTTCTTTCCTGACACCGAACGTCAGGACGGTGCGCGAAGCAATCCCCTCGAACACGGGGAGATTGCTTCGGCGGAAGAACGCCGCCTCGCAATGACGGAAATCTACCGTATCTCAATCGAATAATTCGCCAGGCCGCGCGTGAAGCGCGTGGCGCCGCTGACCACCAGCGTGGCGGTTTCGCCGGGCTGGAGGTTCAGCGGGATGTCGGCGATCTGGTCGGCGCTGACTTCGATCACCTGGACGGTGGTCTTGCCGCCGCCATGGACGATGAGCGCCAGGCGAAAGGCCTGCGGGAGAACGTTATCAACGCGCACGAATCCCTGCGCGACCCAGCCGCCGTCGTCCGTCTCGAAATCAGATTCGTAGCCGATGGCGTCTACGCGGATGTCGTCCAGCAGGAGACCTTCGCCGTTGATGGCCGCGTCGGTGACGTACTCGAAGCGCACCTGGAGTTTCTTGCCCGCGTACGCCGAAAGGTCAACTTCCTCCTGGATCCAGCCGCTGGTTTTGCCGGTGTAACCCCAGCCGTAGGAATTTCCGGTGGGGTTGGTGTCTGTGCCGGAGGGCGTCGTGACGATCTGCCAGTTCTGGCCGTCTTCGGAAACTTCGAGGTAGACATAATCCCAATCCTCCTCGATATCGTACCAGGTCCAGTAGGAGAGCGAGACGGGGCCGCTGACGTTCGTCAAGTCGAACGCGCGCGTCAGGGTCATGTCCGATTCGTCGCCCTTGTTCGACCAGAAGGAATACGCGGCGGAGTGCGCGTCCACGGGAAGCAGGCCGGTGACGGTGGCGCCTTCGAAGTGCAGGGTGTAATTACTTTGGTTATTCCTTGTCTCTACATTGCCTGTGGGTTTATTGGCTACGGTGAATAGTGCTACACCAACCAGTATGGCAACGAAGAGCAATGCTCCGCCGAGGTAGAAACCCCACCTCTTCTTTTGAATTGCACCAACTAGAATAATACAAACTACCGCGATTAGAAAAATAATACAAAGGATAGCAATTGCGATACCTAAAAAGCCTGAATTGGAATCCTTTACGTCTGAATCGTCAGCAATTTGTTGTGGGCAGTCAATGCTGATGTAGTCCACACCATATTGGTGGACACTGCGCGAGAACGGATTAGCCGGGCAGGTGGAAATCGTCTCGGTGGCGTGGGTTTGCGGCGCGTCGGGATAGTTGTGGAAGGCGTAACGCCCGTCACCGACCTTTTTGTCCTGCGCGAACATGGCCACCGCCCAATCCATGAATACATCGTCCGCAGTGATGAGTTTGCCGGTGGACGGATCGGTGATGTCGAGCGTTTTGAGCGTATCGTCCACGCTGGTCAGGTCGTTTTCGGGGTTGGCAGTCAGGGCTTTGGTGGCGTCCTGGCCGAAACGGTCGAGGAAGTAGGTGAGATAGAGGAAACTGAGTCCGTAATGCGGCGCGAAATCGGGGGAGTTGGAATCCGCCCAGTCGTTCAATTGCAGGTCGGGATTTTGGGCATACATCCAGTCCGCGCCGCCCACATCATAACCGTTGAGAAACGCGCCGAGTTCCGCGAAACCCTCGTTGATCCACGAAACATCGTTGCGATCCGTCGGGAACTGGATCATGTGTACGAATTCGTGGGCCAGCGTGGAATAGGTGTAGTTGTCGGCCAGGTCCTGCGACGTGCCAAGCACGTACGTCTCGTGGCCGTTGGAATATTTATGCACCAGCGGGTTGTAGGAATCCGCCGAGGAGAAATAGCCCGCCACCGTTGCCCCGATGTTGCCGGCGTAGACCACGTAAATGTGCGGGTCGCCGTCTACGCCGGGCGTCCACTCACTGCCGAAGAACTCGCGGTCGGTGGGATAGATCTCGTTCTCAAAGGTGTCCATCAGGGCTTTGAGATCGTCCATGTTCACGTTCGCGCCGTCCTCCGCCCAGAAATAGGTATGCGGCGTGATGTACTTCAGGGTGGCGTCAATCTGGAAATGCTCGTCCGTATTGGAATTCGTGATCCAGAATTTTTGCTGCGCGCCGGTTTCCAGCGGCGCGGCGGGCGGGGGCAGGGTCTCAGGCACGTTGCAGATGCCCTTCAAGCGGCAGGCCAGTTCGTACGGATTATTCTCCGGGACAATGGAATTTTTGAGCGTCTCAAGCGTACCCGTGGATACATCCTCCACAGGCGGGCGCGTCACCACAACCTCGGGAGTCGGTGTGCCTGGCTCAAGCGTGAATGTGAAATCGGGCATCGAGGTTTCAATCGTCTGTGCGACGCGGTTATACGCCACCACGCCCAGCGCGGCAATGATCAAAAGGCAGGCGCAGCACAAAGCCGCGATCACCCCGATGATGATCAGGGTGGTGTTGGTTTTACCTTGTGCGGAAATTGGCTCATTGGAAGGGAATTCCATTCTTCCTCCATAATTATTAAGATACCCCATGATACCGCACTTGCCTGAAACATGGATTAGGAATTCGATCAAGCAGAAACCTGGTTTCTATCCACTGATGGG
>CAYJLS010000229.1:0-4811 GCA_964371065.1 uncultured Anaerolineaceae bacterium | reverse complement strand
ACGGACGGCTCAAGAAACTCCCCAAACGGCAATGACGTTCTGAACAACTGGTAATATAAAAACCTGCGCGCATTGCGTTTGAACTCAAGCGGGACAGCAATTGAATCAGCCGCTAAAAATTCTTTCATCTTTCTTCTTACATCTTCAATCGTCTGCGGAAAAAACACCGTCGGATACTGCGTAAATCTCGCCTTGCCCGCGCACAACACGGGCGCGCCCATGATCGAAGCCTCCAGGCCAATGGTCGAGTTATAGACCATTACGAACTTCGACTTCAGAATCAACTCATACGAACTGAGCGTTTCTTTCGGTCCCACGAAAACCACATTGGGCAGGTCCGTTACGCGGCGCGCTTCGACCCAGCCTGCCACCGTCTCGCGGCTGGCTTTGCGGACGCGCAACTCATCGGGATGCGCGCGGATGACGAACAAGGTCTCTGGGTGTGAGCGAATTTCCTCCAATACCAAGTCCAACCAGTCGAACATATCTTCAAAGACCGTGTTGGCGTGCGGCTGGCTGGTATCGAAGATGACGTTGGTAAAGATGGGGACGATTTGTTTGAAGCCCGCGGCTTTTTGCAGGAACGACTCGTCGAGTCTCTTCATGTCTGCCCAAAACTTGATGCCCGCCATCGTGAAGTCGCCTTGAAAACGCTTCGCAAGATACGCGTCCAGTTTTGCGTTTTGCGCGTCGTTCATCTCGAACGATTCTGGAACGGGGATGGGGGAGGCCGTCGCTTCGCCTTCGGTGAAGAACGCCGTGGCAGGTTGGAATCCCACCTCATGCGTGATCACACGAATGCCACGTTTTTGCGCCACCCAGCGCGCGGTCGCTTCGGGGAAGAATTGCCCGTTGAAAACCAGGACAGCCCTCGGCCGAGTCTGATCGAGCAGGGCGTCAAATTTCTGCGCAACATTCCACGCCGATAAAATATATTCCCGCAAAAGATAACGCGTTGATTCGTCATCGTTCAAATGATGAATCCGCAGGATCCATCGCAGGCCAGGCAGGCAGAGCACGCCCAATGGTATCGTCATTGCGAGAAGCGTTCGTTGCGACGAAGCAATCCCCAACTCGCGAGGAGATTGCTTCGCTTCGCTCGCAATGACGGATTGACGGGGAGGCCACTCGAATTCGGATAACTCTTCAACGCTTAGGTTTTCCAAAGCGCGTTCGAGTTGCGAGTCGCGTTGAAAGTCAAACCAGTTTATATGTGTACCTGTGTACGTGTCTACCTGTATACCTGCATACAGCGTCCGCGACTGATACACACAAGATTTGCATGGCATTTCCTTGTAAACATTATCGCGATTCGTCCCCAACACGCACTTGCTCATCCCCGCATTGCACGCGAAATATGCGACAGGCACGCCTTTCAACCGCAAAGCCCACGACGCCAGCAGATGAAATCCGCTGTTCCAGGAGAGATCGTCAATGCCTGTGGAGGCTTTGAAAAAAACGACAGGCGCACCCGAAGGAGGCGGCGAGTTGCGGGCTACAAGTTGCGCCATGCGCGCGATCTTGAGATTGTTGAGCCTGCGGACAAGTCCGCGCTGGATGCGTTGAGTGAAAAACTCTTTCATCCCACCCTTACCAATCATTATTTTTTTCATAACCTAATCTTACCAACAAATCCCCTGCTACATCCTTGAACAACTTCTTATGTTCCTCGGTGAAATGCTCCCGCCACCCGCCCGTCTTCCCCGAGCGGAAGGTGTGACTCTTCTTCGGCTGGATCGCCTCCACCAAAACGGATAACGCCTTCTCGCGCGGCGTGGGGATCTTGTAGCCCGTCTTCTCTACTTCATCCATCATGGCATTCAACGTGAAATCGCGGTTGTTGATCAAGTCTTCAAAGCGGAGGCACATTACATTTTTTTGTTCGAGCCACTGGAACACGCCTTCATATCTTTGCTTTACGCTGACCATCTTCAAGCCGTCTTTATCAATTCCAGTGATGGCGACATTGAGTCTCACGCCAAAATCGGGCAGGGACTTGTAGTATGCGTGCATGCCATGTTCTTCGTGCATGTCGGTTGCAAAGAATACTTGCGAGATGAGCATATCGCGCGGGTCGCGATAAATGAAGAAGTTGGCGCGCCCGCTCGAGGTCAGGAAAGAGACGTTTTCGGGCGTCGCGTCCAAATATCCCCAGCCGATCACGCCCGAGGGCAGAGTCCGCAAGTCAGCGAGGATTTCACCCTGCGTCCGATGCCCGCCGCTGGTTTTGATCGTGCGGATCGGGTCGGCGTCCACGTAGCGATAGGGCAGGATGCGCGTGAGGCCGTTGAGCACTTGCAGGAGTAAATGCGAGCCGCTCTTCGGTTTGGCGTTGCCGAAGATGGGCGGTGCATCGGTGAAGGAAAATCTTTTCCAACGCGCCACCGCCTGCAGGGTCTTTCCCGCAGGCCGAACGGCGCGTCGGAGGTTTCGAATCAAATCCATTCAACCGCCGTGGGAGGGACACAAGTAGACAGGTACACAGGTACACACGTACACACGGAACATGCGCGCATCGCCTATCTC
The DNA here is from genome assembly GCA_964371065.1 of uncultured Anaerolineaceae bacterium. Classification (GTDB taxonomy): domain Bacteria; phylum Chloroflexota; class Anaerolineae; order Anaerolineales; family Villigracilaceae; genus Denitrolinea. Next base: position 2,285 of record CAYJLS010000229.1, on the reverse strand, counting down.
GCAACTCCTAACTCGCATCATTCATCGTTGACGCGGCGTAATTTCTTCAACGAAGACATCTCGCTCTCGTAGACCTTCTTCACGCCGTCACCCAGCGCGGCCTCGGTGACGCGGATGTATTTCACCAGCCGCTCGAAACCCCCAGGTTCCACGGACGCGGCCTGGTCACTGCCCCACATGGCGCGGTCGAGGGTGAGGTGACGTTCCACCATGCACGCGCCGAGGGACACGGCAATCGTTGAAGGGACGAGTCCCACCTCATGGCCTGAGTAGCCGATGGGGTTGTGTGGAAATTCCTTGCGGAGCGTCGCGATCATTTTGAGATTCAATTCCTCAGGCTCGCATGGATAGGTACTGGTGCAGTGCATGATGACGAGATCCTTCTCGCCGACCATCTTCACGCTTTTGTGGATCTGCACCATCGTGGACATACCCGTCGAGATGATGATCGGCTTGCCCGTCTTGCGGACATGCTTGAGCAACGCGTGATCGGTCAGCGATGCGGACGGCACTTTGTACGCGGGCGTGTTGAATTTTTCCATGAAGTCCACCGCGGGTTCGTCCCACACCGAGACCATCCACGCGATTCCCTTTTCCTTGCAGTGGCGGTCAATCTCGCGGTACTGCGCTTCGTTGAACTCCACTTTGTAACGATAATCGAGATAGGTGATGTAGCCCCACGGCGTCTCGCGCATCTGCTTCTGCTGTTCGATGGGCGTGCAGACTTCGGGCGTGCGCTTCTGGAACTTGACCGCGTCCACACCCGCATGCACTGCCGCGTCGATCATCTGCTTGGCGATGTCGAGGTCGCCATTGTGGTTGATCCCGATCTCGGCGATGACGTAGGCGGGATGCCCGTCGCCGACGGTTCGATTTCCTAATTTAATTTCGCGTGCCATATTTTCTCCTCATTATTTTCGTACACGGATAAACACGGAGTTCACGGAGTTGCACGGATTTTTAAAATAAAAAATCCGTGTTCATCCGTGTCATCCGCCGAAGGATCCGTGTACAAATATTTTCTTCATCTTTCCTGAGCGCCTCTCATGGCGGATAACACCATCTCGCACAACTCGCGCACCGCGCCGTGGCCGCCCGCGCGGGTCAGCACGTGATCGGCGGCTTGCAACACTTCGGGGTACGCGTCCGCGACCGCGACGGCCCAACCGGCGATCTCGAAGCACGGCAGGTCGTTCAGGTCGTTGCCGATATATACCACATGCGCGGCGTCCACTTTCTTTTCGGCGAGCAACTTTTTGAGCGCCTCGCCCTTGCCGCGGATGTCAATTCCCTGCACGGACTCGACTCCCATCTTTTCGGCTCTCGCTTTGACAACGGGATTAGGTTCCGACGAAAGGATCATGACCTCCACTCCGCGCTCGCGCAAATCCCGCACCCGCATCGAATCGGACCTGGTAGCGGCTACCGTTTCCTTACCGTTTTCGTCCGTCCAGACGCGGTTGTCGGTGATGACGCCGTCGAAATCCGAGACGATCAACCTAATGGTGGTTGGCATCGGACGCCGCGCGCGTCCCGCCCAGACCATATCGAGTCCGCCCGTGGCGACGAGGTGCTCGTAACGCGCCCAGTCTTGCAGGTTGTCAATGTCCACGGTGAAGCGCGGATCAATCACCAGCGGATAGATGTTCTTCCCGCTCATCGAACCGTTGAGAACCGTCGCCGCGCGGATCGCGTCAATATGACCCGTCTGCCAGTAGACGGGAGGAAGAATCTGCCGCGGCGCATTGTACGGCTCGTCAATCCCGTCCACATCCAGCAGGTTCTTCATTGGACTATGCTCATTTGTCAGAAGCCACATCTTGTGTGGATTCTGTCCCGCGGGGACAACGCCGCGCACACTGTCCGCGTCGGGATGGGCGAGCAGGATTTCGATGGCCTCGTCCACCAGTCCGCGCGGACGGATGGGCGAAGTCGGGCGCAGTTGCACGACAACATCAGGCTTGTAACCCTCGTGTTCGTCCAGCCATTTCAGCGCGTGGACGAAGACGGGCAGGTCGGTGGTGTTGTCCTGCGCGAATTTGGCGGGACGTAGGAACGGAGTCTCCGCGCCGAACTGACGTGCCACAGACGCGATCTCCTCATCATCAGTCGAGACGATGACGCGCGTCACGGATTCGGATTGCTTGGCCGCGGCAATGCTCCAGGCTATGAGCGGATAGCCCGCGAAGTTGCGAATGTTTTTTCGTGGAATTCCTTTTGATCCGCCACGAGCGGGGATAATTGCTAAGACTTCAGTCATCAGTATTCAGTTTCCAGTGTTCAGT
>CAYJLS010000228.1:0-4921 GCA_964371065.1 uncultured Anaerolineaceae bacterium | reverse complement strand
CCTTGCGGACGGTTTCGGGCGAACAGGTCGCACAAGGTTTTTGCAGTGGACTCATTGGTAATTCGATTTAAACTATCAAAACTTTTGCTCCACGGATTTTACCTTGCTTCATCTCCGCCAGCGCCTGATTGGCATCCTTCAATTCGTATTCCTGGAACTCAGGTTTGATATTCGCCTGCGCCGCGATCTGCAAAAACTCACGCACATCGGCGCGCGTCACATTCGCAACCGATTTGATTTCCTTTTCCATCCACAACTGCGCGGGGTAATCCAACTTCATCAGGACTTCTTTATCGGATTCCTCTTTGCGGATGGCATTGACGACGACTCTACCCCCAGGCTTGATCCGTTTCAGCGCTTCACTGACCGGACCCCAAACTGGTGTGGTGTCAATGACCGCATCCAGCGCCTCAAGCGGACTCTGATCAATCGTCCCTGCCCAGGCCGCTCCCAGCGATAAGGCAAATTCGCGCTCTTCGGGATTCCTGCTGAATACAAAAATATTTGATTTCGGAAATTTGTGTTTCGCAAGTTTCAACACCAGATGATTCGATCCGCCAAAGCCCATCAAGCCAAGCGAGTCTCCATCTTGCAGGTTGGTCAATCGCAACGAACGATAGCCGATTGCGCCCGCACATAACAACGGAGCGGCTTCGGAATCAGAAAATGATTCTGGAATTGGGTGAACAAAGTCCGCGCGGACTTTCATATATTCGGCATAGCCACCGTCCACGTCACGGCCTGTGGCTTGAAATTGCGGACACAGGTTTTCCTGCCCCGACTTGCAGAAGTCACATTCGCCGCACGCGGACGCGATCCATGCCACGCCGACGCGCTGGCCAGGACGACTGAAGTCATCACTACGTGGGTTGCATTGTTCAACAATTCCCACCACTTGATGTCCCAACACAATCGGCAGGCGCGGCTTCATCCGCCCTTCGATCTCGTCCAGTTCGGTGTGGCATACTCCGCAAACCGTCACGCGGATCAATACCTCACCCGCGTCAACCTTTGGCTCTGGCAAATTTTCCAAAGAAAGGGGAGTTGGGTTTTGCGCGAGTGGTGCGGTCGCGCGCAGGAGCATGGCTTTCATGGTTTAGAAAAGATAGGGAATAAACATCTTTGAATTTTGCATATAGTCTGTATATGCCGCGCCAAAGAAGCGGATACATTCTGCCTCGTCCGCTTTGGCGGTGAAGAGCAGGAAGACAGAGGCGATCACGGCCAGCGTCGTACCCGTCACGGTGGGATTTTTAAAGAAAATGCCCCATGTCAGCAAAAGCAATGAACTGTAAAGCGGATGGCGAATGTATTTGTAAATTCCATTCGTGACCAATTCTGTTGTCTTTTCAAACGCCAGCAGGGACGGGTCGCTTTCTCTTTTTTCGGCTGGCTTTCCCTGCGTCCGCAAAAAGTGAATCCCATATCCCAGCGGGATGAGCGAGACCAGCAGCAGGCCCCACGCGACGATCTGATTCCACGCAAAGGGCTGGGTAAACCAAAATTCCATGTTGAGCAGGAACAGGGCCAGGATACATTCCCATGCGAAGAAACGATAGAAGCCATGCGAGCGCCGCGCGCGCAACGAATCACGCGAGATGTAGATTAGAAATAAAGAGAGAAAGCTGAAGACAATCCAATTCCACATCTTTTATCTCACTGAACACTGATAACTGAAAACCGATCACTGCCTCATCCCGTCCCAAACTGACGGTCGCCCGCGTCGCCGAGTCCTGGCACAATGTAGGCGCGCTCGTTGAGATGGTCGTCAATCGCGGCAAGATAGATGTCAATATCAGGATGCGCGGCTTGCATGGCTTTGATACCTTCGGGCGCGCCGATCAGCCCGACGAACTTGATCTTCTTCACCCCCCAGCGTTTGAGCACCTCCGCGGTGGCGATGGCAGATCCGCCCGTGGCAAGCATGGGATCGAGGATGATGCAGACCGAGACGGTCGGTTCCAGCGGGAGTTTGTTGTAATATTCCACGGGACGCAATGTGTGTTCATCGCGGTACAGTCCGATGTGCCAGACTTCTGCAACAGGCATAAGTTCCCATATTCCTTCAACCATTCCTAATCCAGCGCGCAAAATGGGGATGAGACCGATCTTCTCTTTTAGCTCAGAGCCTGTCATTCTGGCTAATGGAGTTTCCAGCTCGCGCGGCGTAATGGCCAAATCCGCGGTCGCTTCGTATGTCAGGAGCGCAGCGATCTCGCGCACCAGTTCGCGGAATTTTTTCGGCTCGGTGTTTTTATCGCGCAGGCGCGATAGTTTATGAGCGACAAGCGGATGATGGGATGCAAAGACGTTTGACATGACTGCCTCCAAAAAAGGGTTACTTTATTATAGCCCGCAAGGTGATTTTTGAAACAGGTTATTACGCTACGATAATGTTTTACCTGGACACATGATCCAACCGTTAAACTCCGTCCGCTGGGTTACGACACGTTGATCGGCGAGCGCGGCGTCAAGCTCTCTGGCGGACAGAAACAGCGCCTATCCATTGCGCGCGCCATTCTCAAGGATGCCCCGATTCTGATTCTCGACGAGGCTACTTCGTCCGTGGATACCGAGACGGAGTTGCTGATCCAACAAGCCATCGAACGGCTGATGCAAGGACGCACGACCATCGTCATCGCTCACCGGTTGTCCACGGTTCGTAATGCCGATAATATCGTGGTGCTGGAGAATAAATCCATCCTTGAAGTAGGCACGCATGACGAACTGATTCGGCGGAATGGGTTATACAAACGGTTGTATACCGTGCAACAGGAGCTCACACCGATAGATGTTTAGAAATTGGTTTGGCATTTGAAACAAAAAACCGCCAGCAGAAAACGTGCTGGCGGATTTTTGTGGGGCGGGACGGAATCCCGCCAATAATATTATTCCCAGAAAATCTCCGCCCAGTGGACGGGATGATCCGTCGCCGATGCGGGCGGCAAAACATAAATTGGGTTGCGGGCATGCAGGTCGGGGGAGAAGAAAATGTGGTCAATCCGATTCTTGCCAGACATGTCGGTTCCGTCCGCGCCAATCCTGGACGGGTAGACACTCGTCCAGGCGTTGGTGTACACCGCCGCGATCAGTTGAAACGCCTCTTCATAATCCCGCAGATTGAAATCGCCCAGAACGACGACATTGGCCTTATCGCGGGACCGTGCGAGTAGGCTTTTAGCGAATGCCAGAAAAACAGCATCCGAACCATCGGGGTGGACATCGTAAATGGTGAAGGTGCGACCGCCGACTGTGATCTCCGCTTCGGCAGTGCCGACTTCGTCCGTGTCGCTGAAGGTGAAAGCGGTGCGTGGATTTTCTAGCGGATACTTCGACAGGATGGCTGTCCCGAATGTGCCTGTCACCGTGGTTGGGCCGTAGTAGGAATAGTATCCCAGCTTGCTGGCATAGTAACGAACATAGTCGTTGTTGTTGAGCGAGATGCGCGCCGAGTCAGATTCCTGCAAGGCGAGGATATCGGGCGAGACTTTTTGAATCATCGCCAGTTGACGGTCGTAGGAATGTTCCGCGAAACCGTCGTTGGCTTCCTGGATGTTGTAGGTCATTACGATGAGGGATGTCTTGTTGGCATCCCAAGTCTGGACTCGGTCGGTGCGCAGGGCGCTGATGGTTGTCAGGAGGAAGATAGCGGCAAGAATAACCGTCCAGCCTAGGGGAGTTTTCGCGCTCACATCGGGTTGCAACTCGCTCTGCTTCTGCCGCCAGACGAGCAGAGTGATGATCCCCGCGATCAATAAATAAGGGAGATAGAACTGGTTGCGGAATACGGTGCTGACCGGCGCGACGTAGCCCCAAACATTCGTGAAGATGTTGATGAAGACAAGCAAGATCAGCGCCAAACTTCCGATCAACATCCCTGGAATGAGCGCGTGAGGTGATGGATTCTCCTGCTGAATGCTGTTGAAAAAGAAACGCAAATCAAAAAAGATGACGGGGAAGGTCAACAGCATCAAGATTAGCGGAATTTGTTGTAGCAAACTTGGAGTACCTACAACCACCGCGGGAGAATCTGGAGTCAATGGAAAGGAAACGCGATGGGCGAGGATGGTCCCCGTCAGGCTGAGGGTGAACACGAGATTCCAGATCAACAGTCCGCGCCGCGAGAGATGGTTAAGAAGTTCGGGTTTGCTTACTGCCAGGAATGTCCATCCCACGGTCAGCAGGCTGACGGTGGAGACGATCAAGGCGTAGTTGCCCTGAGTCCAGCGGGCGATCACCGCGGGCGCGGAAAAGGCGAAGTAGGTCAACGCGAGGGTGAGGAAAATGCCGGAGATGGCAGACACAACTCTCCCGTTGGAATGAGGCGTGGCATGTTCGCCGTCCCAATTCAGTTGGGTCAGAGTCCAGCCGAATAGCAGACCAAGTCCCCAGCCGATCCATCCGCCTTGAGATGTGAGGGAGAGATCGAGGCTGTAGTTTAGCGTGCGAAGCAATACGGAAAGTCCCACGGCGAGAGCCAGGCCAGCCGATACCAAAAATCCTTTTTGCCTGGAAGTTAACAGGATGGGAAACAGAAGCAGGGCGGTTCCGATCCCGACGCCGGAAGCGACCATCCTGCCCAGAGTGTTCAGGGTTGGTGTGAGGCCGCGGGAAATGAAAAGCACGCCGAAGAGCGCCCAAACAAACCAAGTCGGAAATTTCTTCCGAAATGGGAGCAAGAGCGCGGGGGTGAAGAAAAAAAGCAGACCCAGGACTTTTGCGTCCAGGGAGGTGTTCATCAGGTCGAGGATGTAAATGGACTCGACCAGGATGCCAGCCAATTGAATGAAGAACAGGAAGAAAATCCCAAATGCGATCACGAGCGGGTAGGAATTTTTCATGGTTCCACTCCTTCTTTGAAGAAAGTAAGTCTTTGTTCAAAAATAAGTTGAACAGTCTTACTTGATTGAGACATGCGGCC
>CAYJLS010000227.1:0-4952 GCA_964371065.1 uncultured Anaerolineaceae bacterium | reverse complement strand
TTTATGCCCGCGTTCAGTATAGTTCGCCAACAGTATCTTGCGAAGTGACTGTCACGTTGAGCCATTTTCAATGACGAAGCGAGGATACCGCGCAGGATTTCATGGTCAATGCTCGGAAAGAACTGGCGCACATCGCAGACCAACACGTATCGAAAGCGGCGCGCGAACTGCTGGGCGCGGTCGAGGGCTTTGTGCGTGCCTTCACCTGCACTGCGCCGAAGCGCAGCGCAGGCGCATGTGTGCCGATGCGGTTGGCGTAGGAGTCGAAAATAAAAGACCGCTCAAAAATTGGTTCGATCAAATTGCACAGGGCATGATGCACCACGCGGTCACGGAAGGGCGCGGCGGAAATGAGACGTTTCTTGGGGTCGTGGATGTAAAAACTGTGGTATTCCCCCGGCTGGTAAGTTTGTTCCTGCAATTCACGTTGCAGTTGCAAGAGATTATCTTCCAGTTTGTATTCAAAGGCGGCCACGTTGGGATGCCCGCGCTTGCCTTTGCTGGCTTTGTGATAGGCGAGCAGCAGGTTTTCCCAGGAGTGGAGTTGCGTGTACATGGCGGTCAAGACCTGACATGTCTCATCCGCGCCATGATTAACCGAGATGATTGCGTGGGAAGAGACCCTGGTTAATCGGACTTTCGCGGAGACATGTCAGGTCTGTTGCAGGAGTTGCCTCGCCGCGTGGGACGCACCCGAGGCGGCGAGGCTCTTCTATATTCGCCCGACCTCACCCCCAACCCCTCTCCTGAAAGGCGAGGGGAGAGGAAGGTCGGCCAGGGCTTGGCCGCGCTATTTCTCTTGTTTTGGCCTCGGCTGTCATCCGTGAATGAACAGCATTTCCGACCTCGGCAAACAGGCTTTCGCCTGCACGCCTTCGATGAGAGAAGCATGAGGCGACGCCACCACCACTCGAAAACCGTTGTTGTTCCATTCGTTGTTCGGGTTGTTCCTGTTGCGGTAGGCGCAACGCGCGTTCCTGTCATTATTGTTGAACGCGCCGCCGCGCAACACACGGGCGTCGTTTTCGGCCAGCCCCGCTGAAAGATTTCAGCAAATGGGATTATACGCCACTTTTCTTTTTGCGCCAGCCGCCGATCAGCCTGCCAATCTCTTCGAGCATTTCTGAAATGTGCTGGTATTGCCCCGCGCTGAAAAACTGCAGGCGCTGGCACAGCCGCAAATACAGGCGCAGTCGTTGTAACTCGATGTCTGCCTGTTGCAGGTGGGGCAGGGGCGCAGCGCTCAAAGAAGCCGCTGTGATAGATTCGTAAAAATTGAAGGCGGCATTCTGTGTGCGCTTTGCCAGCACAAAACGATGCTCTCTCGGAAATTTCAAAGTGGCGGGCAACAGCCACGCCAGCATATCGAAGGTTTTTGTGAAAATGGGCGATTCTTGCATGAGGCCTCCAAAAAATTTTAAAAATTCCCGCCTTGCGGCGGGAGGATTCAGAAACCAGAAACACAGAAATCAGGAACCAGAACGCGAACCAAGAGAAATAGGAGGCGACGCCACCACCACTCGAAAACCGCCGCCGTACCACTCGCCGCCCGGGCCGTCCCCGCTGCGGGAGGCGCACCGCGCGCCCCTGACTACATTGCCGAACGCGCCGCCGCGCAACACACGGGCAGATTTTTCATCATCCAAGTTTTCGCGCTTTTGCCCTGGCTTGTATGGATATTTTTCATAGATACTGCGCGTCCATTCCCAAACGTTGCCGCTCATATCGAGCAGGCCATAGGGGCTTTGTCCCTGTGGGAAACATCCCACCGCACTGGTGTTTCCGATCACCATGTTGTTGTTGACGTTGTTTTGCTCGAAGTCTCCTTCCCACGGAAATTCACGCCCGTCCCTGCCGCGTGCGGCCTTTTCCCACTCCGCCTCGCTGGGCAGGCTGGCGATGAGTTTGCTGTCCTGGATTCCATTCCAGAAGTTTTGCTCCGATTCATTTCTTCCCTTTTGATGGGGCGCGGCGAGTTTGAGTTTTTCATTCAGCCACTTGCAATATGCGACAGCATCGAACCAGGTCACGTAGCGAACGGGGTGATTGGGAATGCCCTGCAAACTCGCTTCGTTCATCTTTTTGTAGCCGCTTTCCTCTGCAAAGACTTTGAACTGCGCTACGGTGACGGGGTACTTCGCAATGAAATAATCGGGCAGACGGACGGTGTGCTGTTCCACCTCGCGTTCGAACCATTCTTTATCGCCTTTGTATTTTTCAACCAGCCCTTCGATGTCTTTTTTCTTTGTGCCCATGGTAAATTCACCGGCGGGGATGTGAACGAAACCGAGCAGGGATTCTTTGGGCAAATGCCAATGCTCCGCGTCGAAGCGCGGGTCAGAGAGGCGGGCGAGGGTGTCACCGGCGGAGGCGCGCTCCACTGGGGCAAGGAATTTGCTATCCAATAACTGGAGGGTACGCGGGATGAGCCTTTCCAAATAGGCTTTTCCGCCCGAAGGATTGCCGGTATCGCTTCCTATATTCTCGCTTCCGAACATGCAGGCAAATTGTCCCGACCAAAGCAGGGCGCGTTCCGCCTGTTCATCCCGCGGCAGGCAATCGGGGCAGAGATTGTAGATTAAGTCGAGCAGGGTATCCCTGGTGCTCTTGTGGTTGTAATAGAGTTCCTCCGCGCCCATCAAGACCGCCAGGCTCCAAAAATCACCTTCCGCGGCGTGTTTGAAATATTCGCGGCCGCGGTCCCGGCTCCCGATCAAATAGCATCCCGCGAGATATTCCTGTATGGTGCGATGGGGAAAACTGTAGGAGGTGGGGTGTTCCAGGTCGCCGCCCCTGCCAACCAAAAGCCCCGAACGCTGGTCTACATAATCGAGAAATTCGGAAGCCAGGTCAACACTGCCGAGATACTGTTTTTGTTCGAGCAACGTCAACGCATCTCCGCGTGAAAGATCGGCCTCCTCGGTTTTATTCTTCCCGGCCTTTTTGATGGCGCGGTGGGTCTCATAGGCAAGAATTTCCAGCGTGGGCCGCAGGCGATCATCGTCTTTCAGGAATTTTGAAAGGGCTGGCGAAGGCGCAAACTCTCCTTCCCCAGTCTTGTGTTTTTGCCAGCGGCTGACCAATACCTCCACCAGCAGGCTGTACAGGCGCACGCGCTCATTTGGCAGGCCAATATCCTTTTGATGGATGATGGCGATACTGGTCAGCATCATCGGGTTGCCTGCCATTTTTTTCATTTCGGGCGTGGCGGCGGTGCGCGCCAGGTCGTCCGCGCGTTTTTTCGACTCAGCCGCATTAATGCGTCCAAGATGGTATCGTTCGTTGTACCAGGCGTGCGCGAACCCCGAGATTTTTTTATCGTTAAAAGGAGCGATGGTGACGGATTGGAAATTCTGGAAGACAGCCTGCCCCGTATAGGAACGGCTTCGGGAGGTGATGATCACGCGCTCGATTTTCTGTAATTGGATCAACGCTCCCACTGCCTGGCGGACGCGGCCGCGTAAATCCTGCGGCACTTCATCCAGGCCGTCGAACACCAGCAGGATTTTTCCGTTTTCGAAGGCTTCCTGCAGGATGGGGATTGAATCTCCGGCTTTGCTGGCGGTTATATCTGCAACCACTTTTTCAAGGATCGCGTCTGACAAAACCTGCTTTTGCTCCTCGCCGGGGTATTTATCCAAATCCAACGCGGCAAGTTTTGGGCTGAGGTCCCGTAATACCAACAGCACCGGAGTTAGATCGCGGTCAAAGCCGGGGAGAGGCTTTTTCGATTCGCCAAGCAACAGCGCGGCTTGCCGGGCGATTAGGTATTTTACAAAACTGCTTTTTCCCGCGCCCGCATCGCCCAGTAAAACCAGCCGCTCTGTTTCGGCGGCAACTTCCATAACACTGATGGGCGTCTTTTCAGGTTCGTTGGCGAATTCTTTTTTCCTCCTGCCCTGGCCTGCATGTTCCATGTCCTTGAACTGGGTGGTGTCCAGGTCAATGTAAACTTTGTCGAGCGTAATATCTTCATCCGCATCTTCTCCGCCCAGCGCGGCTAAAGGCAGGGAATTGCAATGGCGGCGCAATTTTTCCAGGTAGAGGTGGAACGCTTTTTGCGCTTTATCATCCTTTGCGGCAGGGGTTGCGTGATAAATTTTTGTGGTCTGGGTAATCCGCCCGCCATGACTGGCGACCAGGTTTCGGTCCCCTTTCACTGCAACAGATTCGATCATATCCCTGCCCGTGACAAGGCTTTGATCGCCCGCAACGATCGTTTGCGTAAATTCGATCAGCGTGGAATCTTCGCTTAACATCTTCTTCAATTGGTATTCCCACGAAGCCAGCGCGCCTTTATCATCCGGCTCTTTGAGCATATCTTCCACCGCCTCTTTCGCGGCTTCCTTCTTCTTTGCCTTTGGCCAGATCTTTTTCCATAACTTCTCGGCCTGCTCCCAGGTCTCATCCACGAACTTTTCCCCTACGCGTTCGAACGCGGCTTTGGCCGCGGCCTTGCCGCCCTTGAGCAAATACGGCAAAAACGGAGCCAGGATTGCGGCTGTCTGTGCGGCTAGTTGAGCAACATCAATATCCATACTGTCTCCCGTTTTTCAAAACCTGTTCACTGAAAACTGCTCCATTCACCAATTTTTTCTGGCGTCCATCCTGAGTCATTATAACCCACCCCGAATCCAAAAGGCGCAGCGCATCCGGGCGCCCGTCAAAATTTTGGACATGGTTCAAGTAAGATTAACACTTTCAAAATCATCCTTGACAGTTTTCAGCGCGACTTCCAAAAACTGGCGATCATTTAGCCTATCGCCGCGCGAGGCCAATTCTGCCAGCGGATAATGGTCAACGGATATAAAACGGACACCTGCACCCACCGCAGGTGCGGTGTAAACGGATGTGGCGACTCCTCATCCTGCTGTCTTTCATCCGTTTATCCGGTGCGCCATCCGTTGACCACGAAACCAACGCGGCAAAAGCCGCTGCGAATGGCGGTTCAT
>CAYJLS010000226.1:0-4957 GCA_964371065.1 uncultured Anaerolineaceae bacterium | reverse complement strand
ATTTACTATTTACCAATGAACCTACAAGTTTTAGATTTAGGCTTAATAGACTACGCCCCCGCCTGGAAACTCCAGGATGAATACGCGGCGCAGATCGCGGCCGGGACGCGTCCGCCGACGCTGTTGCTTCTCGAACATCCCCACACCTTCACCTTTGGCCGCAAAGGCCACGCGGAAAATTTACTCTGGCCGCCCGAGGAACTGGCGCGGCGCGGCGTCGCGGTCCACTGGGTGGATCGGGGCGGGGATGTCACCTATCACGGCCCGGGACAGTTGGTGGGCTATCCGCTGATTCCGCTAGAGCCAATCAGACCTGACAGGTTTTCGTCAGACTCTTTGGGATCGGAAGACTCCGTTGAAAAACCTGTCAGGTCTCAGGTGGATTACGTCGGCTACGTCCGCAGGTTGGAGAAAACGCTCATCGCCGCGCTGGCGCGTCTTGGGTTGGTGACCGGCCAGTTGTCCGGGTTGACCGGCGTGTGGGTGAAGGCGGACGTTTGGTCGCGCTGTCCGCGCTGTCGTCCAGAAGACCGCGCCAAGCCTGCCAAGCTCGCGGCCATTGGCGTCAAAGTGGATGCGAAGGGGGTGACGCGTCACGGCTTCGCGCTCAACGTCAACCCCGACATGGAATACTGGGACGGCATCGTCGCCTGCGGGCTGGCGGACGAACCCGTGGCCGCGCTGTCCGACCTGCTCTCGCCTGTGCCAACGATGGAACGCGTCAAGGCCGAAGTATCCGCCGCTTTCCGCGCAGGCTTCGAATTGGACGGCACAAAACAAGCCTGAGATTCGTACTACTTTTATCGAATTGACTTTTTTGCCCGAACCTTGTACACTTGGAAAAGATTTTTCAATGCAATAATGGAGGCAGAGATGGCTGGAAAATTCCAATTCGTGATGCGCTCTGGCCCAACGGTCGGCGCCTTATATCCGCTGGAGGCTGATTCGATTTCCATTGGGCGGGACGCATCCAACGGCATCCAGATCAATGACGCCGAAATTTCGCGCCGCCACGCCCGCTTGCAGTTTCAGGGCGGGAAATACGTCATCGAGGATGCCGGCTCCACCAACGGCACGCACGTCAACGGACAGCGCATTATGTCCGCATACGTGCTTAAACCCGGCGACGTGGTCTCCTTTGGCGAGGGGATCGTGCTCGGCTTCGAAGCCACAGACTTTGACCCGGCGGCCACGCTGGCCGTGCCGTCGCGTTCCGCGGGACAGGCGCGCCAGTACGTTCCGCCGCCCCCGCCCGCGCAGGCCTACGCGGGGCAAGTCCCGGCTGGCCCCATGCAAATCGGCAAGAAGAGCAACCCCCTGCCCATCGTCATCGGCGTGGGCGCGCTCGCGTTCATTTGCGCCTGCGTGATTGCCTTGGCGTTGATCGACTCGGCCAACATGTGGTGCACCTTCTTCCCCTTCCTGGGCGGATGCCCGTAGACTCCCCAGCCCTCGCGAACTTGCGGGGGCTTTTTTTATTGATCACCATCTCAAAGTAGATTAACGATTTCGCGTTTTTGAAACGCGAATGCCGCGAATGGTCGAATTTCGCCAATTTTCTATGGTCTATTCGCGCCATTCGCATATTAGCGTAATTCGCGTTGAGAAATTCCAGACTTTGAGAAAGCCATACTTTTTTATTTTCGCCCTGTCGTAATCCACGCAACGGGCGTAAAATTGCTTCGCTTGCAGTTCAAAGGCGCGAACAAGGAAGAAATGTTACCGGAACCCGATAGCGATTTAGCCGATTCAGACGATAAACAGCCGCCCTTAAAAGGCGGATGGCGCGCGTTGCAACGAATTTCACCCATCCCGTAGGAAGCCCCGCGCCTCCTGCGCGATAATACTTTGACAGGAGGCCGATATGATCAACTTTTTCAAAACCAGCGAAGGGGAGCTGACCAAACTGGAATCTCCGGTCACCGGGTCGTGGATCAACGTGGTGGATCCCACCCCCGAGGAGATCGTTTTTCTGACCGAAGAGATCGAAATCTTCCCCGACCTGATCAACTATTCCCTCGACCTCGACGAAATGCCGCGCATCGAACGCGACGAGGATGAAGGCTACACCTTCATCCTCATCCGTATCCCGCATTATCAGGGCGAAAATGTGGATGTGCCTTATACCACCATCCCGCTCGGCATCATCATCGTGGACGGTGTCGTCGTCACGGTCTGCCGCCGCGAGACCGATATCCTCAAGCCATTGCTCAATGGGAAATATCGCGGCCTGAAAACAGGCAAACGCTATCGCTTTGTGCTTTACCTGTTCCTCGAAGCCGCCATCCGCTATCTCAGCCATCTGCGCGACATCAACAAGACCACTGAAGCGCTCGAAGACCAGTTGCAAAAGTCCACCCGCAACCGGGAAGTGCTCGGCTTGCTCAAATACCAGAAGTCCCTCACCTATTTTGCCACCGCCCTGCGCTCCAACGAAGTGATGATGGAACGCGTCCAGCGCATGAAACTCTTCAACCAGTACGACGAAGACGCCGACCTGCTCGAAGATGTGCTCACCGAGAACCAGCAAGCCATCCAGATGACCGGCATCGCCACGGAAATTCTTTCGGGCATGATGGACGCCTTCGCCTCGATCATTTCCAACAACATGAACTCGATCATGAAACTGCTGACCGCCCTCACCATTGTCGTCAGCATGCCCACCATCGTCTCCTCCTTTTTCGGCATGAACGTTCCCATCCCATACGAGGAGCATCCGCTGGCCTTTGTGGGCATTCTGGTGGCCTCCATCATCCTGACCTTCTTCACTGCTTATATCTTTGTCAAACGCGATTGGTTCTAATGCAAGCCGAACTCCTGCTCGATGCCAGGGCGGCACTCGGCGAAGGTCCCGCCTGGGATGAAAAGACTCAGACTCTCTACTGGGTGGACATCCTTGCCAAACGCATCCACGCCTGGAAGGACGGCCGTGACGACTTCCTGCAACTGGACGAATTCATCGGATGCGCCGCGCCGCGCCGTGACGGGGGACTCGTCGCCGCCCTGCGCGCCTCTTTCGTGACGTTGGGGCTGGTCGCGGCGAAACCGACCTTGATCGCCCGCGTAGCCGAACCGGCCTCCAATCGCTTCAACGACGGCAAGTGCGACCCGGCGGGTCGTTTCCTGGCTGGCACGATGGACATGGATGAGAAAGCCGCCAGCGGCGCGCTCTACTCGCTGACCGCGGGACAGTCCCCGCGCAAACTGCTGGACGGCGTCGGCATCTCCAACGGACTCGCCTGGAGTCCCGACTACAAAATTTTCTACCACATTGACACGCCCACGCGCCAGGTGCGCGCCTTCGACTACGATCTTGACACGGGCGACATCTCCCACCCGCGCGTCGTGATCGAAGTCCCCGCCGAGATGGGATTCCCCGATGGGATGACCTCCGACCTCGAGGGGCAGTTGTGGATCGCGCTATGGGGTGGGTCACGCGTCGTGCGCTGGGATCCGCTCAGCGGTCGGAAAGAAGCGGAGATCGCCGTCCCCGCGCCGCACGTCACGTCGTGCGTCTTCGGCGGGCCGCGGCGCGACCTCCTGTACGTCACCAGCGCGCGCGTCGGCCTGGACGAGTCCGCACTCGCGGCGAATCCGCTTTCGGGTGGGCTGTTCCAAATCCAGACGCAGACCGAGGGCATGCCCACGTTTGAATTTGCGTAGCGCAAGTCTATAGACTTGCGCTACGAGGTACAATCACCCCATGAACAAACGCATCGCCTACATTGACATTGCCAAGGGGCTGGGCATTCTGGTGATCGTGCTGGCGCACAACGACCTGTCTGGCTATCACCCCACACTGCACAAATTTATTTACGCGTTCCACATCCCGCTGTTTTTCTTTTTGTCGGGGATGTTCTTCCGCCCCGAGCGCGCCTTCGGCGAGACTGCGCGGCGGCGGTTCAATACCCTGCTCAAGCCGTACCTGTTCGCGATTTTTTTGATCTATCTGGGCGAGGCGGCTTTTTCGAACATGACCTTCCCTGTCATCCTGGGGCGCATCGCCAAGTCCATGTACGCGACGGGATATTACATTGACTGGGTGCAATTGTGGTTCATCCCGCATTTGTTCGCAGTCAGTTTGTTTGCATGGATCGCCTGGCGCTTTCTTTTCGGCCGCGTGAAAATGGATTGGTTGCGCTGGCTCCTGCTGTTCGTGATGCTGGCCGCGGGCGTGCTGACCATGCCCTATTTCTGGCCGTTCCGCGCACCCGTCATCGGGAGTGAGTTATACGGACTGCCGTTCAGCCTCGACCTCGTCCTCGCCAGTGGATTCTTCTTCCTCGCCGGCTACGAAGTGAATCAGCGCCCGCTGGAAAAGTTTTTCGCCTCGCCTCTCGTTCTGGCCGGGACCTTCGGCCTGCTCCTGGCCCTGATCTGGTTCCTGCCCCCCGAACTGGACTTCAACACACGCACCTATCCCTCGTTGTGGATCAACACGGCGGAGGCGTTGCTCGGTATCACGATGATTCTCTCGCTGGCGCGCAACCTGGAGAAGTGGTCGGCATTGTTGACGAGGGTATTCAGTTACTTCGGGCGGATTTCGCTGGTGATCCTGATCTTCCATGTCCCCATTCAGGAGACCCTCTCTGAAAAATACATCCGCCTCGGCATTCCCAGGGATCCCACCATCGCACTGGCGTTTTTGAGCGGCGTGCTGATCCCCGCGCTGATCTACGAACTGGCGATCCACCGCAACCCGCGCCTGCGTCCGTGGTTTGGGTTCGCGGCGGAGGAAAAAGATTTAAACACAAAGGACACCAAGCACACAAAGGAGGGAAGAGCGCCTTGAATTATTGGTTTTTCTTCGTGACCTTCGTGTCCTTTGTGTTTGAAAAATTATCCTGTTATCAACGGAAGAACCAAAAATCATCAGCCCCCGTCTTTTGGACGAGGGCTGTCGTTTATTTTTCGAGAGGTTGTGGGGAGACGGGTGCGCGCCGGGCCTGGTCTTCCT
>CAYJLS010000225.1:0-5058 GCA_964371065.1 uncultured Anaerolineaceae bacterium | reverse complement strand
TGAGGAACCATGCTCCAAACAGACGTACTCATCATCGGCACGGGGATCGCGGGGGCGACGGCGGCGCTGAAATTGGCGGAAGACCCCAACCGTCACATCACCATCATCACGCGCGAACTCGACCCGCACGAGTCCAACACGGGGTACGCGCAGGGCGGAATCATCAGCCGCGGTCCCGACGACAGCGCCGACTTGCTGGTGAAGGACATCCTCGAGGCGGGCGCGGGCGCGTCCCTGCCGAGCGCGGCGCGCATTCTGGCAGAGGAGGGACCTCCGTTGCTGGAAAAAATCCTGATTGCCGCGGCCCGCGTCCCGTTCGACAGAGGCGAGGGCGGCGCGATGGAATGGGGTCAGGAGGCCGCGCATTCGCGTCGTCGAATCCTGCACGTCGGCGATGGGACGGGTCGCGCAATCGAGCGTGGACTCATCGCGTTGCTCAAGTCGAAGCCCAACATCCAGTGGTTCACCAACGCCACCGCCGTTGACCTGATCACGTACCCGCACCACTCGCGCAATCCGCTCGACACGTATAAGCCGATCACCTGTCACGGCGCGTACGTGTTCGATCGCAACAAGGGCGCGGTGCACCGAACGTTGGCGGGCGTGACGGTTCTCGCGACGGGCGGGATTGGCCGCATTTACCGAAACACGACCAACCCCGTGGGCGCGCGCGGCGACGGGCTGGCGATGGCGTCGCGGGCGGGCGCGCGGATCATCAACGCGGAGTACGTCCAGTTTCACCCGACCGCGTTGGCCGTGCCTGGCGCGGAGGGATTCCTGATCAGCGAGGCGGTGCGCGGCGAGGGCGGGATTCTGCTCACGCCCGATGGAAAACCGTTTATGGCGCAGTACGCGCCCGAGTGGAAGGACCTTGCGCCGCGTGACGTGGTGGCGCGCGCCATCCACACCGAAATGACTGAGAACAATTATTCGTTCGTCCTGCTCGACATCGCTTCGCACATGGACGCTGAGGCGGTGCGCGAACGATTCCCGAACATTTACGCGACCTGTCTGAAGGCGGGCGTGGACATCACGCGTGAGCCGATACCCGTTGTGCCTGCCGCACATTATTTCTGCGGCGGCGTGCAGGTGGACGAGTGGGGACAGACCGACATCGCGAATTTGTACGCGGTGGGCGAAGTCTCATGCACGGGACTGCACGGCGCGAACCGACTGGCGTCCACGTCACTGTTGGAGGGACTGGTGTGGGGGAATCGCGCGGCGGAGAATATCGTAAAGCGAGATAATATCTCGCTCTACGTTGAGAACGTCCCCGCGTGGGACGAAAGCGGCCTGACCGACGACCGCGACCCCGCGTTGATCCAGGGCGACATGCAGACCATCCAGAACATCATGTGGCATTACGTGGGACTCGTCCGCAGCGGTGACCGTCTCTCGCGCGCCATCCGCGAATTGCGTCACCTGCAAAATGAGATCGAGACCTTCTACCGCACCACCAAACTCAGCGACGGACTCATCGGCCTGCGCAACGCGGTCGAAGCCGCGCTGATTGTGGCTCAGTCCGCACAGCATAACAGACAAAGTCGCGGGTGCCATTATCGGGTCGATTCGGTGGAGGGAGGGGATCGGTTGATATAAGCGGAATCAAAAAGGCGCGCCGCGGACTGTCCACGGTGCGCGGTTGGTTTTTGGCAGGGATACCGTCCACGAATGTGGTAACGAATACGCGAATGCGGGTGCGCGTCCCATTCGTTTATTCGTGAGAATTCGTGGACGGTTTCGCCAGAATCAAAAAGCGCGCCGCGACAGCTTTCCCCATCCCTAATCTCCCGCCCACGTAATTCTTGGGTACAATTGAGCAACATCGAACCGACGTCAACTGTCATCACACAGACATCAGGAAGTCTCTATGTATCCAACCTCACCCAATATTGAACAGCATCTCAAAACCCGGATGCAGAAATTCGGATTCACCTATGGAGCCGCGGCCGGGCTGGCCTTTGCCGTCGCCCTGTGGGGCTTCGATGGCTACCTGCTTTCCGGGTCCCATGCCCTTTTCCCCTGGATAAAACTGGCCGTGGGCGGCATCCTCACCACCCTGGTGGGCGGACTGGCTGGCTGGCTCACCGCGCGTTTTGAAAAAACCCTGATCGGAATCCTATTCTGGATGGTTGCCAGTGGACTGCTGGCGCTCTTCACGGTCATCGTGCCGCTCGTTTTGGCGCCCAGATTGACCGGCGTGTTTCAACCGCAAATCAATTCCCGCCTGCTTTACACCACCTACGACAACCTGCCAACCATGGTCGCAGTGGCCTTTGGCTGGATCATCGTCTCGGCCATCGTGATCGCCGTTGTCCAGATCCCGATGCTCGATCAGGCCGTTTTCAGCATTAGCGGTTTTGGCAAAGTGAAACCGCACATCCTCTGCGCCATCCTGATGCTCATCAGCGGGGGCGTGGCAGACAGCCTCAACAACAAACCCCTGCGCGACCCCATCCTCGGCCTCGACGAAACCATCCAGTTCATGCTCGACACGCGCGGCCAGGAAGTGGACAAGGCCACCTCACGCGAAAAGCACCTGGCCTCCTTCCGCTACATCCAGGACGACATCCACGAATCCCGCCAGCTGGTTGTCAGCCGTTACGACAGATTCCTGGAAAACGTGCAGGTACTGGTCAACTTCAACGGCCAGTGGGTGGAGTGTCCCACCTTCTACGGCGCTCCGCTCACCTGCCAACCCATCTCGCCATAGGGCGCGCCACCCATCCATTGGGCGAGGCGTTCGGGGGACTCTGCCCGGCGGCTCGGCGCGGCCACCCTGGTTTTGCGCGCAGGGACGGATGAAAACGTCAGCGGGCGAACCTCATCAGCGAGGGCGCCCCGCGACAGGTCCAGGAGGGTTCGAGGCGGAATTTGTCAATTCGGCGGCGGCGAAAGTCCAGTCAACACTCTGGTTGATCGGTCGAAGAAGGCCGGATCAGGTGAAAGGCTGGAAGGTGTGGCCGCCGGGAGACAGTCTTCTTTGTGGCGATTTGTACAAAACGAGTTTATAATAGCGAAGTTGACAAATTATTTCACGCTCGGCGAGGAAATCCATGAACGCAGAAAAAATCCCGGATATCATCATTGGCCGCATGCCCGTCTATCTGAGGGCCTTGCAACGCATGGCTGAGAAGGGCATGCAGACGACCTCCTCACAGGAGTTGGGGGAGCGCGTGGGCATTTCCGCGGCGCAGATCCGCAAGGACATTTCGCAGTTTGGTGAGTTTGGCAAGCAGGGGATGGGCTATAACATCCCGTTTTTGCTGGATAAGTTGCGCGCCATCCTGAACGTGGACCGCATCTGGGATGTGGCGCTGGTGGGCGCGGGCGACATGGGGCACGCGCTGGCGCGCTACCAGGGATTCAGCAATCGCGGCTTCCGCATTGTGATGGTGTTCGATAATGACGCCGCGAAGATCGGCCAAAAAGCGGGGGAGTTCACCGTGCAGGATGCCGCCGACATGGTGGAGAAGATCCGCGCGGCGGGCGTGACGGTGGCAATGATGACTGTTCCTGCCGCGGCCGCGCAGGAGGTGGCGGATAAACTGACGCAGGCAGGCGTGAAGGCGATTTTGAACTACGCCCCCATCAGCATCAATGTCCCGCCGGAAGTGAGGGTGCAACACATTGACCCCGCCACGCATTTGCAGAGGATGACGTATTATTTGTAAAAAGCGGCGCGCCTAAAGGGGCGCTCACGAACGCAAACTGTTGAACGCAACATAACCAAAAACGGCTTCCGATGAGGAAGCCGTTTTGCTTTTCCACACCTGCGGCAGACTGCGCCGCGCCTTCGACCACGCAAGTCTGTGGGGTGTCCACGAAATAGGCGGGGATGGCCGAGTGGCCTGGTCAATCGTTCAGCACCAGCACAGCCTCCTTCGAGCAGGTGACCTGTTCCTGCGCGCCGAGGGCGGGCAATTCGAGGAAGGGATTGTTGAAGGTATCCATGTTGAATTTGGTATTGCCGATCGTCACCTGGATGCGGACCACCGAACCGAGGAAGGTGATGTTCTCGATGGTGCAATCGAGCACGTTGGCTTTGCGCTCCACGGAAACAAAATTCAGGCGTTCGGGGCGGATGGCAATATTGATCTTATCGCCTTTTTGCCTGCCATTCAGGTCGTCGGCTGTTTCCAGCACTACGCCATCCATGCGGATCAGTTTCTTGACGGGATCCACCACTTCCGCGCTGATCGTATTGAGCGTGCCGACAAAACTGGCAACGAACGCAGTCTCGGGGAAGTTGTAGATCTGGAACGGCGTACCCACCTGTTCGATCTTTCCTTCGTACATGACCACGATGCGGTCGGAGATGGACAGCGCCTCTTCCTGGTCATGGGTCACGTAGATGGCGGTGATGCCCAGTTTACGCTGGATGGCGCGGATCTCGGCGCGCAACGAAACTCGGATCTTCGCGTCCAGCGCGGAGAGCGGCTCGTCGAGAAGAAGCACCTGCGGGCGGATGGCGAGGGCGCGCGCCAAGGCAACGCGTTGTTGCTGTCCGCCAGATAATTGGTGGGGATAGCGCTCGCCGTATTCGGGCATGTGAATCAATTCCAGCATTTCATCCACGCGCTTTTTGATCTCTTCCGTCGGTCTCTTGGCAACTTTAAGCCCAAAGCCCACGTTGCCCGCCACAGTCATGTTAGGGAAAAGAGCGTATGATTGAAAGACCATACCAACATCACGCTGGTTAGGCGGCTTGCTTGTTATATCATCACTGTTAATGGTGATCACGCCGGAAGTGGGAGTCTCAAACCCGGCGACCATGCGCAATGTGGTGGTCTTGCCACAGCCACTGGGTCCCAGAAAGGAGACCAGTTCGCCGCTCTCGATGTTCAGGTCGAAATCACGCACTGCCCAGGTACGACCAAACATTTTACTTATATTGTTGATCTGCAGGAATGCCATAATCTCCTCACGATTGTTAGTGGGCGGCGGCGACTTCTTGCACTGAACCGCGTCCAATCCATTGCATCAGACCGATGGAACCCCAAGTCAGCAGGAAACTGACCACTGCCAGAGCCTGAGGCGTGTAGGCGCGCATCGCAC
>CAYJLS010000224.1:0-5097 GCA_964371065.1 uncultured Anaerolineaceae bacterium | reverse complement strand
TTTTATCTCAAGTTACCCTGTTTTTTTACTGCCAACCTTGCGTTGTAATATTAGTGCTTCTTGTTATTGGGACGTAAATATTACAGCCATTAATGCTTTATCAAAGGTAGGAGACGAAAAATCATACAACTTCTTGGCTCAACAAACACCGACGAATGACTATGGAAAAATACACCTGAGAATATGTCTTTCCTACCTTAAGGCTCGATTTGACAAAGAATTACTGAGTTACTTGGCTACTGCGTCTAAAGACGATCTTCTCGCCCAAGCAAAGAAAAATTACAGGGGAAAAAAATATGGTAGGGCTCGTGTAATATTGGAATATCTCTTAAATATTGCAGAGCCTACTTTTTCTGCTTATTACGAAATAAAAATTCTTTTGGCACTCTGCTGCGCCAAAATGAGTGACGTCAATTCGTCAATAGAGTTGATACTGCCAATTGTTTCTAAACTACCAAAGGAATTGAGAAATGAAATTTCGCCAGACCTATCATCATGGATATATAACATTCTGATGTCGCACGGTTACTACTCAATAAAAGATGGGCAATATCAATTGGGGCTTGAAATTCTCCTCGAGGGTTCGATAAAAACAAAAAATCCTAGCTTGATTCTCGATAACCTATATACAATTACACGATGGCTGGAATTGTTAGGGGTAAGTGATTTAACCCAATGGATAAGACAATTGATTGGAATTGAGGCACCAGGTACCGGATATGTAGACGCACATAACCGAATTAACTATATACAAGAGGTTGACTTGAGTGAAAATATGAAGGATTTCCTTATGTCTTTTGATAATCAAATAAAGACAATTGTTGCTCCGAAGTTGAAAGAGTTGATTTAACAACGATCGAGTATGACAATGCCCACTAAAATCAAAAAACAACCAGAGAAAAAAGTACAAATGTCAGGGGCATACAAAAAAACTTATGTCTATTTATTCAACGCTGCTCATTTATCAATGAAAAATGCAACAACCGAAGAAAATGAAGAACTTGTATTTCTCTATTGTATGTCTTCTATAGTCTTTTTGGCTTTTTGCATAGAGGCCTACTTAAACCATATTGGAGAAGAAGAAATTCAACATTGGGAAGATGATTTTGAGCGCCTGAGACCCATAGCTAAACTTCGCTTAATAATGCACAAACATGATGAATTGGATTT
Source organism: uncultured Anaerolineaceae bacterium (assembly GCA_964371065.1). Classification (GTDB taxonomy): domain Bacteria; phylum Chloroflexota; class Anaerolineae; order Anaerolineales; family Villigracilaceae; genus Denitrolinea. The sequence goes on along the minus strand of CAYJLS010000224.1, from coordinate 3,927 downwards.
TTCGCGTCAACCTTTCCGATCTTTCTTGGATATTTTCAATGTCAGAAATCAACTTGCTCACGGAAAAACCGTATTTGTTGTTGAGGAATATCCAAAAGTACCATTAGCAAAGTGGGGAAGGCTATGCAATGTAAAAGACGCCAAGAGATTAATTGAAGATACGGAAAAAATGATAAGGTTTGTCCACGCGAAAATAACCAATAACACTATGGTGGATCCTTTTGAACCAGGATTTAAGTTTTATGGGTTTATCCGTGAATAAGGATTTAAAAAAAGATGTTATTAATTTTTTTATCAAGTGAATAACATCGAAGAGTCCTCACACCCCCAACCACTTCCCCGCTTCGCGCGGCAAATTCCCCAGCGGCGCGACCTTGACTGTACACTGCGGCATTGACTCCAAAAACAGCCGCCCATATTACATATCTTCCCTCTTACATAAAAACGGAAAAAACCGAAACAATTGCAATTCCCGTCAGGCACATCGCGATGAGCGCGAGGACGGTTGTGGCGATGCCTGTTGCCTTCGAGCGAATCCATCCCGCCAGGGCGAGACCGGCCAGAAATAGAAAAACTGCACCTAATATAACCACCAAGGCGCCGTTGCCCAACCCGTCCAATTGTTTTGGGATGGCATTTGTCTCTGCCGCCGTTGCAAATAAGAGCACAAACACAATCAGAGGGTAAAGAAACATCATTGTGGATGCAGAGAACGTGACGATCGTTGCGGTCGTTAGTTTCCCCTCTTTGTCTGTGGAAAGAAGTTGAATCACGGCCGAAATGGCGAATCCACCCAGGATGCCTGCCAATGTGGCGAGTGCGGCGGTTTCCTGTAAATAATTATCAAGGGTCATGTCAAATCCTTTCTCTTACACTCCCAACCACTGACCTGCCAGCTTTGGCAAAGTAGCCAACGGTGCGACTTTGACTGTGCATTGCGGCAGTGACTCCAAAAACAATCTCCCATATTGCTTCGTCGTCACACGCCGATCCAAAATGACGACCACACCTCGGTCGGATTGGGTGCGGATCAATCGTCCGAATCCCTGGCGGAATTTGAGGATGGCTTCGGGCAGATAGTATTCGTTGAAGGGGTCTTCGTAGGTTTCGGAGCGCGCCGCGATCAGCGGATCGGTCGGCACATCGAAGGGGAGTTTGGTGATGACGACCACCTGGAGCGCTTCGCCTGGCACGTCCACGCCTTCCCAAAATGATTTGGTTCCCAACAGCACCGCGCGTTCCGTGGACTTGAATGACTCGAGCAACGTATTCGCGGACGCGCCTTCGCCCTGTTCCAGTACGAAGATATTCTCGCGCGCCAGCGGGGCGGTGATTCCCTGCGCGACGCGCTTCAAGGCCGCGTAGGATGTGAACAGCACCAGCATCCGTCCGCCCGTGGCGATGGCGGTGGAGGCGATGGCGCGGTTGAGCGCCTGCTCGTAGTTAGGCTGGTTCGGTTCGGGCATGTCGTTGCCGATGAAGAGCAGGGTGGAACTCTCGTAGTCGAAGGGACTGCCTAGCGCGAGTTCGTCGGCCATCTCCGCGCCGAGACGGTTACGCAGGTAGTTGAATTCGCCGTGCGTCGTCAGCGTGGCGGAGGTCAGCACGGCCGCGTTCTTCGGATTCCAGATGTGTTCGGTGATCAGTTCGCCGACGTGGAGTGGTGCGGCGTTCAGCGAGAGCCGCTCGTCTTTCGGTTTGACTTCGATCCAGTAAACGGTGGCCGCCGAAGGGTCCAGGATGAGACTCGTGAGGTTGTTGTGCATTTCGGACATGCGCCTCGTCACGTTGCTGATGTCGCCCATCGACGCTTCCAGTTCGTCAATCCCGTCCGAATATAAATCCGCTGCGGCCTTGTACAGTTCCTCCAGCGACTTGAGCAGGTGGCGCATCGTCTCGCCTGTTTGTCCCCACATCATTTCGATCTCTTCCCACTCGGATAATTTGCGCGTCGCGGGCAGGATGCGCGACTGCCAGGCGTAATTGGATTGCGGTTGTCCCTGGCGCTGGAACGCCGCGAACTGGCCGAGGGCGCTGAAAAACTCGCGGTTGAGTTGCTCGAGGCGGAAGGACTGGCTGACAGCGCGTTCCACTTTTTGAACGAGCGCGGCGCGGTCGGATGGACGCGCCGACGCGCCCATCGCCGACAGCAAATGGCCGAGCACGCCCGAGGTCGCGTTGCCGATTTCCTTCAACATTCGCATCAGGTCGAACTGCGTCAGTTTGAACGAGAGCGCGTTGGTGGTGGCGCCCTCAAGGTGATGCGCCTCGTCCACGATCAGGTAATCGTATTCGGGCAAAACTTTACTGCCCGTTGCCACATCCGATAAAAGCAAGGCGTGGTTGACGACCAGCAGGTGCGCGTTCTGCGCGGCGGTCTTGGCGCGATGGAACGCGCAGGTTCCATTCTCCCGCGCGATGCACGTCTCGGTGGTGCAGGCGTCGTCCTCCGCGGAAAGTTTCACCCACGCGTCGCGCTCGGCAGGCCCTGTCAGATTTAATTCGTTGCGGTCGCCGCTGTGATTTTCGAGTCCCCACACGATCACCTTCGCCAGCACGCGCAGTTCGTCCGCATTGCTCGGGCCGAAGTGCCGCATGTTGTGCAAACGACGCGGGCACAGATAATTGGCGCGGCCTTTCAACACCGCCGCGCGCACGTCCAAGCCAAGCGCCTCTTTCAACGCGGGAATATCTTTTTTGATCAACTGGTCTTGCAGGTTGATTGTGTTCGTCGAGACGACCACGCGCGTGTTATTCAACGTGGCAAAATACGCGGCAGGCACGAGATACGCGAAGCTTTTCCCAACGCCGGTCCCGGCTTCTATCAGCATGTGCCGCCCGAACGAAAGTGCGTTCGTCACCGACTTCAACATCTCCACCTGTTCGGGACGATGCTCGTAACTCTCGAAGTAACTCGCGAACGGACCGCCATATTCCAGGATGGATGCCATTTCCTCCACATCGAGCGGGCTCGGCTCCTCGACTTTTTTCAGCGGAGGATATTTTCCCTGACCCTCGTCGCCGGACTCTTCCAACGCTTTGGGTGGTTTGCCCCGCACTTTCTTTGGTTGCACGCCCTCGCGTGACCTTGCGCGCAAGACCTCCTCGAAGACGTGTCCCGCGTCCCAATCAATCGGCTCTCCGTGCTTGACGATTTCTGCCACCACCTCCAGCGGAAGTTCGCCCGCCAGTTCGAGCAAGCGCAAATAGACCGCATGCGTGACCTTCGCATCGTCCAGCGCGCGGTGCGTGGCGGGGAGCATGATTCCCAATTGCTGTCCCAACGCGCCGAGATTGTATCTGCTCGCCGAAGGCATCAGCACCGACGCTAGCGGATAGGTGTCAATGACGCGGTTGAGGTGCAACATCCCCGCCTTTTGCAGGAATCCCAAATCGAAGCGGACGTTGTGTCCGACCACGGGCGCGTCGCCCACGAAGGCTTCCAGTTCGTGCGCGATGTCCTTCACGCGCGGCGCCTCTCGCACCATGGAATCGTCAATGCCCGTCAAGCCCGTGATGAATTCGGGGATGTGGCGGCCGGGATTGATCAGCGTGGAAAATTCATTCTCGACGCGTTTGCCGTTAAAACGCACCGCGCCGATCTCGATGATCGTGTCGCGGTTTTCATCAAGGCCGGTGGTTTCGGTGTCAATTGCAACAATAGAAGTCATGGGGAATTGGAATCCGTTGTTATGAAGATAGAACAAGTGTATCATAAATTCAGAAACCAGGTTTCTCCGAGAAATCTGGTTTCTGAATTTCCAGTCACCACCGTCCTCCCGAAGTGCATCGGGACGATGTGAGCGGAGCGGCGAGTGATCTTCGAGGAGCGCAGTCGAAGGGCGAGATACCAAAGCAACAATTGTTTCTTGCTAACGGTTAAGGATTGATGCGGCGCGGGGAGGGACAGAAGTCTCAGGAAGCGGA
>CAYJLS010000223.1:0-5104 GCA_964371065.1 uncultured Anaerolineaceae bacterium | reverse complement strand
CGCAAAGCCGCTGGCGAAAACCAGCGGCTTGAATGGAGTTCGGCACGATGACGATTACGGGGGAAAGCGGCTCACTCGCAAGCGTAGCGCGGATTTGCTCAATGACAAATTGAGTCTTGCCGTGACCCGCGGGGGCGAGGAGGAGGCGGGTCATTTTGAGCCTGCTTGTGAGCGAAGTTTGGAGGAAGTGAGCATAATCAGAATTTGACCGAGATAATAATTGCGAGTATAATGCGCTTAACAATAAAACGGTTCGACCGTTTTACCCGCCCTCGGCGAAAAGGTTGCCACGTGAGGTGACCTTCTCAAGCAAGACTTGAGATAGCCGAGGGTGTTTTATTTAACGTACTCGCCACAAGTCTGTTACCTTTTTTGAAAACATCTGGTAATAAGCGGCGTCATGTTCCCAGATATATTGGCGGATTGCGCCCGCTATCATATCTGCCAGTTGCAAACCATCATCGTGTCTTGAGTCGCTGGAAACAATTTTCTTGAAAGGACGTTCACGGTGCTCATGCTTGTATGCCTGGGTGAAGTGAACTCGCAGGGATTTCAAAAAACCATCTGGGGCGCTATCGAGTATCAAAATGTCGTTTGCAATATCAAGGGGAGAAGCGCGCAAGGTAAGGCGGGTCAGCAACTCCATCGCCAATTCCGTGCTGTTCAGATCACGTAAATCAGAGGGCACACTGGATTTGATGAGAACAGCGACTCGCGCCCTGAACAAAATTGGCTGAACGACCTGGAAGAAGTATTCTTTCTGCTTTGAGTTCGTTTGGTAAAAGTGAAATTCAAAGGCTGGCGCAAGGCGCAATTTCCGTCTCAACGCCGCAATTTCGGCGATTGGTTCGCGGTTGGACAGTTGCGCCATCGCAACAATGTAGTAGGGAGAGTTCTTGGGGTTATGGAGTCCAGGGTCGCCCGACTCGTCAACGTAGAAATATTGTGTCATGGATTACAACCCCGTTTTAACGATTTGCTCCTGCGCCAGCGCGACCAACTCTTTGACGGATTCGAGCAAGGTCAGTCCCGTCTGTGCGGACAGGGGAACCGCTTCCTCCCCCGCTTCACTCTTCGAGTACTCCGCGGGCTGGGCGGTTAAATCCCGAACCTGGGACAACCTTTGAGATAGCTCGGCTGGCAGATGTCCGCGCTCGACAAGTTCGGCTTGGACGAGGCGCGGGGAGGGTAAATCAGAGGATGGGTCGCGGTCGGTATGGAGGGCGAGGAGCGAAGAAAGACTCCAGCCGAGGGCTTCGCGCAGAGGGCGCGTCATCTCTTCGGGGAAATTTCCTTTGAGCAGGAGGTCGGCGAGGGCGAGTCGTTTGTCGGCAAAGGCTAATCCTTCGCTGGCGCGTTTGCGGCGGAATTCGGTTGCGTCACTGACGGAGGCGGAAGGCAGGCTGGTGGCTTGCCAGGCAATATCTTCGGGGGCGGACGGCGCGGCGAGGGCAGGGATGAATGTCGTGAGGGAGTGGAAGCCCTCCGAGTCCATCAGGTGAAGTTGCGGCGCGTTTTCAATGTAATGTTCTGTGAGACAATTTTCCACCAGCGGACGCAACTCGGTGGGCGCGCCTGAGACGACAACCAAAATCCCTTCGGTGGGGGCTTTGCGGACGAGCAGGATTTTATTGGGGATGCGGTCCACCAACAGGGCGGCGAATCCTTTGAGGGTGGGCGCGGGGATCGGCGCGGGCTGGGATTCTGTTTCGGGTACGGGAACAACTTCGGTCGGCGCGAGAGCGAGTTCCACCTCCACAGAAGGCTGGAGAAGATCGCCCAGTTTTTGCAGGAGGCTTTGTCCCATGTCCGCAAATTTGATCGAGGCTGGGGATTCGTCGGTGCCGAAGACGGTGGCGAAAACATTTTTCTTCGCGGCGAGGGTATCCAACATGCGCTCTTCGATGGTGTCTTTGGCGATAAGGTTGATGACCTGCACCGAAGAAAGTTGACCGTGACGATGGGCGCGGGCGATGCGCTGTTCGAGCACGGCAGGATTCCACGGGAGGTCGAGATTGATGACGAGCGACGCGGCTTGCAGGTTGAGACCCACGCCGCCCGCGTCGGTGGAGAGGAAGACGCGGCAATCGGGATCATCGAAAAATTTTTGGATGAGGTCGCCGCGCTTGGCAGAGGGAACAGCGCCCGTGAGTTTGACATAGCCGAGTCCAATGCGCTTGAGGATGGGTTCGGTAAGGGCGAGCATATTCGCCCACTGACTAAAGATGACCGCTTTATGCCCATTGCTGGCGATTTCTTCGGTCAGGATTTCGTCGAGTTCGCCGAGTTTGGGCGCGGTCTTCTCGCTGTCTTTGAGTTCGATTTCCTTGTCGTGCAGGGCAAGCGCATTGCAGATGAGGCGCATTTTGATCATGTACATCAAAAGCAGTTCGCGCTCTTTGGGCGTGAGCGGACGGCGTTTGGAGGCGGAGATAAGTTTGGCGAGTTTCTCTTTGAACTCGTTATAGGCGTCCCATTGCGGGTCGGTCATCTCGACGAAGAAGTTGTTGTCGGTGCGCGGCGGCAGGTCTTTGAGGACTTCGTCACGCGTGCGGCGAAGAATGTAAGGTTTGATGAGGGCGCGCAACTGGTCAATGTTTTTATAGCCGAGGATTTTGTACGTGCCGCTCTCACGCTTTTCGAGTTCGTAGAAGCGGTCATTGAAATGCCAGAGCGGACCGAGGATGCGCGGGTCGAGGAATTGGAAGATGCTGTAGAGTTCGTCAATGCGGTTTTCGAGCGGCGTGCCTGTCAGCACAAAGGCGTAACGGCTGGGCAGGGACTTGACCATCATCGCAGTTTTGGCGCGCCAGTTTTTGATGCGCTGCGCTTCGTCGAGGATGATGAGGTCGGGATGCAGTTTGAGCAATTCGTCCATGTCAAAGCGGACGAGTTCGTAGTTGATGATTTTGAAGAAGGATGGGGCAGTGTAAAGTTTACGCCGTTCTTCCAGGTTGCCTTCGACGATGGTGACAGTCAGCGAAGTGAAACGTCGAATCTCACGCGCCCATTGATGTTTGAGCGAAGCGGGGCAGATGATGACTGCCTTCTGAATGTCGCGCATTTCTTTGAGTAATGCGGCGGCGGCAATCGCCTGCACAGTTTTGCCAAGTCCCATGTCATCGGCGAGCATGGCGCGGCGACCAAAGGCAAGGTGCATCGCGCCTTCTTCTTGATACGGATATAACTTTGTGGAAAGCACATCGAAGGTGCGGCGTCCGCGCTTGACCTGATCGAGGAACCATTCCTTTTGCTGTTGGATTTCTTCGCGGTCTTGCAAAAGCGATAGATGTTCAAGCACCGCTTCATTCACGCGGACGAGTGGTTTGTCGCGCGTGGGAAGCGATTCGATGGTGGAGAAGAGCGAGGGCAATACTTGAAGCGGCGCGCCCACTAAAAGTCCAGAGGGATCGAAATATCGGCTGAGCAAATCTTTAATCACGGCGCGGTCAGGAATCGGCAGGGCAACGCGCACGGTGATGTCGGTGGCGTGGTGCAGGTAAATTTGAGTTCCACGTGGGCGTTCGGCGGCTAGTTTTTTGAGTTTCTTCCCATGCTCTTTTTCAAGCGAAATCAACACACCTTCGATGTGCTTGCATGTGCCAATCAGATTGTTTTTGTAATCGGGGCAGGTGCATGAATTTTGCAATTCATCCAGCGAGCGGATTTCCACGCGGTAGGCGCGTCCTGAAACGGAACTGACTTCGAATAAACTAAAAACAGGATGACTGCCTTTGTTGGCAATCTTGAGAATTTCTGCGCGGGCGCGTTCGCGGCGGCGTTCGATTTGTTCCTGAATGTCTGAGGTCATGGGGATGCTCCGAAGGATTTGCTGATGGTGAGATTATCTTTGCAAATTATACTTGGTTTGGGAAGTCATAGTTCAATTATGAGTTGCCCAGCGCGGCATATATCGTATATATGGGTATAAATTTCGCAAACGCGTAGGCGGCACGTAGGCGGCCAGGAAATAATATCGGCAAAAACGACTTCTCATGGACTGCATTGATATTCATATTGAAGTTCCACGAGTGGATTATGAAAAACTCAGTGGAAATCGTTTGGGCGAAACATCTGAGACCATTCGAGCCCGCGTACAAGCAGCACGAGATATACAAAATAAACGCTTTGCAAATGGGGAATCAAAAGACATTATCTGTAATGTAGATATGCGCCTTGGGGAGTGATAGCGCTTCCGCCAACTGCAAGCCGAGGGTCAGAGCCTTGATACGGTCGGCAATGAGTCAACTGAATTTGTCGGCACATGCCTATGCATAGCACAATGTCATCGCATTTTGAAGTTATCTCGCACGATCGCGTACCTGGCAGGGAATGAAGAAATCCAGTCCGTGCATTTGGCAGAGGCGCTGCAATATCGTCCAAAGATCATGGTCGGATAAGAGAAAAGGACGGTGTACACCGTCCTTTTCTCTTATTTTTTCAGTCTGATTTTATGGAATCCAATTGGACAACACGTTCACAATCAGATCAGGATTTGCGGGGTCATTCGTTTTGAGATGAACCCCAAAGTTGTGCGGACCATCCATGCCTTCGTGCATCATGAAGACACTGGATTTAACGATCGTGCTTTTGCCAGGTTTGAGTACCATCGAACCGATGGTTAATTGAGGCGGTCAGCACCCCTCCATCACTTCGATGTATGGCTCTTCTTTGAAACGCAGCATGGGTCAGCTTATTCGTTGGGTCGGGGGTTGCAATTCATTCGACATACTGGCATAACAATTATGGCGAGCCTTCTTCACGCGGGTGTGTCAATGCGAGTCCAGAAGACGCAAAATGGATTTTTCGTTGGAGTATGCCTCAAGTCCCCTATGACCCTGGAGATGTCACGGTAGAAATGCCTGGAGGAACGAGGGTAATTGTAGAAAAACAGGATTTCTAAATTTCAACTTGGCGACATCTTAGGAACACCTGTGCAACATTATCATTAAGATCATGTCTTGCAGGCAGAGAGATAAAATGCCCCTATAACCGCAATCTGATCTGTCCAGCGAGGTACATATCTGGTATACGGGTATAAATTTAGGTCTCAAAACTTTGTACCCGCCAAATAGAGAACAAAAAGCTAAAAACGAATAAACAC
>CAYJLS010000222.1:0-5115 GCA_964371065.1 uncultured Anaerolineaceae bacterium | reverse complement strand
AAGATTATCTCCACTTCGTCAAACTTGTCGGTTTGAGGCGAAGCTTCGTTAGGCAGTTACCATTCCACGCGATAGGGTTTCGCGTTTTCTGGAACATGCTCATACACTTCATCCAATGGAAACCCCTGCGCATGGCAAATAATGACAGCCAGCGGAACGCCGTGTGAGACGATCAATACCGAAGCGTTGGGATGTTTGCTTGCCATTTCATCCACCGCCGCGACGACACGTTCCGCAACTTCGAGCGGCGATTCTCCGTTTGGCGCGTGAGCATGAAATGGGTCCTGCCTGCGTTCTTCGAGTTCACGCGGATATTGTGTTTCAATGTCACTGGAAAACATTCCCTCCCACGCGCCGAGATTTATCTCACGCAAGCGCGGCTCCAGGGCGACGGTCAACCCCAGGGGCTTTGCAATCAGCTCGGCGGTTTGACGGGCGCGGAGCAGGTCACTGCTGTAGATGGCGGAAAAGTTCACGTTCGACAATTGATCCAAAAGGGCAAGCGCTTGGGCGCGTCCCATGTCATTTAATCCTGGCGCATTGGACGCCTGTCCCTGCCACCTGCCTTGAAGATTCCAATCCGTTTGCCCGTGACGGATGAGCCAAAGTTCCGTCATCTTTTTCTTTCCAAATACTCCTGCACTTCACTCATCGGCGGGCGCTCGCGCTCGGCCATCTCTTCGACATCCAGAAAATAACCATTCGCGTTATGGCGAATCAACTTCATGGACCTGTTTACGTCTTCCAGCACGGCGCTCCCGAAGCGGCCTTCCAGTTTACGGATCACTGTCTGAATGATCGCAAACGACATTTTACTCAACGCCTCCAGCGGCTGGTTGTGATGAATGCGTTCCAGCAGGTCCACTTGCGCGATGGCGGGCAGTCCGTATTTTTCATAAATATCTATCAGCAAACCCGTTTCCACGCCATAACCTGAGAAGAACGGGACTTGCTCCAAAGCCTGGCGCCTGCCTGCGTATTCCCCGGAAAGCGGCTGGACAATCCCTGACAGTTCGGGATAGAAAAGATTCAAGAGAGGGCGCGCAGTCAATTCGGTTACGCGTCCGCCGCCGCCCGCCTGTTTCTTCAAACCCATTCTCAATGGCCGCCGATAAAAGCCTTTTACCAATTGTATCTGCGGATTGGTCAGTAACGGGCCAAGAATGCCGTACACAAAACGCGGGTGAATATTGACAATGTCGGTATCAATCCACACAACGATGTCACCGTGCGTAACGAGCAGGCTCTTCCACAGGGCTTCGCCTTTGCCGTCCCGCGCGCCCAGCCTTTCCAATAAATTTTGGTGAATGTAAACAGGTATTCCTGCTTTTGTCGCGATCTCACGCGTGCGGTCCGTTGAATTGGAATCGATCAAAACGATCTCGTCCAGCAACGGCGTTTTTTCCATCAACTCCCTTTTCATCACTTCGATCACTTTGCCCACCGTCACTTCTTCGTCCAACGCGGGCAGGGCCAGGCTGATGGTCACACCCTGCTGGCGTTTCAACTCCATCAATTCATCCAACTCTTTAAATTCGTCCGCGTGGAAGGTGTTTTCTGCAAACCATTTGTCCACGAGAATGGAGATGGCCTGCATACCCGCGCTTTCATCATACTTTGCTTGCGACAAAGGGCGGCCGCTTTTGACCGCGATGACCGCACAAGGCGCTTCGTTCAAAATGCGATCCGCAAACACGCCCAGCGAAGCGGAACTTGTAACCGGCTGGGAGGTGGTTCCCAAAACGATGACGTCCGCCCGCTTCGCATTTTCAAGGATCAACTGCGCCGCGTCATCCGTGACGACGAACTGCTTCTGCACATCGGGCATTTGCCTCAGCACGCGGTCGAGTCCCTTGAAGGGCGCGTCGCTCCCCGCTTCGGGATCGTCTGATTTGCGGAGATGGAGGGCCGTGACTCCTTTTGGATGCAAGCCCAGGCCGACGCGCAAAGATAACTCGGCGTGCGGCCCGCCTCTTACTGGAACGAGGATCTGCTTCGGTTTATTCGGAAGTTTTCCGCGCACCAAAGCGACGTCGCACGGCGGGCGGGTCAGCACAGTATTTGTCGTCACGCCCAAAGCGGTGAAATGAGAATCCCATTCCAAACACAGCAGGTCGGGTTTTTCTTTCTGGAGAAGCGTCGCCAACTCCATCCAGGGTTGATGCGAGACGATGATCTGTGCCCTGCCCGTGATGCGCACATCCTTGCCAAGTGATCGTAATTGCTTGCGTAAAGCGCGTGCGGCCGTCGCGCCTAAACTGAGCGACTGGTCGCCTGGCACCACCACCACGCCCACGAGGATAATCTCCGCGTCCAAATGGCGCGCAATTTCCAACGCCTGTGTGCCGGGGCCATCGTGTATGAAGGGAATCAGGACGGAGTGGATTGGAATGTATTCGGAATGTCTTCTCATGGGCGTTTTCCTTTTTCCAACAGCGGCGCAATGTGCCCTCGATAGATCGCCTCCCAGCGGAACGTGGAGCGGACGCGCAGGGCGAGCCGCGCTTGCGCCGCCGTCTGGAAGTAATCCGCCATCAGTCCCGCGAGGACGGCGGGGTCTTCATCGGGCGAAAAATAAGTTGCATCTCCCAACCCCAACTCGCGCAGGGGCGGGATGTCCGCGCAGAAGGCGGGCAGGTGGCTGAACGCGGCTTCGAGCAACGGAATGCCGAATCCCTCCTCGCGGCTGGGGAAGAAGAGCGCGTCCGCAATGCGATAAAAATCCGCGATGACTTCATCAGGCAAAAATGTGTCTATGAGTTCAGCGAGAAAATGGGCGGAATTTTGCAATTCCAACTGCGCGCGTAAACTTGAAAGCGCGTCGAAGTAATGGCGGTTGTCGGCGTTGTGCGGACCGAGCGGACCGGTCACCACCAGCGCGGCAGTTGGAAAATGCTTTCGCAATTCAGCCAGCGTCTGCAAAGCCAGTTCGATATTTTTACGCGGCGTGATGCGGACGGGTAACAACAAGATTGGCGCGGCGTCCAGCAAGTGTGTTTGTTCAAGCAAGGTTTGAGTCTGCGGTTCGAGTTTATAAAAGCGCGCCGTGTCCACGCCGTTGGGAATGACGCGAATGGAGGCAGGGTCAAGTTTCATCAAATCCGCCAATTCCGCGCGGCGCAATTCTGAGACAACGACATGCGTGGTGTTGCCCCAGTCAGTCCGCAATAAATCCCAGGGATAGCCATTATGCAATTCCGGTTGATAACGCGGCGTTGTCCACGCCAAGTCGTGATGCCAAAGAATCAAATGCGGCAGTTTTCGCAAAGCGTGCAATTGATGAAGCGCGGCGGTCAGCGCGAGATTTTTATTCAGCGAGCAGACGTTGTGCGCGATCAAAACATCCACGTTCGATAAAGCGGTTTGCAATTCATTCGCCAAATCATCACGCAGCGACTCGAAATCTTTTGTCACTTCGCCGCGATCCAATTGCGCTTTCATTTTCCCCACGCGCTCATGCTGTGAATCTGCGAGGGGAATGACGGTCAATGGAATCTGCTCATTTAGCGATTCGCCGCGCGCCGCAACCAAGCGCACGGAATGTCCATCCGCAGACATCAGCCGCGCATGATGGGCGATGACACTTTCCACGCCGCCGACAATGGGCGGAACAGAGTAATGCAGAATGGCGATGTTCATATCAACCAAATCTGTACTGCGCCATTTATGTCGCTATTTGAATGGGGGCGAGATAAATCTCGCGGCACAAGGTTCATATCTGCTGTCCCAAACAATCCGCGAGAATGGATTGCAAACGGCGCTCCAAAACCGTGAAAGAGAAATATCGTTTTGCAAGTTGATAATTCTCCTCCGCCCATTCCTGCACCTGCGCGGGGTTTTGCAGAATGTGGCGAACCACATCCAGCGTATCCTTGCTGATGAAGCCATCGAACCAGATTGCGTGAAAACCTTTCGGTTTGATGTCCACTTCATAGATGGAATAGTTGTTGACCAAAATTGGGCGGCGATAATACACGGCTTCCAGAAATGCGTTGCCAAAGCCCTCAACGCTTGATGGATAAGTAATAAGATCGGCGTGAGGATATATATCTTCGAGCGTGTAAATCTTTTTTCCGTCTTTTGTAATGCCGCGTTCATCCTGCACCTGGTCGGATTCAAAGCGGACGGTCACATCCAGCAGATGAGCATATTCGCGCACACGCTGTTCATAATCCGTGCCTTCGTCGCCTGAAGCATGTGAGATGACCAGCTTGGCAGGCAGTTCGAGTCGGCGCACGAGTTCAACCGCGTGTTCAATGCCTTTGCGCTGGATGACGCGCGTGGGTTGCAGGAAAAAATATTCTCCTGATTGAATGCCAAAGTCCGCGCGCACGCTTTGGGTGTAGGCGTCGGGAACAGGCGGCGGGGAGTCAAAGTCCATGACGTTGGGGATCAGGCGCGAGGTCAAGCCGTAACGTGAAGCGATCTGCTGGGCTTGCAATGAGTTGATGACCACATGTCGAATGGATGGCAGGGTTGGCGGAAATGCCGCCGCAAGATAATCACCCACGCAATTGACCTGGAAGCGCTGGCGCTCCCAGTGAAAATCATGATGGTGCGCGATGGTGGGAAAACCCGTCTCGGCGATAAATTCTGTTAGCGCAAGACCCAACGGAAGGTTGAGTGGAATCGTGACTGCGTTCTCGACCACAAGGATTTCCAAGTCAAAGCGGCGCGCAAATTCATACAACTGTTTTTTGAGATATTCCTTCAACTCATTCACGCGGCGCGTCATCTGCGGCGGGCGCACATAGATCGAGAAAAAATCCTTTTGCAAGTTGGCGATTTCAGGATGAGCGGCGCGCGCTTCCTTTGTGACCATCCAACTGCCTGAATACGCCTGCTGATTGATCCTGTCAATTTCGGGGTGACGATAAAACGCTTCCGGCACGACGCGGGATCGTTCGGCGGGACGGTCACATTTGCCTGCGAAGTAAAAGCATTCATTATCCATCCGCTCCAGGACGGTTGCCCATTTTTCTGTCTCCAGTGAGACGCCGTCGGTGCCCGCGAAGCGGGTGGAAATAAAACCGATGTTGTGAGAGGAAGGTGTCATAGTTTTACCAGTAGGTGCAAAACTCTCGTCCTCGAGCCTTAAAGGTAACGGGCGCAAAG
>CAYJLS010000221.1:0-5124 GCA_964371065.1 uncultured Anaerolineaceae bacterium | reverse complement strand
CAGAGTCTGCACATGAGCCAAAACCTTTATCCGCAGATGGCGCAGATTGGACAGATTTCCAATGCCTTTTCCCCCGGCACGCCGCTTCCGCCACTGTTACCGTGAGTATCAGCGAATCATGGTTTGCGTGTGCGCCATTTCTCTCTGACATGCAGACATTCTACCAAATGTGGTATATTTTGCATGGAGCGGCAAGCACATCGTGGCAAAATTTTGTCCCACATGTTCGTGCGAACCAGCGCCTTTGATTATGACGCCTCCTGTTTGAAACGAGGAACAATATGAACGAGAGAATTTTGATCATCGAAGACGACCAGGCCATCCTGAAGATCCTCCAACGCGGGCTGGCCTATGAAGGCTATACCGTGGACACCGCCACCGAGGGCCGCAGTGGGTTGATGCTGGCACGCGATCACCAACCCGACCTGGTGATCCTGGATTGGATGTTGCCCGGCATGGACGGACTCGAAGTCTGCCACCGCATGAGGACCGCCAGCGGGAGCGTGCCGATCCTGATGCTGACCGCCAAGGATGCCGTGCAGGACCGCATCCAGGGACTCGACGCGGGCGCGGACGATTACATGGTCAAGCCGTTCAACCTGGACGAGTTGCTGGCGCGTGTGCGCGCCTTGTTGCGCCGCACCCAGCCCGACCGCGTCCCCGTGCTAAAATTCGCCGACCTGACGCTGGATACCGGTTCGCGCCAGGCTGCGCGCGTCAACCGTCTCGTGCAGTTGACCGCCAAAGAGTACGAATTGCTCGAACTCTTCCTGCGCCACCCTAAACAGGTGCTGACCCGCGAAGTCATCTTTGACCGCGTCTGGGGCTACGATTTTGGCGGCGAGAGCAACGTGCTAGAGGTGTACATCCGCTACCTGCGCCAGAAACTGGAGGAAGGCGGCGAAGCGCGTCTCATCCACACCGTGCGCGGCGTTGGCTACGTGATGCGCGAGAATCCGTAGGGAAGTAGACAGGTTGAGTAGTTTGTAATGCGTGTTGCGTGTTTCGTAACTCGCAACTCCTAACTCGCAACTTCTAATTCCTAATTCCTAATTCCTAATTCCTAATTCCTAATTCCCTTGTCCCTTCGCGACCGCCTGACGCTGTTGAATATTGTTTTGCTTGGGGGACTTTTCGTCTTCTTTGGCGTGGTGGCTTATGTGGTCGTCACGGTCCTGTTGTACAACCAGATTGATAACTCGCTGGAGAAAACCGCCGAACAACTCATCCGGCAGGCGCGCATGGATATCTCGGGCGAAATGGGCGGAATCATCACTCCCAATTTGAAATTAACTTCCAACATTCTGGTTCAAGTATGGGACGCGGACAAACTGGTGGATTATTCCCCCGGCCTGGGCAATGTGAAAATTCCCCTGGATCGCCTGGGCATTCGTTCCGCGCTCCCCACCTACCGGGATGTCACCTTTGATGAAGATATTCGCCTGCGGGTGTTGAGCGTGCCGCTGGTTTCCGAAGGCCGCCCGGTGGGCGTGGTGCAGGTGGCGACCAGCCTGGACGTGGTGGATTCGGCCCGCCGCAACCTGCTTTCCGTGCTGGCATTCTCAACCGTGCTGGGCGTTGCAATCGCCGCGCTCGCCTCGCAGGCTTCCGTGAAGCAGTTCCTTTCCCCGCTCGAAACCATCACCAGCGCGGCCGATCAGATCAACCGCGCCGACGACCTCTCGCGCCGCGTCCCCTACGACGGCCCGCCCGAGGATGAGATCGGCCAGCTGGTGGGCGCCATCAACCAGACGCTCGAGCGCCTCGAAGTCCTTTTCACCTCCCAGCACCGCTTCATCGCGGACGTGAGTCACGAACTCCGCACCCCATTGACGGTCATCAAGGGCAACGTGGACTTGATGCGCCGCATGAAAAGTTTCGACGCCGAATCGCTCGACAGCATTGACCAGGAGGCGGGACGCCTCACCCGCCTCGTCACCGACCTGTTACTGCTCGCGAAAGCCGAGGCAGGTTCCCTCCCGCTGACGAAGTCCGCGGTCGAGTTGGACACGCTTCTGATGGAAGTCTTTACCGAGATGCGCGTGCTGGCCGCCAACAAGGTGCAGGTGAAACTGACGGAGATTGACCAGTTGCAGGTCAGCGGCGAGCGTGACCGCTTGAAGCAGGTGTTACTCAACCTGGTCGCCAATGCCATCCAATATACGCCTGCGGGCGGGGATGTCTTCCTCAGCCTGGGACGTTCGGGTGACAATGCAAAATTGATCGTGCGCGATACCGGTCCCGGCATCCCGGCGGAAGACCTGCCCTATATTTTCGAGCGCTTCTTCCGCGCCGAAAAATCCCGCACACGCTCGGGCACCGCGGGCTTTGGGTTGGGGCTGTCCATCGCGCATTGGATCGTGGAACAGCACGGGGGAAAAATAGAAGTCAGTTCCCGCGAAGGCAAGGGGACAACATTCGCGGTCTGGCTTCCTTTAGTTGGATAGTTTGGTAGTTGAGTAGTTTAGGTAGTTGGGTAGTTTCTGTAAATCGCGGATTGATTCAAACACCCCTCACGACCCGTCATTGCGAGCGTTCTTCCCTGGCACCGCCCGCCAGGGCAGGTGTGCGAAGCAATCTCCCCCACAACAAAGGGATTGCTTGCCACAGGCACGCTTCGCAGTCGTCGGGAAGTGCACCCTCCTCGCAGTGACGGCGTAAACGGTAATTCAAACTGTACAGGCTTTGGCTACGGCAACCCAAGCGCCTCGTGTGCCTGTTTGCACAGATTCACCCCATACTTGAGATACCACTCTTCCACCGCGCTGCTAGTGGATAGCCCCGCCACCGCGTCCGCGTAGATCGGCGCGCCATAGTAGGCGTAACGATTTGTTTCAGCAGGCCAGGCCCATTCGCCGCGGCCGATGACGCCAATCCCGCCGTTGTAGCCGGCCAGCGCCAGGCGCGGGTCGCCCCGCGCGCGGTCGAGGGATTGGGCCAGGTAGGCCAGTCCGCGCCGCGCGTTGGTGTCGGGATCGAAGGGCGAGTCGCTGGCCGAAAAATGGAAGGGCATCACCTGGAACAGTCCGATCGCGCCGGAACGGGAGAGGGCGCGCGCGTACCCGCAGGATTCGATCTGCATGACGGTCGCGGCCAAATTGGGGTCGAGGCCGAATTCCGCGGACCAGGCCAGGATGCGCGTCCCCCAATATTGGACTTCGGGCGTGAAGATGGGGGAGAGAACCGTCTGCGCGTAGCCAGGATTGAGAACGAGAGATGGAGAAGATGGCGAAAGGGAACGCGGCGAGGCGCTGACCGTCACTAAGGGGCTGTAGGCGAACAGGGCCAGCAATCCACTGACGAGCAGGACTGCCAGCGGAGGAAGCAACAGCCCAGACGAACAACCGCTTCCCTGTTGAGAAGCGGTTGTCCATGATTCGGGGGTTGAGTCGGCGCGAGGACGGGGCATGGGTTTTTAGCGGTAGGGGCGCGGGAGGAGGTTGAGGCTGAAAAACGGGATACAGGTCCGCGTCCCGCGAGAGGCGGGGGAAGTTATGGCTCGCGCTGTCGGTTGTTGTTCGAGTCAAATCCAAGCGAGTGATAGGTCGGCTCGGGCTTGGCAGAGAAACCTGCCTGTCCCATGGGCTTGGGCGCGGGGCGTCCGAGACTGGAGGCCGGGCGGAGCGAAGATGACGATGACGGTGCGCTGGGTTGGTAGGGACGCGGGGCATATCCGCTGGCGGTGGAGAACAGGCGGTCACCGGCGAGCGAGAAGGTGCCGATGATGAGCACGCGGATCAGCCAGATCATGACGGCCACGAAGATTGGGATGACTTTGGTGAGGGTGGCGTTGCTGACGACCGCGCCCGCCGCCGCGCTGGAGTGGTTGACGATGGCCACCGAGACGCCCCACCAGGTGAGGCTGGCGTTGAAACCCGCGGCCAGGAGCCACGCGCCGAAGAGGTACCAGACCTCTTTCGGTTCGTCAGCCCCCTGTTCGGGGGTGAAGATGCGGGCGATGCCGGCAAAGTCAATCCCGCAGAAGGCCACGGCCAGGATGGAGGCCCAGCGCATGCCCGCGAAGGTCAGGCCGCCGAGCACATCCAGCAGTGCGAACTGGGTGGTGCTGAAGTTGAAGATCTCGAAGGCCAGCAGGGCGCCGATGATCATCACACCCCAGGCCGCGCCGCGGTTAAACTTGCGTCCGCGGCTGAAACTTCGGAACAATGCGCCAATTCCATCACCGGGTTTGTATTTCGAGTAAGAGTTGTTCATCTCAGCCTCCTTGGGTGGGTGAATTGGTTGCATTATAGAACTAGTGTTCTAATTTTGTCAAGGAAAATAAGACTCTTTGCTTGTGTACACTTAGCGGTATAATGTGGCTACATCAAAGGAGTATCCTATGACTGAGATCAAAGTTGGAATGCGCGAGTTAAAAAACCGCTTGAGCGAATATGTGCGGCGTGTCGAAGCGGGTGAGACTATCGCCATTACAGACCGCGGTAACGAGGTTGCATGGCTGATTCCAAAACCCGAGACACTGGAAGACAAAATGAGGGCGCTGGACGCGGCAGGTTTTTTGAAATGGAGCGGGAAGAAATTGAAACCGCATAAACCGACCATCGTCAACACCAGCGGCCGCTTGATTTCTGATCTAATTATCGAGGATCGGCGATGATCGTTTATTTTGACACGAGCGCATTGGTTAAGGGCTACGTGCAAGAGGCAGGCTCATCCGAAGTTCTGGCAGTCCTGGATAATGAAGGAAATTCCTTCGGAAGCGTGGCTGTCACGCAAGTTGAGATGGCTTCCGCGATTCAGAGAGCGATACGAGCCATCGGCGCGTTAACCATTCCTGCCAAAGCCTGGCAGGATTTTCTCGATGATTGGCCGGGATTCAGCCTGATAGCGATTTCCCCTGAATTGATTGAACGTGCGTGCCGGGTTGCCTGGGAACACAAACTGCGCGGCTATGATTCCCTGCACCTGGCAGCCGCGCTTCTTTGGCAGGAAGCGCTGGGAGAAAAAGTGACATTAGCCACCTTCGATCGCGATTTGTGGACGGCAGGCTGAAAAGCAGGCATGGATGTGTGGCCGGAAGGATTGGTTTTAGACGTATAATCGAAGCATCGTCTTCGCGGTGGGATTCCCAACATGATTGAACAGCGACCTCTCAAAGTTTTT
>CAYJLS010000220.1:0-5127 GCA_964371065.1 uncultured Anaerolineaceae bacterium | reverse complement strand
CGTCGCTTTGCAGGAAGTAGATGATTGCCATGCCGTGGTCGGCGGAGATGAAGATGCGTTTGGACATGAGTCCTTTTCGGGATCAGGAGGTCAGGTCGGAGACCTTTGTATTTTAGCACGGCGGGTTTCACCCCCGTGCGATGCCAGGGCGTGGAATCAATTCCATCGGGCAGGATCCGTTTCCAGACACGCGGTGTCGCGGATTGGGGCGACGCGCGCCGAGGGGCATTTGTCTATTTCGATGAATGTTCGCGCGGGGATGGGAACCGCGCGGGGATCGGCGCCGCACGGGGATAAATCGCCCGTGCTAATTTACGAAGCCCTTCGGGCTAGACCTCCTCCACCTTTTCCATCGCGTGGTTGATCGTCCCTTTGGCATGATGTTCTTTTTGTCGGTGAATGTAATCAACAATTGTCGGTAAATTTTTCTCGCCAAACGACAGCACGCCGTATTCGTTTTGCCAGTAAAAATTGTGCCGCGGAAAAACAACGTGGTTGATGGCATGGGAACTGTTGCCTTTGACCTCGCCAATGAACCGCGATAACGCAATTTTGGGCGGAACGGTGACGGCCACATGAACGTGTTCTTCAACCCCGCCAACCGCATGGACAATCCCTCCCAATTCGATGGCTTTGGCGGCGATGATGCTGTGCAATTCCGCTTCGAATTCTGGCAGGATGATCGGCTCGCGGTTTTTGGTTCCCCAAACGAAATGGTAGAAGAGGCGATAGTATGGCATGTGTTTCTCCTATTCAGAGACAGGTCGAAGACCTTTGTATCTCAGCACGGCGGATTTTATCCCCGTGCGATGCCAGGGCGTGAATCACGCGCGTCGGGCAGGATTCCGCGCGGGCGAGACAGGTCGAAGACCTTGGTATCTCAGCACAGCGGGTTTACCCCCGTGCGATGCCAGCCCTTCGATCCTGCCACCAGCCGCCCACGAGGATGAACGCGGCAAGGAGGACGATCAGCAGGATCATTACGCCGAAGGAAAGTTGTCCGCCGAGTTGATAGTAGCGGCTGACGTACCATTGCGTGAAGACCGCCAGGAAGACACCTTCCACGGCCAGCCAGCGGACGAGCCAGCGGTCGCGGTGGACCCAGGCAAATCCCGCGACGAGCGCCTGGACGACGATGAGGATCGCGCGGTAGCGGGGATTGTCCCACTGGTCCGCGCCGCCGCGCAGGGCCGCGACGATGATCCACAGCCAGGCGACCGCGGTCAGCCAGAGCCAGAGTCGGCGGGCGGAGCCGCGCGAGGTCCGAAACGCGGCGAAGGGCGCGTAAAAAAGCAACGGGACAAGCGCGTACCATCCGAGGGCGCGGAAGATCATCAGCGCGCGGATGAGCGGCGTGGTCGGCTCGATGAAGGTGGCGGGCAGGACAGGCTGGGTGATGCCATACACCATCACGAAAAGCGGATGCAGTGACTCGGGCATGTGGTTGAAAAGTTTTTGCACCCAGCCGGAACTGCGTACCAACTGGTAGATGTCCCATTTGACGGCTTCGCGCGACCAGTTCAGTATCACGTCAACGGGCGAAGAACCGAACGGCTGTCCGCGCTCCAGTCCCCAGGCCAGCAGGTACAATCCCGCCAGGAAGACCAGTCCTGCGGCGGCCAGCGCGATCCACGAGACGCGGCCGCGCTCGCGTCCCACCCATCCCCAGCCCGCGAGGATGACCAGCATCAGCAACGCCACGGCGGGCGAGACCAGCAACATGCCCGCGAATCCCAGCGCGAGCCAGAGCCAGCCATGCGCGGACTCCGAAGTCTCCAGACTTCGGGCGGAGATTGGAGATTGTCCAAAGTCTGGCCCCACAGGGGTGCTTCGCGAAGACTTTGGACTCCGATTCGCCACGAATCCCCACAGGGACATGGCGACAAAAGCCATCAGGAACGGTTCACGCATCTGTGCGCTTCCGAGCAGGATGGATTCAGGATAGAGCGCGTAAATCCACGCGGCGGCGAGGGCAATGCGTTCGTCCCACTGACGCGCGGCGGCTTTCCATAAAAAGGCGAGGCCGAGGGCCGCGGTCAACGCGCCGAAGAAAACGGGGAGCAGGGGACGGTGCGCGTCGGGCGAGAGATAGCGATAAGCGGCCGCGTCGAAGGCCAGCAATCCGCCGTACTGATCGGAGTAGAAATCCTTGTTGAACGCGGAGAGGATGGGCGCGTCGGACTGCGCCAGTTCCCAGGCCTGCGCGTCGCGGCGATATGAATCAAGGAAGATGTAGCCCGCCTCGTGCTGGGGGTTGGGATTGCCGCCTTCTGGCAGGGCGAGGGTGAGGGTCACGCCGAGGGCGAGGCGCAGGAGGAAGGCGAGGGAGATCGCCAGTTGAAGGTTGAACGTTGAACGGTGAACGTTGGTTGTCCAGGAGGAAGCAAAACGTAAAACGTAAAAAGAAAGAAGAAAGAGGAAAGAGAAGAGGAGCCAGCCGATGAAGAAATTGCCGGGTTGGATGGCGGAGAATCCCGCGCCGAGGAGCAGGCTGGAGGAGATGGCGAGGAGGTGGAATTTCATGGAGGGGATTGTAACGCGAATCAAGTAGGTCGAAATACTATTTCGACTTACAGCCCATCCAGAATTTTCTGCGCCCGCGCCAGCCAGGTGTACTGTTCCACTTCGCGGCGGGCTTGCCTGGCAAGCGCGCCGCGCAAACGCGAATCTGCCAGCAAGCCGGTCAACGCGGCGTGCCAGGCGCGGATGTCTTCGGGCGGGCAAAAGACGGCGTTATGTTCGTCCAGCACCTCGCGGATGACGGGCAGGTCGCTGGTCAAAATCGCGCGGCCCGCGGCCATGTACTCGAACATTTTCATCGGGCTGGCGACCGCGGCGGACGACGCGTCCCCGCTGGAGCCGAGGATGGAACGCGCGTAGGGCATGAGCAGGACATCCGCCGCGGCAAGATAATTAGGCAGATCGCGATTGGGGACGAAGCCCGTGAACGTGACGTTGGACAGGCCCGCGGCTTTCCCGCTCCATTCCTGGACATCGGACGGGCGCCCGCCCACCCAGACGAAACTGGCGTTGGGAGTCCATCTGGCGAGCGCGAGGAACAGGTCGGCGCCGCGGCCCGCGTACAGGTGCCCCGCGCACAGGACGGTCGGGGCGGCGCGTAAACCCAGCGATTGGCGCGCCCGCTCCGGGTCCGGGAGCGAGGCGAAGCGTTCGAGTTCGACTCCGTTCGGGGCGACGACCACGTCCGCGGGGCGCATCCGCATGTGGTAGTCGTCCTCCAGGGTTAGTTTCAAGGCGTAGGTGATGCAGGCCAGCCGCTTGCGTCCGGGGAGGCGCGCAAAGGCGCGATGCCAGAGGGGGCCGAAGCGTCCCGTCGGCTGGAGGTGGGCCTCGAAGATGACAGGCTTGCGCGCCAGCAGGCCGAAGACTGCCGATTGCGGCATCCAGACGTAGAGCAGGTCGGGGTTGTGCGCGAGGGCGCGGCGGACGGCGTTGAAGGGGAAGAGGCGGCGCGAGGAACCGCCGAGCCATTCGATGGGGAAAGATGTTTCAATGCCATAGTGACGTTGAACGTTGAACGTTGAACGTTGAACGTTGGTTTCGGGAACAACGAGTGTGAGATCGTGGCCGAGTTGAACGAGGGCAGAGCAGGCCTTCATGACCTGGATGCTATTGGCCGTGTCAGAAGGGACGCGCGAACCTGCGATGGCGAGGATTTTCATGCAGCCGCCTCGTTGCGTTTGAGAATGGATAAGCCGCGCGCAATATTAATGAGGATGGAACTCGCAAGATACCAGGAGAAGATGGCCGCGGCAACGAGATACCCGCCAGCAGGAACAAGAAGAATGATGAGAATGAGTTCGATTGCGCCGATGATCGCGGCGGTGATGAGCGGATCGTTGGGATGTCCCAGAGCGAGCAGGAGTGGGCGATTCCAATTGGCGATGTTGGCAACGCCATAACCGATGAGCAGGATTAGAGCGCAAACAATTACGGGCGCAGGCTCAACTTTATATGCAAAGGGGATGAACCACCAGCCCAGCACAGCCAGTCCGCCGCCTGCGAGCAAAGTCCATGCGCCGCCGATGATGCTGACCTGTTTCAGCAGGCGACGTGTGGCGTCCAATTGTTTTTGCGCGATGGTTTTGGTGATCTCGGCGTAAGTGGGCCAGATGAACGGTTCGATGGGGAGCATTACCAGGTTGATGAGGCTCGTGGCGAGTCGGAAATATCCCAGCGCAGTGTCGGACACAAAATATTTAATGTAAAGCGGGATGTTATCGCGTGCGAATAAATTCACCGTGCCGTTGATGTTCGTGCTAGCGGCGAAGCGCGCGATGGATTTCCAATCGGTGATGCGGGCGAAGGGTGCGCGCATCCAGCCGTTTCCTAGCCTGCGGTTCAATTCGCGGACCGAGGAGCTGGTGACAACCAGCGCGGCCAATGTCTTGCCGACGAGATACGCTACAAGGATTTCGAACATGCCCCAGCGCATGAAAAACGCGAGACCGATGAGCAGGATGCTCGCAATGCTTTGCAAAAGATTGGCGGAGGCCACGCGCTTGAACCGATCAGTGGCCTGCAAAACGCCCGTGGATGTTTCGTAGACCAGGTTGGCGAGCAGGAACAAACCATAAAATCGGTAATAGTATATTTCGACCGCATCGCCCGCGTACCAGGCAGAAAGGAAAAACAGAACCAGATATGCCAATATGGAAGTAAAGGCCTCCGCAATCCCGATCCACTTTGCGAGCGCGGCGGCGCGGGCTTTATCTTCCCGAGCCAGCGCCTCGCCCAGATATTTGACCGTCACCTCGCTCATGCGGAACGAAAGCAGGCGGTTTATGTTTGACGCGAATAGCAGGACGGCGGTCAACGCGCCGAATTGTTCGATGCCAATCAAGCGGACGATGAGGATGCCCTGCGCGAATCCCAGCGCGGCAGACACGACGGTGGACGAGAAGAGGAATCCGCTGTTGCGGAGGACGCGTTTGAGCAGGTTGTCCGCGCGCCAGGAGGGTTTGGGGTTGGGGGAGGTCATGGGGAAACATCACGTATTGCGTAGTGCGTATTACGTAATTTGCGCCACGCACCACGCACTACGCCAACACAATATCCTTCGCCCACTCGCGTTCGGCGCGATACCACTCGACGAGTTTTCCGATT
>CAYJLS010000219.1:0-5142 GCA_964371065.1 uncultured Anaerolineaceae bacterium | reverse complement strand
ACGCTCGCTTATCACCTGAGTTCGCCAACAGTATCTTCCAAAGTGACTGTCACTTCGCACATCCCTTACAGATGAGCGATTATTTTCGGAGCGCCACAATCAATCCGTCGCGGATCGGCGTCAAAACGGCGGCCCACTTCGGGTCGCGCGTGATGCGGCGCGTAAACTCGCGCACCCCCTCGGTGGTGGGAGATTGGTCCGAGGCGTCGAAAATCCGCCCGTGCCAGAGCATGTTGTCTATGATGAGCAGGCCGCCGACGCGCAATTTCGACTCGATCACGTCCAGCGAGGCGGGATAGGCTTCCTTGTCAATATCGTTGAAGATGACATCGAACGGGCCATCGGTCTCCCTTAACGTTTGGACGGCCTCGCCGACCCGATAGGTGACCACGCCCTCGCATCCCAGTGCGGACAAGTGGCGGCGGGCGCGTTTCGACAGGTCCGCGTCCCAGACGACGTGAAAGACCTCGCCGCCCCCGTTTTCGAGCACGGCTTTCGCGAACCAGGCGGTGGAATAGCCGAAGCCGGACCCCATCTCGAAGACGCGTTTTGCGCCGAGCATACGCGTCAGGGCATAACACAAATATCCCGAGGCAGGCCCGATAATGGGGAAATTCGTTTTTGCCGCGATGGCTTCCATCTCGCGCAGTTCAGGTTCGCGCGGCGGGACGAGGCTATCGAGATATTGTGAGACTTGCGGGGAAATTAACTCAGTACTCATAAGGTTATCCTTTTCGTAATTGGTAATTGGTGTCGCGTTACAACAAACTGATCGGCTCCACTTCCACGCGCCAGTCGTCGAGGCGCAGGCCGCGCAATAACGAGGCGGGGTCGGGGCCGCGCAGAATGACCTGCCAGCGATACACCCCGTCCACTTTGGCGAAGAAGCAAGGGACGGCGGAAACCGTGGTCTGGGACCGGTGTTCAGTGACCAGCCTCGACTGTAAAAGTTTCAGCACGCGCTGGGACTCGGCTTCGGCCTTCGCCGCGTCGCGGTGACGAAACTCCAGCCGCGTCACGCGACCGAACGGCGGGTAGCCCAATTGACGGCGGTACTCCAACTCCAGTTTGTGGAAGCCATCCACATCATGTTTCGCGGCGGACTGAATGACGTAATGTTCGGGCGCGAAGGTTTGCAGGATCACCTGTCCGCCGCGCGCTGAACGGCCGGCGCGGCCTGCCACCTGAGTCAACACCTGGAAGGTCCGTTCGGCCGCGAAGGGATCGGGCAGGTTGAGTCCCACGTCCGCGAGAACGATTCCCACCAGAGTCACCAGCGGCAGGTCGAGTCCCTTGGCGAGCATCTGCGTCCCCACCAGCACGTCGGCCTGGTGGTTGGCGAAATGCGTCAGGATGATCTCATGCGCGTCCTTTTGGCGCGTGGTCTCCCAGTCCCAGCGCAGTGTACGCGCCTGCGGCAACATGGCTTGCACTTCGGCTTCCACTTTTTCACTGCCTAAACCATATTGCCTGATCTGGTCGCTTCCGCAGGCCGCGCATTTCTTCGGCATCTGTCTTTGATATCCACAGCGGTGACAGAGCAAGCCGCCCTTTTCGATATGATAAGTCAGCGGCGTGTCGCACTTGGGACATTTCAATACGGTCCCGCAATTGCGGCAGAAAACGTAGGTGGCGGTGCCGCGGCGATTCAGGAACAGGATAGCCTGCTCGCCGCGCTGGAGAGTCTCCGCCAGCGCCTCGGCCAGCGGACGCGAGAAGATGCCGCGGTTGCCGGACTTGAGTTCCTCGCGCATGTCCACGATGCGGACGGGAGGCAGGTCCGAATCGGTGACGCGGTACGGTAACTCCAGCCGCTTCATTTTCTGGACATCGGCCTGTTCCCGTTGCTCGATCGTCGGCGTCGCTGACCCCATCACGCAGACCGCACCGCACAGACGAGCATATTCCTGCGCGGACGCGACCGCGTGGTAGAACGGTTGCTCGGACTGATAGTAGGACGCGTCGTGGCACTCGTCCGCGACGATGAGGCCGATATTTGGCAGAGGTGAGAATAACGCACTGCGCGCGCCGATGATGACCTTCAATTTCCCCGCGCGCGCCCGCCGCCAGGTATCGTAGCGCTCCCCCTCCGATAGTTTCGAATGGACGAGTCCCACCTGACCGGGGAAGCGCGCGAGAAAACGGCGGACGGTCTGCGGCGTGAGCGCGATCTCCGGGACGAGGATCAGCACCTGCCTGCCGCGTTTCACCACCTCTTCCGCGGCGCGCAGGTAGATTTCGGTCTTGCCGGAACTGGTGACACCATGCAGTAAAAACGTTGAACGTTGAACGTTGAACGTTGAAATTGCGTTCGTGATCTCGTCCAACGCGACAGTTTGCTCAGGCGTCAGTTCGATAACCTGTGTACGTGTGTACGTGTTTACCTGTGTACTCACCCTCTCCAACGGATCACGAAAGATCTCCGACTCAAACAGACGGATCAAGCCGCGCTCTTCGAGTTCCTCAAGATCGGCCAATTTGCATCCGCTCTCGGCGTAGACCCACGACACATTGACCGCGTCGAGGGCGCGGACGAGAAATTGCAACGCGGCCTGTCGGCGCGCGAGTGTTTGTTTGGTGCCGAGGCCGGGCAGGGACGCGTCCGCTTCTTCGGGTGTTACGGCCAGTTGCGCGACGCGAATGTATTTCGGCCTCACGCGCGGCGGCGGCAGGACTGATTGCGTCCTCAGCAGGCCGCGCCGCACCAACGCCTGCGCGGACTTGCGCCAGTCCACTTGTGCGAAGTGACGGTCAATCTGGCGGCCGCGCAGGGGGCCGCGAGTCTCAAGGAGTGCGAGCAAGCGATTTTCGATTTGCGATTTGCGATTTGCGATTTCAGATTGACGATTTACGATTGAATAAAGCGTGTCTGTTTGCTGGCTCAATCCCACCGGCAACATCATCCCAATCATCGCGGCGAGCGGTTGCAGGTAGTGCGCGCTCATCCACTTCGCCAGTTCCATCTGCGGGACGGAGAGAACCGGCACAGGGTCCAGCAATGATTCGAGGGGCTTCGTCTCCGCCACGGAGGCTTCGTCCACCAGTTCCATCACCACGCCCTGCACCGTCTGATTCCCAAACGGCGCGGTGACCAGCGAGCCGACTCCCACTCCCAAAAGTTCGGGCGGGATGGAGTAGTCGAACACCCCGCTCACAGCGGGCAGGTTGACGGCGAGACGGGCGAACATGGGATGATTATAACCGTGAGAGGGAATCGTACTGCGTGTTGCGTATTGCGTATTGCGTAAAAATCTGGTTGCGAGGTTTTGAATGGGTTGAGGGCTTGTGGGTAATCACCAGCAAAACTTGTGCCGATATGTTGATTTCCTTTCCCCGACAACTACTTCATCAATTACTTTTCACCACCACAGCCGCGCCGTAGCCTACCACCTGCTCGTAATCGCCTGTCACATCGCCGGAGGTGGCGTGATGCAAAACCTGCACCCTGTCCGCGCCGAGTTCGCGCGCCGCCCACAGCACGGACGCGACCGCGGCGTGTCCGCAGGCAAATCCCTTGCCGGTATGCTCGGCCTCGAAGATTTGTTCGGGCTGGAACGACTCGAAGCGTTTGAGCATTTCGGCATCCAGCGCGTTGGCAGTCTTCTGGTCGTAAAAATGGGAGAGGTCGGTGCTGGCAACCAGCAGGGCGTTCTTGTCTTTGAGCACCGTCGCCAGCGCGGAGCCAAGCGCGCGGGCAACCTCGGGTTCCTGGTCGCGGATCATAACGGGCAGGAGGCGGAAGCCGCCCGCGAGCGCGCGCTGGAGGAAGGGCAGTTCGATTTCGAGGGAGTGCTCCTTGTCGCGGAGCATGGGCGAGAGGCCGAAGCCCAGATCGGCTTTCAGCGCGCCGTCCAACTCGAGCATGGATTCTTTGTCCACGGAAATCGCCCCCAGCGGCGTGGCGTAGGCGGAATGGGCGGTGGTGATTAACGGTTGGAACGCCATTTGGTGAAACGGCGAGATAACGGCGACCAGGTCGAAGGTCCGGCCGCGAAGCGGGGCAAAGGCGTAACCCGCCACCGCGCCGCTGTAACGGTGTCCCGCGTGGGGCGAGATGACGGCCAGAACTTCCCCAGCCAACGCGGGGAGGGTCGCGGCGTCGAGGTAGCCATCCACGGCGCGGGCCAGGCGGGCGGGGTCGCCTTCGTACCACGCGCCGGCAATCGGAGAGGGGCGCACGTCGGTGAGTGTCATCAAAATAATTGTAGCACAAAGGAAAACCCGTTTTCCTGCGAAAACGGGTCGGGTCAGGCTTATGGGATGGCGTAACTCGCCACGATTTCGTTGAGCGTATCGAGGTAGAGATCCTCGGCTGAGTTCATCCATTCGATGGTGAGCATAAGGAAGGTGGTGCGGCCCTCACGCGTTTCGAAATAAGAGGCGCCCGAATAGCCGCCTGCCTTGGAGGTCCAGATCAGCCGTTCGGAGCCATCATCCATCAACTGGTCGCTGGTAATTTTGATATCGGACGAGGTGCCGTCAGAACTATAGAACCGGTAGATCAGGTCGAGCGCGAACCTGCCTTTTTGCCCGCCGTTGAAGGTGGTGCCGTCGTCGTAAACGATGTTCTCGAACAGCGCCTGTTCATCGGGCGACTTGAACTGATCAAGATAATAGTTGTCGCCCGTCACCTGCTTATAAACCCAGTCGCCTGGCAACTGGATCTGATACAGACCATTCTCATCGGTGAAGGTCTGCAATCCGTCCGGCGGGTTGGACGGTTGTTGGGTGGGGAGCGCGTCCGGCGGGTTGGACGGTTGTTGCGTGGGAGGCACGTCCGTCGGTTTCTGGATGGGCTGGTTCGGTTGGGTGGGCGGGTTGGACTTAATGGGCGTTGGCGCGGTGGGCGTATCCCCAATACTAAAGCCGCAGGCCAGGCTGACAACGAGCATCAAGGCTGTCAACGAAAAAAGAATTACGAACCCTTTGGTTTTCATGCGATTCTCCTTTGGCGTTTGGATTTCCCCTATTTTAGCCACGAATCCATTTTTGAACAGGTCATTGACTGCACTGCAAAAAGGCAATCTCACCGCGAAGACGCGAAGGCCGCGAAGGAAAGTTTAAAATCGCGAAGGTTTTCTTCGCGTTCTTCGCGGTGAAAATTTCGGTCGGTGGGGTGGTTGCCCACCCCACCGCCGATAC
>CAYJLS010000218.1:0-5174 GCA_964371065.1 uncultured Anaerolineaceae bacterium | reverse complement strand
CCCACCCGCACTTCGCTCAAAACGGTCGTCATCACCGAGGTGGCCTGGATGGGAACCGCCGCCTCCAGCAGTGACGAATGGATCGAGTTGTACAATACCACCAATGCGAGGGTCAACTTGGATGGCTGGCGGTTGCGTTCTTACCGCTATAACGGTACGGATTTTGTGCTCAACCTCGATATTGACCTGACGGATCATTACATTGACCCGCGTACCTCCATCGAACCAAAAAATACGAGCGGATACTTTTTGCTGGAGGCGGGCAACGATAATACGGTCTCAGACATCACCAGCGATAATAGTCCTGGCGAAGGGATGATTTATCAGGGTAGTTTGTACAATTCAGGTGAGATTTTGCTTCTCTGTTCCACGCTTTCCTATTGTAATATTAATACGAAAAACCAAACCGTTGATTATGTAAATGGCTCCCTGACCACCACCGGCACTATCAAACCCTGGCCGGCCGGGAGCAGTTCCACTTATGGGAGCATGGAACGCAAGAACCTGATCAGCGACGAGGAAACCAATTACTTCACGCATACCGGCGCCAATCCGAAATGGGGACTGGATGCAAGCAGCAATGCAATCAAAGGCACACCCAAACACGACAACTGGGCCTATAACGTGACCGCTACGCCGCGCCCCACATCCACACGCACGCCCACGCGCACGCCGCTTCCAAACCTCCAGCCTGTGCCCCTCCTGGTACTCAATGAAATCCTGGCGCGCGCCGGCACGGACTGGAACAACGACGGCACGGTGGATATTTATGATGAATTCATCGAAGTGATTAACTCCGGTACGGTGGACGTCAACTTGAGCGGTTACAAACTGGACGATTATGAACTGGACGCGAACGGAAAATTAATCTGGAATGGATTCACCCTGCCAAGCCAGACCCTCAAACCGGGCGAGAAAGCCGTCTTCTACGGTTCCGAGACCGGCATCCTGCTGAACGATTCCGGCGATACCGTCTACTTGATGCGCGCCTCGAACAACTCTGTGGTTGACTCATACAAATACCCCGTCGTCAAATCAGTGGATGTCTCGATTTGCCGCTATGTGGACGGGTACGGCTCGTGGCTGGAACGCTGTTTCCCGATGCCCGGCCAGCCCAACTCGTTGACGGGGGAGCAGACTCCGTCCACATCGGGCGGTCCCCCCGCCTTTGTCTGCCTGTTGCCGGATTCCATTCCCGAAGAATTCATCCTGGCTGAATGCGAGGAGAGCGGCCTTGGCATCTGGAACCGTTCTTACTGGGATTCTTTGCCTGGCGAGGGAGATGAAATCTGGATTCCCGAAGAAAGTGGCAAGTGGCCGGTGATTTACCAGTGAGTAGGTAGACGCGATTTCATCCTTTCCCCTCAATCCTGTGCGGCTTTTGCCACCTCGTCCGGGGCGAAGACCACCTCCTCCTTGCCGGTCAACTTTTCCTGCATTTTTGCCACCACCAAATTCAGGTGGCCGGGATGCGCCACAAAGTCCAGGTCGTCGCCGGGGACGGTCAACACCGGGCAGAGGCTGAATCCGCCCAGCCAGTTTTCGTACAATTGATCCAGGCTGGACAGGTATGCGGGGGTGATGTCGCGCTCGTAGTCGCGGCCGCGGCGCGAAATGCGTCCCAGCAGGGTGGGGACGGAGGCGCGCAGGTAGATGACCAGGTCCGGGGGCGGCAGGAAGCACAGCACGGTCTCGTAGAGTTCGCGGTAGGTCTGGTAGTCGCGCGGACGGATGTGTCCCTGCAAAAAGAGGTTCTGGGCAAAGATCTCGGCATCCTCGTACACGCTCCGGTCCTGGATGACGGAAGCCGGACGCTGGGCCAGTTCATGGTGCGCTTTCAGGCGATGGGTCAGGAAGAAGACCTGCGAGTGAAAGGACCAGGCGGTCATGTCGCGGTAGAAGTCCGCCAGGTAGGGATTCTCGGCCACCGGCTCGTAGAACGGCTCCCAGCCCAGTTTGGCGCACAACATGCCCACCAGCGTGGATTTTCCAACCCCGATATTTCCAGCCACGGCGACGAATTTTTTCATGTTCCTCCTGCCTGTAACGCAAATTGGCAATTTGCGCTACAAACGCAAATGGATCAGTTTGCGCTACAAAAAAAGGGCGGCCAGATGATGGTCGCCCTTTGGGTTTGTTAGGGGATTTTTCCAGCCAGTTCATCGTCAATGACCTGCTGGAAACTGCTCAGCGGTTGCGCCCCGACAAGGGCCAGCCCGTTGATGAAGAAGGTCGGCGTGGACTGCACGCCCAGATCAATGGCGAACTGCATGTCGGCCTCGATTTGGGACTTGTATTTGTGTTCGGTCATGCAGGCATTGAAGGCGGCCGCGTCCAGCCCGAGGTCCGCGGCGAGCGATGCGTAGAGGGAGTCGCTCAACAGTTGGGAGTTCTCGAACAGTTTGTCGTGATATTGCCAGTAGGCATCCTGTTCGCCCGCGCACAGGGATGACTCGGCGGCGTTCATGGCCTGCGGGTGGAGTTGCGTCAACGGCAGGTTGCGATAGACAAGGCGGATCTGGCCGGGGTAGGCGGCCATCAGCGAGTCGTAGACCTGATCGTGCCAGCGCTGGCAATACGGGCATTGATAGTCGCTGAATTCAACGAGGGTAATGGGCGCATCCGCCGGGCCGATGCTGTAGAAGCCTTTGGTGGGGATGTCGTAGCGGCGGGGTGCGCCCGCCGCGGCGGGTTGATTATTGTTTGCGGCTGACGGGGATGTGCCGCCTGCGCGTCCCCAGGCCAGGTAGCCCACGAAAATGCCGGCGGCAAATGCCAAGACGACCAGTACCGAGTAAAAGTAACTGCGCTTGAAGATAACAGTATCGGAAGGAAGGGGTGTTTGTTCCATGCGGGGCATTATATCACGCTGTTTTTCGGCGCGTCCTTTCCAGAGATTGGGCGTAGATTCATACAAAAGGAGATCAAATGTCTGAAACCAAAAAATCCATTCCCTTGTATGCCTGGCCGTTTGTCGCCCTGTGGAAATTGATCGCGGGCATCGTCGCGTTGACGGGACGGCTGGTGGCCGTGATCCTGGGACTCGCGCTGATGCTGGCGGGCATCCTCGTCAGCCTGACGGTGGTCGGCGCCATCGTGGGAATTCCGCTCGCAATCGTGGGATTCCTGCTCGTCCTGCGCGGCTTGTTTTAGCGAGGAGTGTGTCGCACCCAACAAAATGGGACGAATCTCCACGATGGGACTCGTCCCGTTTAACGGAAGAGTCTAGTCGGGTAGGTGCGACGCACCCTCCGGTGCCGCGACCCGCTTCGCAAACGGGACCCGCCAGCGGGTGCGCGCGGAGGCGATGAATCGTCTCAGCGCGGGGATGCGCAGGAGCATCAACAGAAGAAAGACGAGTCCATAGATCAGGGGGAGAAGGATGTCGCCTTGCAGGGCGAAGAAGTTCCCTTTTTTGCCCCAGGCGTAATGCAAAACAGCCAGCGGCGCGATGGCGTAGATCGTTTTATGCAGGCGTTTCCAGTTTTTCTTGAGGCGCACTTTCCAAACATCGAAGGAGGTGACGGCCAACGGGATGAGCATCAGGAACGCCAGCGCTCCGACGAGGATGTAGGGTTTTTGGAGGACGGTCTCGGCGATTTGACTCCAGGCCAGGCCGTAATCCAGATCCGCAAAGATGATAACGTGGATGGTTGCGTACATGAACGCGTACAGTCCCAGTGCGCGGCGACGTTGGAGCGGTTCCTTCCAACCGAAGAGACTGTGGAGCGGCGTGGCCGACAGCGAGAGGAACAACAGCGTGATGGCCGCGCGTCCCGTGCGTTGCTCGATGTGTTGGATCGGGTTGGCGGACAAGTCATGCGTGAACGCTTCCACCAACAGCCGCACAATCGGAAACCACGCGCCGAGGTGGATGAGGAGTTGGAGGAGGGTATAGCGTTTGAGGAGGGCAGTCATCAGTAATCAGTAATCAGTAATCTAGCTACCTGACAGTTTCAAGATGCCGGTGGTCGAGTAGCCCCAAGTGCTTTTCTTGGGGCGTATCGAGACCACATTTGCGGGTAGTTTGCCGGTACGTTGGTCTCGATACGGCGGAAGAGCACCGCCTACTCGACCAACGGGGTGCTTTTTGAACAAAGTGTCAGGTGGCTAGATCAGTAATCAGTAATCAGTCGTGTGTCCCTGTGTACCTGTGTACCTGTGTACCTGTGTACCTGTCTACGCCTCACTAATAATCCTTCGCCAGATCCATGCCCTCGTAAAGATGCGCCACTTCTTCCTCATACCCGTTGAACATCAGCGTTGGGCGGCGGGTGAGTTCGCCGATGCGCCGTTCGCTGGACTGCGACCAACGCGGGTGCGAAACATTCGGGTTGACGTTGGAGTAGAAGCCGTATTCATCAGGCGAGGCGGTAGACCACAAAGTTGACGGCTGCGTGTCGGTCAGTTCGATCTTGACGATGCCCTTGATGGATTTGAATCCGTACTTCCACGGGACGACGAGACGCAACGGCGCGCCGTTCTGGTTGGGCAGGCTTTCGCCGTACAGGCCGCTGGCGAGCAGGGTCAGTTCGTGCATGGCCTCGTCGAGGCGCAATCCCTCCTGGTAGGGCCAGTCGTAGAAGGGACTTTTCTGTCCGGGCATCTGCTCCGGGTCGAGGACGGCCTCAAAGCGGACAAATTTCGCGTCCGAGGTCGGCTCGGCTTCGGCCAGCAGTTTGGCGAGCGGGAAGCCCATCCACGGGATGACCATGCTCCAGGCTTCCACACAGCGCAGGCGGTAGACGCGTTCCTCCTGCGGGAATTTCTTGAGCAGGTCTTCGATGGCGTAGGTTTTGGGGTTGTTGACCAGGCCGCCGACTTCCACGTCCCAGGGACGGGTCTGGAAATCCTTCGAGAGCGGCGCGACCGCCTGCTTGTCCGTGCTGAATTCGTAGTAGTTGTTGTAGTTCGTGATGTCTTCCAGCGAGTTGGGCGTGTCCGCGGAAGGGGACGCGGGAGCCGATTCGGTTGCCGAATTTGGTGCGCAGGCGGCGAGCAGCGCGCCTGCGCCGGCGATCCCCGCCGCTTTCATAAAGTCGCGGCGCGAGAGATATACATTTTTAGGCGTGATTTCGGAGGAAGGGAGTTTGGAACGGAACATGATTCACCTCGTTAATAAGGACTTGTGTAAAAATAAGTTCCGTGTTTCCGTCAGCAGTTGGACTGCTGAC
>CAYJLS010000217.1:0-5181 GCA_964371065.1 uncultured Anaerolineaceae bacterium | reverse complement strand
GGGGTGCAACTGCTCGCGAACTTTGAAATCGGGAAGTTATTTTTACACGGCTACTTAGGGCGCGCCACCCGCAGAAGACGGGGTGGACGTAACGGCGAGACGATGCGCGTCGCGGATGGATTTCATCAGCTCGACCAGGTCCCTGGCCGTACCGTTCATGGCCTCGTGGACTTCCATCAACTTGGAGCCCAAGTCTCCGATGGTCTGGATGGCCTGCGCGGGGTCGGTCACTTTGCCGTCGGAGTCGAAGCCCTTGTGCGAGGCGACAATCCCCTTGCAGGACTCGTAGATCGGTTGCGCCTGCCTGACCGCCTTCAGGTAGGCGGCGAGCGCGGCTTCCAGTTCGGCGGTCGGCTCGCCCGCCTCCTTGAGGCGCTCAATCATCGTGTCGGCCTTGTCCGCGAGTTCATCGGATTTGTCGAAGAATTGGCCGAGACGCTCGTAGCGCTGGTTCATGCGCGCCCAGATTCTCTCCATGCGCGGGTATTCATCCGCAGGCGGGGTCGGCGTTTCGTTCTGCCCTGCGGCGAAGACACCTGTCAACGGGAACGCGGCCAGGATGAGGACAAACGCCAGCACGGCCAAAGTCATTTTTTTGAACAGCATCGTTTTCATGGGTCAACCTCCTTGGTTGTTGATGCTGTCAGTATAAAATTGCCAGGTTAGGGGAGTGTGGCGGGGATGTAAAAAGGATGTAAAAGGTTACCACCGTCTCGTTGTAAGTAACATCAAATCATCTTCCGCAAAACCGGAGCATAACGGCCCAAACGAAACTACTTTTTCGGCTTCTTTTTCTGGAATTCTTCAATTTGCCTGTAAAGAGATGCGACTGTCTCACCCTTGAAAAGTTGTTCGCGAAGGATAAGGTAATCTCCCTCGCCCGCCTGCCAGGACGCCCAAAACCGCGTTGCTTTGGAAGGACTCATGTGCTTCATAATAACGCGGGTGGCTTCCTGAATAATTTGTCGTTCACTGGGAATATGGATGGTCATGGTTGCTCTCCAATAATCTTTTGAACAAAATCAAGTGGGTTCTTGCATTGAACATGGATGGCCTTTTGTTTTTTCAATAGACGATCATCGCAAGTAAGAAAATAATCCACACCGACGAACTCTGCACAAGCCACATGCAAGGCATCCATCGCCTTCAACCCATTTTTCTCCAATTCCTCAGCCCGTTTGCGAATCGACTCGTTGACCAGCTGGTACACCGACGCCTGGGTCAGACATTTTTGCATCCAATCCCTTCGCGCGGAAATTGGGTTGCGGCTATTCTCAAACTCCAAAACCGATGAATTCACAAGCGTCGCATCACCCGCCTCAACAAACTGCAAAATCACCGCCAGGGCAAGAGTTTCAAACCAAATTCGCGGCTGGGTTTGATCATCGAATGGACGATTATAGACGCTGGTATCGAGATAGATTTTCACAGGGCAATTTTACACCAGATAACTCCATAACCCAGGTTTCTCGCCTTCGGCGGAAACCTGGGTTATGGATCAATTACACCCGCCTCACCGCCAGCATAGTCAGATCATCCGAAGGCGGCGCGGCGCCCGCGAAATCGTCGAGGGCGGATTCCACCATTTTGATCATATCGTCCGCTGAGATGGATGCCTGCCAGCCGAGGGCGCGCAGGAGACGCTCCTCGCCAAACATGTCGCCTTCGAGGTTGAAGGCTTCGGTCAGGCCGTCGGTGTAGAGCAGGAGCGACTCCCCCTCCGCGAGTTGGATCGTCCGCTCGGTCATGTGCGCGTCTTCGGAGGCGCCGAGCGCCACGCCCGTGCGCGTCAGCCGCTCGACCGAGTCGCGGCGCACCCACAACGGAGGGTTGTGGCCCGCGTTGGCATAGGTCAACTCGCCTGTGGTCAGGTCCAACACGGAATAAACCGCCGTGACGAACATGCCCTGTTTTGTGTCAGGCAGGAGCAATTCGTTGACGCGGCGCAATGCTTCGGCGGGCGAGGAGGTCTCCTTGACCGCGGCGTGGATGAGAGTGCGCGTCAGCGCCATGAACAAGGCGGCGGGCATGCCCTTGTCGGCTACGTCCGCGATGAAAAGGCCGAGGCGGTTGCCCGGAGGGGGCAGTTCGATCACGTCGTAGAAGTCGCCGCCCACCTGGCGCGCCGTCCGCCAGCGGGCAGACATCTGCCAGTGCGGATGGATGGGCAAGGCCTCGGGCAGGAAGGTCTTTTGGATCTGGCGGGCGAGTTGGACTTCGGTCTCGAGGCGTTCGCGCGACACCATCTCTTTTTGCAGGCGGTCGTTCTGGATGGCAAGCGCGGCCTGTTGTGCGATGCCGTTGACGATCTCGACTCGGCGCGCGCGGAAGCGCAGTCCGCCAGGGGACTCCTCGATCACCAGCGCGCCGAAGAGGTCGTTCTTGATCGAGAGCGGGACAACCACCAGCAGGGGAGCTTCGCCCGAATAAACGGAACCCGCCTCATCGTCCGCGTGAGGCGTGAGGTGGAACCAGGTCTCGGGCGTGGAATCCACCTCCAACGTCCGCGCGATGGAGCGGTTGGATTCGCAGGCGGCATCCAGCAGGAGGAATTCGCCCGGGGCGAGGGCGCGCTGGAAGGTCGCTTCGTCGGCCTCGTCGAAGCCGTAGGCCTGCGCGGGGAGGTAGCGGTCACGTTCGGAGTCGTAAAGGTAAAGCACGGCGCGATGCACACCGACGAGGATGGGCAGGATGCGGACGATGGCGTCGAGGATTTCGTTAAGATCGCTCAGGCTGACGACAGCCTGAGCCACCTGCAAGAGGGCCGCGGAGGCGTAGGCCTGTTCCTGCGCCTGGTCGTAGAGACGCGTATTTTCGATGGCGACCGCGGCGTAACTGGCGAAGGTGGAGAGCATGTTCTGGGCTTCGTGGCCGTAACGGCCGGCGGTGTGATGCGCGAGCGTGATGATGCCCAGCGGCTGATCGCCGATACGCAGGGGCGCGGCGATGGCTGAATACTCGGCGCCAAATCCCGCCGCGATGCCCGCGGGCCAGGGAGGATCGCTGTGTTTGCGAATGATCGGTTCCGGCGCGAGCAGGGCAGACATCATCGCGGCGGAGGCTTCGGGATAATCGTAACGCGCCTGTTCGAGCGTGTTGATGTCGCAGTTGGAGCAGGCAGCGAGGTAGAGGTCTTCATCGCCCAGCAACCAGATGGCGGAAATATCAATCGGCAGGTTGTTGCCAAGTTCCGTCAGGATGGCATGCAGGGATTCGTCGAGGCCGACGTTATCGGAGAGCAGGCCCGCCACTTCGCGCAGGCTGTCGGCCACGCGGCGGCGCCATTGCTCGGTGCGATACAGGTCGGCGTTGTGGATGGCGGCCGCGATGACATCGGCTACGGCTTCGAAGATCAACCGGTCGTCTTCGGTGAAAGCATTGGCGCGGTCGGTCTGGATGTCGAGCAGGCCGACCACTTTCTCATCGAAGACCAGCGGCACGCACAACTCGGCGCGGATATCGTTGGGCGGCAGGGGCGAGGGACGATAGCGCGGCTCCTGCGTCACGTCGTTGGCGAGCACGGTCTGCCCATTGCGCGCCGTCCACGGGATAATGCCCTGCGATTCATCGAGCGGGAAGGCGAATCCCTGCAGGTGTTTGCTCCGCCGTCCGCTGCCGGCCTCGTATTCAATCGTGCGGCGGTTGGGATGCACCGAAAACATGTGGACAAAAGGATAGCCAAACTGTTTCTGAATGAGTTGCGCGGCGTTGCGCATCAACTCGGCCAGGTCAAGCGAGGAGCTCACGCCGTTGCTGACTTCGGCAATCAGTCCCAACTGGTCGGCGCGGCGGCGCAGGTCGCTATAGAGGCGCGCGCCCTCCACCGCGCGGGCGATCGTGTCGGCCAGCGCTTCCAGCACGAGCAGGTCGTTGGGATGGAAGGCATGCGGCTGGTCGCTTTGCACATCCAACACGCCCAGCACGCGCTCTTCGATTTTGAGCGGCAGGGCGACTTCGGACTGGGTCTCAGGCAGGAGATTGACAAAACGATAGCGCGGATCCTGCCGGACCTCGTCGCTGAGCTGGCGTTCCCCACTTTGGGCGGCCTCCCCGATCAATCCCTGACCCAGGCCGGCCTCCACGATGATGGACTTTTTCCTGCGCCACGGCCGCGGCGCGGAGGCGCTGGCGCGGAAGCGCAGCGACCCCGCGCCCGGCTTGAGCGTGAAGAAGGCCACGTAATAATAGTTAAACGTCTTTTGGATGAGCTCGGTCACGCGGCGGGCGAGCTCGTCCAGTTCCAGCACATTGGCGATCTGCGCGCTTACCCGGCGGACGAGGTTCAACTGCTCGAGGCGGAAACGTTCCACCGCGGCGCGATGCGAAGCGTACAGCCCGATGGCGGCGATGGAAGAAAGCCCCTCGAGCGTGTCGAGTTCTCCGGGGCGAAACGGTTTGGCGCGGTTCACCTGGAGCGCGCCCAGCACCATGCCCTGGTCCGCAATGGGCAGGGAGACCCAGTGGGTTTTGGCTTTTTTGTCGGAACGGCTGATCTTTCCGCTTTGCCAGGCGCGGCGCAACCCGCCGGGCGGCGGGTCGGAGGCGAACAGGGGAGGATGCTCCCGGTCGGGCAGGCGGAACAGCTTCTCGTCCAGCCAGAGCGAGACGCGCCCATCCACCAGGCGGCGGGTCATTTGCAGGATGCGCGCCTGTTGCGCGGACAGGGAGTCCGCGCCCGCCAGTTGTTCTCCCAGGCTGGCCAGGTTGCGCCACTCAGAGGAGTTGGAACCATGGTCAACAGCCGCGGTCATGCGTCCACCGATTTTCTTTTGATCATGGTGAGCGTGTTGCCGCCCTCCAGGGAAGATTCAAAACGGATTTCGTCCATCAACCTGTGGATCAGGAAGACCCCCAAGCCGCCGATCTCACGCTCACCCAGGTTCCCATTCAGGTTCGGCGGGCGGACTTTGGTGATGTCGAATATTTTTCCGTGGTCGTGAATGACGACAGTGACCTGCCCCGCCTGCGCGTCGCAGACCAGTTCGATTTCGCCGTCGGGGATGCCCGCGTAGGCGTGTTCGATGACGTTGGAGCAGGCCTCGTCCGCGGCCAGTTGGACCGCGTAGACATCCTTGCCGGAAAGGCCGGCCCGTTCCGCCGCCTTGCCGACAAAATCGCGGATGGAAGCCAGGTTCGCAAAATCAGCGGAAAATTTAGATTTAAGCATGATCAAAGGAAATG
>CAYJLS010000216.1:0-5233 GCA_964371065.1 uncultured Anaerolineaceae bacterium | reverse complement strand
AACTTATACCCATACACGATCATCCCTCTCTCATCCCCATCATCGCGCAACTTGCGCGTCACCATCTCCACGGGCATGCCGATCTGGACAGCCTGCTGATCCACATCCGTCAACTGTGCGGTGATCATCGGGCCTTCGTTCAACTTGACAAGCGCCACGGTGTAGGGCGCGTTCGCTTCATAGCCGCTGGGGGCTTCATAAATAGTGGTATACGAATAAATCTCGCCTTTGCCGCTGAAAGCGAACGGCTCTTTCGCTTCGCCCTTGCATTCCGGGCAGACATCGCGGGGTGGGAAAATTTTCGCGTCGCAATGCGGACAAACTTCACCCATGAGCGCATATCGTTGTTGTTTGAGTCGCCAGTGTCTTGAAATTTCCATTTTGTCTCCTTGTAGGTACGAGCCAATTCTATTGGGCGCGACTCTCAAACGCTATCAGACTTTCAATCTTTCTAAAATGTGGACAACTGCCGTGGACGCGGGCCCGCCGAGCGACTGAATCAAGCCGTACTTCGCGCCCGCGATCTGGCACGCTTCCGCCCGGACCCTGAGCTGGGTCGCTGCTTCGACTGCCTGGTACACGCCCGTAGCGCCGCCGGGGAAGCCGCGGGCTTTGAGTCCGCCCATCGTCGCGCAGGGCAGGTGCTGGTTCGCCAGCAGTTCAACTGCTGGCGCAACAAGAGCGATGCGACCGTCTGCGGCCATCTTCCAGCCCGCGCCGCGAATCGCAAATCCGCTGGATTCCAATGAGAGCGCGGCGTAGATGCTGAAGGCGTCGTGGTACTCGAAGAAGTCAATTTGGTCGAGGGTGATGCCCGCCTGTTTGATGGCTTTGCCCGTGGCGATGTAAGCCGCCTCGAAGAAAAGCGGGTCCTTGCGATCGTGGAGTGCCAGCGTGTCGGACGCGTTGGCGGAGGCGGCGATCTTCACGA
The DNA here is from genome assembly GCA_964371065.1 of uncultured Anaerolineaceae bacterium. GTDB lineage: Bacteria > Chloroflexota > Anaerolineae > Anaerolineales > Villigracilaceae > Denitrolinea. The sequence continues at coordinate 4,302 of CAYJLS010000216.1, read as the reverse complement.
GTGGGTGCGGCCAATCGGACGGGAGCAGGTCGCGGCGAGTCAGAACGAGCGCGGCCGCGCCGTCCGCGTTGGGCGCGGCGTCGAACATGTTGAGCGGCTCGCACACCATTTCCGCCTTGGCGTAGGTCTCGGCTTTGATGGCCTTGCGGAACATGGCGTGTGGGTTTCCCGCGCCGTTGGCATGGGCGGTGAGCGCAAAACCCGCGAAGCCGTCCGCGGGAACGTTGTATTCGTGCATGTAGCGTTGCATAAGGAGCGCAGCCTGCGCGGTGGGGGTGAGACCCTGCACCGACTCGTAGTCGCTATCGGCCGCGGTGGCGAGGGCCTCCTCCACGCCCGCGCCGACCTGGTCGGTCATCTTCTCCACGCCGACAACGAGCGCCACGTCCACCAGCCCGCTTTTGACGGCGAGGTAACCCTGACGAAGCGCCGCGCCGCCCGACGCGCCCGCGGCTTCCACGGTGACGGCTTCGATGCCCGTCAGCCCCGCAAAGTCGGCGAGGAGCGCGCCGAGATGCGCCTGCCGCGAAAGGTTGGGAGCCAGCATATTGCCAACGTACATGGCTTGGGGTTTCAATCCGCCCGCGTCTTTGAGCGCGGCTTCGATGGCGGTAAAGGCGAGTTCACGGAGACCAATGTCCCAGTGTTCGCCAACGTCGGTTTGGCCGAGGCCTGCGAGGATGATGTCGGTCATGGAGTCCTTTGATAGGTGGTAAATGGTAATTGGAGGCAGGTAGACAGGTACACACGTACACAGGTAAACGGTGACGTGTATCTAAAATTCTCAAGTGTTTGGCGAACTCATGGAAATCATTATGTCGCCTACCTGTACTTCGTGGAAATCAAGTTCTGGAGATGGTTTATTGAGTGGAGAGTCTTTTTGTAGTTCCTGAAAAAGATACTCTATTGGATTGTCGTAGTTTCGCAAATCGTTCATGCACCGAAGGACTTGATACCACATTCCCCAGGCTGCTCTTATATCTGGCTTCCAATCGCCCGAGAAGAAAGCAGAATTTCGCCCAAGCATAAACACTCTAAATGATTTTATTTTCTCACCATCATTTTTATTTATGCCGAGGATCTGTGCGAGAGTATCAACATCTGTACTTGAAAGCCAGTTAAAGACTTTTTCAACCCACTGATTGCCCGTTTTTAACAAGTTCTCTTTTTTGCTTTCTCTTTCTCGCATTGAATTCCCAATGTAATCTTGCCACTTTAATTGGAAAATTCCAACTTCACCAGTTTGTCGGTCAAAGATCAAAGCGTCAACATCGGTAATAACCGCCTTTCCACTTTTTATTAAAGCATTTCGTTCCAACTTGTAAAAACGTTGCGATTGAAACAGGGCGTAAAAATTATCTCGAAACACTTTCTCGCGAAAATTTACAGCATTATCCCACTCTGACCGATACGGACGCCGCAACTCTCGAAGAAGAAACATAAATGGTTCGCTCTGGCTCCCCCACAAAGGTCGAAGCAATTTTTCTCTACCGATTTCAATAAACACTGGCGTAATGAGATTTCCTGCAACAGAACAATGTTCCTGCTTATTCTCGGTGGTAAGAGTAACTGCTTCAATCACTTGTTTGGCGATTGAAGTTTCAACACCCAAAATATGGGAAAGCCAACCCACCTCATTCTCCAACGGAATCGTTATAGTAAAGATATTGCGGGGATCTAATTCAGGATGTTTTTTTAGAAGTTCAAAACCAAATCCAAGATGTTTGCTTGACCAACCAATAAATACGGCTGTAGCGGCACAATAGAGACTAAATTCTTGACCACCGAATTTCGTTTCTGGGGGAAAATTATCATGTCCTAGCATTAGTTGAGCAAGCATTGTCCCTTCTGCTTCGTAATAAGCGTCGATCTCTGGTGCTGTCGCGTACTGTATGAAATGAGTCCTCCATGTTTTAACGCGCTCACTCATCATCTTTTTCACTGCGCTACTGTTTGCCTTTAGTGCGTCTGCTACTCTTTGGTTATGTTTTGCTATGAGGTCTTTTAACCAAACAGCATTTTCCCTTTCAAACGACTCAACCCCATAGGATTTTGTTGCTGGATAAGCATGGTAGTGATTCGGGGCGGTTTCAGTTATCTCTATCAAGCCCACGCGCTGAAGTTCAAGCAAATGTTCGCAATATCCAATTTGCCCACATAAAGCCAAAACAGAATTCGCCCATTTTTGCAGACTTGGCGTAGAGCGAAAAAGAGGTGTGCCTTCTAGTTTGCTTGACTCGTCCAATGCAAGAGATAGTGCTTTGTGTAGGCCAAAAGAAATTAGATGCGCGTGAGATTCAGCCTCCTTTGATTTTGCCCATTCCGAATAGAAATTACGTCCAACAAAAAAATAATCCATCGCTCGTGCCAATTCAATTAATTCTAATCGGCGTTGATTGCTGAAAGATGGAACGATAGTTTTTTCTATTTCAAGAATTTGCTGTCTTATGACATTTTCTGGTTCGTCATTCATGGCATATGAGTCGCGATGTCTTGGCAAAGAGACAGATTGTTTCAAATAATCTGGTGATTTTTCAAACGGACGCAAGAAGAAGGTTGAGAACACCTTGCTCGAATCCCGCGCGCTCAATAGCGCGACTGAAATATAACCGCCACTGGTATGCGGTAGATATTGTTAAAAAGCCCTGCGAAGGGGGATTGCTGATAATTTCATCTGCCAAATTGTTGAGGCCGATTTCTTCAACAGGCAAATTCAGATTTAGAAGGTAATCAAAAACTTCGTCTCGATTTCCTCCCGCCTCAAGTAGTTTGCGAAGGTTGAGCGTCAATTGATAATCTGCTGTATGTTCGGCTTCAACAAAAATCACATCTTGGATTTTTAGGGTGATGGCTTTCGTTGCACTACTTTCAATTTCATCGTAGATGAAAACCAAGAGAGAATATCCTAATCCGTAAACTTTTTGTCTTGCGGACTTGAAAGGGACGAAAGACTCTGGCCTTGTGATGCAAGTCGCTTTCACATCAACCATTAACACAGGAAAAGCAATTTCATTGTCCGAACTTCCCTCTTCAAACTCATATTGGCTCTTCAAGTAGTCGCGGAATTTGTGTTCGAGAAATGTGCCAACTGCTTTCCCGTCCGTGACGCTGAATAAGGATTTTTCGGGAGTCTTTGATTGAACCGCGGAAAACGAAGCGGCTTCTTTGCAAAGGGTTTGAATGGTTAATTTTGGCATGGTGTTCTCACTGGGAAAGATTATAAGCGCGCTCACAACTTTTCATCCGTCATTGCGAGGGTGTTCTCCCCGAAGCAATCTCCTCGTCCGCGCGGGGGATTGCTTCGTCACTCACTCCGTTCGCTCCTCGCAATGACGGGAGGCTAGGGTATTTGGATTCCACACATGTTTACCTGTCTACGTGTGTACCTGTATACCTGCCTCACTTCATCGTAATCTTGCCCCTCATCCGCGCGTACGTGGCGTAGTCGATCTCCGTCCGCCGCGCGATGTATTCCTGGGTCTTCGTGGCTTTGCCCTGGCGTTCGGTGATCTTGTCGGTGACGGTCAGGTCGAAGGCGTCGGAGCCAGCCCCAGACCCGAAGGAGGCGAGCAGGATGCGGTCACCAGGCTGGGCGATGTCGAGAATCGCGGTCAGCCCGATGATGGACGATCCCGAGTAGGTGTTGCCGATGACGGGAACGAGCAGTCCAGGCGCGATCTGTTCAGCGGTGAATCCGAGCATTTGCGCGGCGCGCTGGGGAAATTTTGTGTTGGGCTGGTGGAAAACCGCCCACTTGTAATCCTTGGCGGTGGTGCCGAGCGCTTCCATCAGCGTCTTCGATGAAGAGGTGATGTGATGGAAGTAGGCAGGTTCGCCCGTGAAGCGGACACCGTGCTCGGGGTACTTCTGGTACTCGCGCCGCCAGAAGTCGGGCGTGTCGGTGACGTAGGAATAGGAGGCGTTGATGGTGGTCAGTGCGTTCTCGGCGGGACCGATGATGAAGGCCGCGCCGCCCGCCGCAGCGGTGTACTCGAGCGCGTCGCCTGGCTTGCCCTGGGCGGTGTCCATGCCGATGGCGAGCGCATAGTCGGCCATCTTCGAACCGACGAATCCCATCGCGGCGACGATGGCCTCCGTCCCCGCTTTGCAGGCGAATTCCCAGTCGCCCGCCTGGATGCTGGCCGACGCGCCGATCGCTTCCGCTACGACGGTGGAGCTGGGTTTGACCGCATACGGGTGCGACTCAGACCCGACCCAGATGGCGCGCAACTCGGTCGCGGCGATTCCCGCGCGGGCGAGGGCGTTCTTGGCCGCTTCGATGGACATGGTGATCACGTCTTC
>CAYJLS010000215.1:0-5312 GCA_964371065.1 uncultured Anaerolineaceae bacterium | reverse complement strand
GACGAGCACGGATTTTTTTTAAAATTTCTTTCCGTGTGAATCCGCCGAAGGATCCGCGTTTATCCGTGTACAGAATTGGAGAACACAATGCCCACTTCCTCATTCACTTCCCGCCGTTCCCCCGTTTATGGCCGCGACGGAATCGTCGCCACTTCCCAACCTCTTGCCACTGCCGCTGGATTGGAAATGCTCGCACTCGGTGGCAATGCCGCGGATGCTGCAGTCGCTGCGGCCGCCGCGCTCAACGTCACCGAGCCGACCTCCACGGGCATCGGCGGCGACATGTTCGCGCTGTACTTCGACGCGGATACCAAACAAGTCACCGCGCTCAACGGCTCTGGCCGCGCGCCCGCCGCGTTCAGCCTCGATCAACTCGCGCAGGACGGCATCACCGACGAATTGCCTCCGTTCCACGCGCACACGGTCACTGTCCCTGGCGCGTGCGCGGGCTGGTTCGACCTCGTTGAAAAACACGGCTCGCTCCCGATGGCCGACATCCTCGTCCCTGCCATTCGGCACGCCAGCGACGGTTTTCCCGTCGCGCCGCTCACCTCGTGGTTTTGGAAGCGCGGCGCGGGCCGTCAACTCCAGTCCGCGCCGAACGGTCACGAACTGACCCTCGACGGTCGCGGCCCCGAGCCTGGCGAGATCTTCCGCAACCCTGGGCTGGCGCGCACGTTTTCAGTCATCGCGGAAAAAGGGAAAGCCGCGTTTTACGAAGGCGAGATCGCCGCGGCCATTGTCGCGGTTCTCAAACAGGTCGGCGGACGCATGACCGAGTCCGATCTCGCGGAGCATGTGTCCACGTGGGAGAATCCCATTTCTGCCGACTATCGCGGACTGCGCGTCTACGAATGTCCCCCCAACGGACAAGGACTCGCCGCGCTCCTGGCGTTGAACATCCTCGAAGGATTCGACATCGCTTCCCTCGCGTCGCTCTCCCCCGAAAAACTTCACCTGATGATCGAGTCCCTCCGCCTCGCCTTCGCCGACGCGCGCTGGTACGTCTCCGACCCCGCCTTCAACAACATTCCCCTCGCCCAACTTCTCTCGAAAGAATATTCAGAAGAACGCCGCAAACTGATTAACACGCAACACGCAACACGCAATATTAAGCGCGGCACTCCTGTTTCCTCCTCCGACACCGTCTACCTCAGCGTCGTGGATCAGTGGGGCAATGCTTGTTCATTTATCAACAGCAACTACATGGGATTCGGCACGGGCATTGTCCCCAAAGGCTGGGGCTTTACCTTGCAAAATCGCGGTCACAATTTCAGCCTCGACCCGAATCATCCGAACTGTCTCGCCCCGCGTAAACGACCGTATCACACAATTATTCCTGCAATGGTGACGCGCAAATCGGATGGCTCTTTATTTGCTTCGTATGGGGTGATGGGCGGATTCATGCAACCACAGGGACACGTCCAGGTTCTGTCCGCGCTCGTGGACGACGGCCTCGACCCCCAGTCCGCGCTCGACCTGCCGCGCTTCTGCATTGACGCGGAATCCTCAGGCGGACGCGTCGCCATCGAAGAAGGCATGCCCGATGAAACGATTGCAGGTTTGGAAAAACTGGGACACCCCATTTACAAAGTCACTGGCTACGAGCGTGCTCTCTTCGGTAGGGGACAGGTGATCCTGCGCGACCCGGTCACAGGCGTGCTGTGCGCGGGGAGCGATCCACGCGCGGATGGGTGCGCGATGACGTTGGGGTAAAACAGAATCGGTCTTCCAAAAATTGCCTCTTGATTAAATAATTGCTTTGCGTATAATTCGATATATGAACATATACTCAGATATTGCGTTTAGGAGTTTGCCTTATGTCTGTTTCCATCCTTGATGAACACTCCGCCGCGCACGTGGCGGAACTCTTCCGAGCGTTCAGCGATACCAGCCGCGTGCGGATCATGTCCGCGTTGCTGAGCGGCGAGAAAAATGTCGGCGCGCTGGCGGACCTGGTGGGCATCAGCGAATCGGCGGTGTCGCATCACATGCGCGGACTCCGTCAGATGCGGCTGGTGGTGGCGCGCAAGGATGGCAAGGAAGTCTATTACCGCGTCGAGGATGCCCACATCATCACTTTGTTCAAACAAGGAGTGGAACACATCACTTCAAAGGAATAAAAAAAACAGGGTCGTCAGTTCGGACGGCGGCGCAGATTGGTCAGCGCTTAACTGTACGATTTGTTTTCGTGGGCGTATCGCGCTTTCTCGAAGATCGCGTTTGTCTACATCGGCATGGACGAAGAAACGGGCCGCCGCGAGGTTACCGACTGTCTCGATCCGCGCGTCTTCGGTGTTTGGAAAGGCTGCATGTCTTGCATCGAGTTCAGGAGGCCGTGATGAACATTTCGCTTTTTGATTTAATCGTCCGCTGGCTGGGCGGACTGCTGGCCTATTCCGCGCTGGGAATCGTCCTCTACGGAGTCTGGCGCGGGACTCGCCGCCAGATGGGACGCACGGTCGGACTCGCCGGTAGCTGGCTCCGTTCCTGGTGGTTTTATCTCGCTTCGTCCGCGCTGTTCTTCGGCCTCGCCTACGTTGGCTGGAATCCCCTGCCCTGGACGGTTGCGCCCTCCACCCGCGTTTGGATGTTGGTGTTCGGCTCCTTGCTGTGCTTCCCTGGGTTGCTCCTCCTCGTATGGGCGCGGCTGACGCTCGGAAAGAACTACTTCGTCTCGACCGGCTTCGGCGCGCAATTGTTTGCCGGTCATCAACTAATCACAAGCGGACCGTTTGCCATTGTGCGCCATCCGATGTACGCGGGACTGATCCTGGCCGCGCTGGGAAGCCTGCTGATTTACACTACCTGGACGACAGTGTATTTTGCCTGTTTCGCGCCGCTGATGGTTGTCCGCGCGCGGCGCGAGGAGACTGCGCTGGCCGCGGAATTTGGCGAGCAATGGGTCGAGTATTGCAACCGCGTCTCGTCATTCCTGCCGCGCTGGAAACGATGAATGAGAAATATCTTCCATGAAAATGACGAACCGCTGGAACCAGTTCATCTATCGTCTCTGGGCGCCGATCTACGATTCGACGGTCAATCGAATCTTCATGCCCGGACGCAAGCGTGCGATGGATTTGCTCAACCTGCAACCCGGCGAACGCGTCCTGCTCGTCGGGGTAGGGACAGGCGCGGACTTGCCCCTCCTTCCCTCAGGCGTGGACGCGACCGGGATTGATCTCAGCCCCGACATGCTCGCCCAAGCCCGCCTCAAACTGGACCGTTGTGCGGCCACCGTAAAATTGATTCGGGGCGACGCCCAAACCCTGCGCGTGGACGAGTCCGCCTTTGACGCGGTCATCCTGAACCTGATCCTCTCGTTCATCCCCGACGGGAACGCCGGTCTCGAGTCCGCCCTGCGCGCCCTCAGGTCGGGCCCCGGTGGGCGCGCCGTCATCTTCGACAAGTTTCTGCCCGAAGGGAAGAATCCCTCCCTCGTCCGAAAGTTCGTCAACCTTTTCAGCACCTTGCTTGGCACAGACATCAACCGCCGCCTGAGCGACATGCTGAAAGATTGTCCCTGCGAGATCACGCGCAACGAACCGAGCATCGCGGGTGGGATGTATCGGGTGGTGACGCTCAAAAAGTGCGTCGCACCTTGCTAAACCGGACCAGTCTCGGTGAAAACAGAATCCCGTTAAACGAGCTTTTCCTGTCATGTAGGTGCGACGCACTCACTCGTCATTTGTTTTGCCAGGCGTCGGCGTTTAGTTTGATGGCGTTCAACTGCTCCCAGTGATGTTGAATTGCAACAAGCCCTTTCTTCGTGATTTTGAGTTTGGTACTGGGCTTTTTGGCTACAAATTGTTTTTGGATATTTACGAGTCCCGCCTCCTCCAGCTTGGTCAGGTGGACGGACAGGTTCCCGTCGCTCAATCCCGTCAGCCGCCGCAGGGACAGGAAGTCCGCGCTTTCGCAGGCCGAGAGCGCGGTCAGGATCGCGAGCCGCGCCGGTTCGTGGATCAACTTGTCGAGGTTGGCGAGTTCCTCAAAGGGCGACGTCATTTGATTTCGCCTCCACCAGCCTCAGAGTCCGGATGAGGCGGATATGTCCCCAAATCCCCGTGATGATGATGGCGATCCCAAAGAGCATGACCATGCCCACAATTTGCCACCTGATGCCGATGGCTTCCCACACCGAAAATCCAAAAAGAGGCAGGATGCCAGCGACAGAGACCAGAATGGCGGCGATGATATTCTCTGGAAAGTAGATGACAATTTTTCTCCATTCTGATTTATCGGTTCGCCAGAAGTATTCAAGAAAACAAGCGGCAAATATCAGGCTAAGTGCGCTGATTGGCAGAATGCGCGCCGTGTCGAGTATGAATGCCAGGAGCGCCAGCCCGCCAATGGTAACCGATGCTATTAATTCTATCTTGCGTTTGCTGGGCGATTGTTTTACTTGTCCGAATACGCGGTTGTAGTAGCGGTCGGTCAGGAAGTAGAGCAGGGATGTTATAACGGCAACAAGAATTGGCTCGCTCAAATGGGCGGTGGGACCTTGATTGTACAAAGCCCATACAGATACATAGACTACCAGCAATCCCACGGGAATCGCCCGCAGACCTTGCAAGCGTGAGTAATTAGCGGCAATGAAATGGATTTTGGAATATTGGTTTTGCATCTCAGTCTCCTTTTTGAAAAGCGCGGTCCACAAAGTGACCTTATGCCAAAGAGCGGTTATCTGTTCCTGCTAATTTCAAAATGCGGACAAAGCGGATGTGTCCCCAAAGCCCCATGAATACGAGCAGAGTCCCTAAGACGGTCATCATACCTGTCTCCAGGGATCGAAGCCCGAATGTTTTCCACCAGTCCAGGCCGGCCAGGGGCAGGAGGCTGAATCCCAGGAGCAGGAGGGCGAACAGCAGGTTCTCCGGGTAGCGGGCGAACGATTGATCATTTGCGGAATCGCGCGACTGCCAAAAATTCATGAATAAAATCATCGCGGCGAATACCAGGCCAAACACGCTGATCGACAATATCCTTGCCGTGTCGAACGCGTAGGCCGGGAATGCCAGCACCATCGAGACGATGGATAGGATCAGGTCACGTTTGCTCTGAGTGGATGTTTGCTGTATCCGCCCAAATGCTGTGACATAGTAGCGATCTGCCAGCCAGGTGAGCAGGACTAATCCGATCAGGGAGTAGAACAGGCCGCTCAAATCTCCCTGCAAACCGGCATTGTCCCAAATTGCTGTGAACAAGACAAACAACCCGACGGGGATAACCCGCAACCCTTGCAGTTTCGAGTAGTTGGCCGCCATGAAGCGGATTTTGGTGAGTTCGCTGGTCATGTTGTCTCCTTTTGT
>CAYJLS010000214.1:0-5332 GCA_964371065.1 uncultured Anaerolineaceae bacterium | reverse complement strand
TAGTTCGATGCGGGTGAGAGTCCGCTCGGGGTTGAAGCCCGTCGTCGCGGACGTCGCGATATCATGAGTTGTCATAGTCACCTTCTTTGCATACAGTGTATATCGTTTTGACGAGGCGTGCGAGCGATTTTCAGCCTGATTCATTATAAGCAAAATGGCCTATCTTTTGGACAGGCCATTTCGAGGAGAGGAAGGGTGACTTAATGTTGGTGTGCGTGTTCGTCGGCTTTGCCAAGATACTTCTCGGGTTCCTTATCGAAGGATTTCTTGCACCCGAGCGAGCAGAAGTAATAAGTCTGCCCTTTGTACTCAGACTTGCCAGCGGCGGTCGCGGGATCAATGTCCATGCCGCAAACGGGATCGTGAACTGTGGTTGCCATGGTAACTCCTTTTGTTGGATTATATCCCTGAGTGAAGATCGGGCGAGCGCGAAATTGCCTGAAAACAAATAAGCCATTTGGCGCGCACGATCTCGTTTGATTCAGGATGGTGGGGATGAAACACGATCAATCTTCGGTTTTGCTTTGCCATAAACGGATTGCGCTTTGCGCCTGTTTATTACAAGCCTCGCGGACATTGCATCCCTGACAACCATCGCCGCAATTGTCATAATCCTGGATCAGGCCGCTCCGCTGTAGATGTTCGAGCATGGCTTCGATGAGTTGGGGCGACGCATTCAAACGAGCCGCCAATGCCCTGGTTTCCAACGTGCCGCCTGCGCGGATTTCTTGAAGAAGTTTTTCAAGCATGGCTATAACCCCAGAGCCAGCGCGAGATGGTACACACCTGCTCCCGCGGCGATGGAGATCACCAACAGCAGAGCAACGTTGAGCAGTGTCCAAGCCCACGAGTTCGTTTCCTGGCGTATCACCGCGACAGTCGCCATGCAGGGAATGAAGAGCATGGTCACAACCAGGAACGAGAGCGCGGTGGCAGTCGAAAAAGTGGAGGTCAGTGTTTGTGTCAGTCCAACATTTGGACTGCTTCCAAAAAGCACGCCTAGAGTAGCAATCGCGTTTTCTTTGGCGGGGAAACTAGTAATTAGCGCCACGGTCAAGCGCCAATCCATGCCCATCCAGCGGCCAATGGGTTCGACCCATTTTCCAAATTGCACCAGATAACTGTCATTCAAATTGCCGTTGGGGAGCACGGAAAGCGCCCAGATGACCAAAGCCATCGCCAGAATGTTGGTGCCTGCCTTCTTGAGAAATGATATCGAGCGTTGCCAAACGAGCAAACCAATGGTGCGCCCGTTGGGGATATGATAAAGCGGCATTTCCATGATGAAAGATGAGCGTTGTCCTCTAAAGATGAACCGATTCAAAAGGGAGCCGCTTAACACCAGGGCGATCATCGAGAGCAAGACCAATCCCCAGGAAACGAAGAGCGCCCTCGACCCAAAGAATGCGGGAGCCAAAAAAGCCACGACCGCCATACGGGCGGTACATGGAACCAATGGCGCAATCAGGATCGTCAGAAAACGGGCGGGCTTCGAATCAATCACTCGAGTGCCCATGACGGATGGCACATTACAACCAAAACCCAAAAATAGCGGAAGGAATGATTTTCCGTGCAAGCCCATCAGGTGCATCACGTTGTCCATGACAAAGGCCGCACGCGCCATATATCCCGTATCTTCCAGCACTCCAAAAACCGCAAAGAAGATGATCATGATCGGCAGGAAGGTAATCACCGCGCCGACTCCGCCAAGCACGCCATTCACGGCCAGACTCCTGAGCCAGAACGGCGCGCCAGCCAGCGCCTGGGACATCAAACCAGAAAGGCCGCCGACCACCTGCGCGCTCAACCAGCCCTGGACTGGGGAGCCAATCGTAAATGTCAACCAGAATACAAATCCCAGGATTCCCGCAAGGATGACCAACCCCCAAAACGGATGCGCCGCCCAGCGGTCGAGCCGATTGGTGATCGAGATCTGTCCCACTCTGGGATGCACAACCGCGGCCCGCACCATGCGGCCAATCCATTCGTATCGTCCAGATGCGATTGCCAGAAGCGCGTCATCGTGCTGGCGCAGGAGAGTGTAGACCGTCTCCCACTTTTCAGCAGGCAGGGCAACCTGCATCGTACGCGTGATCTCCGTATCGCCTTCCAGCAGTTTGAGGGCAATCCAGTTTTCGGGGTAGGGAGTGGGGACGTATCCCGCGATGTGATGCGAGATTTCATCCAGCACGACGCGATGGTCGGCGCGAATTTCTGGCAGGCGAGGCGTGAGCGCGCGGCGTCCTTCCAACGTTTCCCGAATGAGGCGATATAGATCCTGTATTCCGCGAGCGCGTGTGGCGGTCATCGAAATGACAGGCACGCCCAACGCGGCCTCCAAAACCTCAGGCTCGATGTGTAAACCTTCCTGACTGGCGACATCCATCATGTTCAAGATCACTGCGAGTGGGATGGACAAGGCGATCAGTTCGGCTACCAGATAGAGACTGCGCTCCAGGTTTGCGGCATCTACAATCGCGATCACTACATCGGGTTGTTCGCGCAGGATAAACTCGCGCGCAATGACTTCCTCCGGCGAATTTGCGGTCAGGCTGTATGTGCCTGGAAGATCTACGATGCCAACCTCACGTCCCTCAATGGCAAATCTCCCCTCGCGGCGTTCGACAGTTTTGCCCGGCCAGTTGCCGACGTGTTGATTCAAGCCGGTCAACAAATTAAACAGGGTGGACTTCCCCACATTCGGCTGGCCAGCCAGCGCAACCAGCGGCATCCTGTCCCGGATGATTACCGGCTCCGATGCAACCGAGGTGGAGTGACAGTCGCTCATTCCAATCTCCGCTCGACCATGATTTTGGCCGCCTCGACCCGGCCAAGCGCCACCCGCGTCCCGCGCACGGTCACGATCAATGGGCCGCGTCCGTTATTCTGGGTCATGTTCACTTCCGCGCCGGGTGTGAATCCCAGGGAAGCCAGGCGGTTGATTTCCAGTCGGCCAATCTTGAATGATCGAATGGTCGCGCGGTCATTAACCGGGAGTTCTGTCAGGGAGAAGTGGTTCGAATTATCCATGTTTTATCCTGGTCGAGTTTCTTCTGGATTTGAACTAAACTGTATAATGGGTCTGTATTTGAAGAATTCCGACCGTGATTAGTATATGCTAATTTAAAAAGTTAGCATAATGAAAAAGGTATGGATTCTTGGATGACAATAATCATAAATTTTTGGTGATGCGATGGACAAACTCAGCACGACAATCGAAGATTATCTTTCCCTCATGTATGTGCTCGAACGGGATAACGAACCGGTAGTCGGGGTACATCTCGCGGAACTCTTAGGCGTCACACCTCCCACGGTGACCAATACGCTCAAGCGCATGTCCCGTGACGGTTTGATCGTCATGGATAAAAAAGGCACACGCTTGACCAAAATAGGCAGGGAATCGGCGCGTACCGTTACGCGCCGCCACATGCTGACGGAATGGATGATGGCGCACATGTTGCCGTGGTCGAAACTGCATCGCGAAGCGCATAATCTCGAACACGCCATATCCGCGGAAGTGGAAACCGCACTGTTCGAGGAACTGGGACATCCTCAAACTTGTCCGCATGGGAATCCATTTCCCGGGTGCGAGGAGGCGGTGGCTTCGTGGATCCCTCTCACAGAAACAGCACCAAATCAAAAGGTGGTCATTAAACGTGTCCATGAACTTGCAGAGCAGAATTCCGTGTTGATGGTTTTTCTGGAAGGTAAAGGGATTGTGCTGAATGCGCAGGCTATCGTTCTGGAAGTCTTGCCGTTCAATCAGACAGTCACACTGGAAATACAGGGACAAGCGGTGACATTGGGGTTTGCCTCCGCACGTTATATCTTTGTCGAGCGCCTCGGCTGACATCCCTCGTGCTAATTCCTGGAGTTTAATTAGGCGCTAACTTCCCAGAACAAACAACGGACTGTTTTCGACTTTAACCTCATACCGATTCGGGGGACGAGGCTGTAGGCGCGCCGCATTGCGGGCAATGCGTCCATTCAGGTTGTAGCCCCGCTCCGCAATGGGTGCAGGCGCGTCCCACGCCTGACGATGGCGCGCCCGGTGTAACCATCGGAGGTTGAGACATTTTTTGCTGATTGTTTGGTTTTACCAGCAAGAAGACCAATCCTGCGATCAACAGAATCGGAATCGCCAGCGCTACCAGCATGATCAAAAGACCAAATCCCATCATCATTAGATTCCCACGTCAATTGGCGCAACTACCGCCCTGATTTGGAGTCTGTTTCAACAGGCCGCTGGATTGAAGCGATTGGTGTATCATGCTGGCGCCGGAGGCCGAGGATAAATCCTTTCCCACTACACGCCGCGAGTCGGCATCCGCAAAATCAATATTCTGGTTTATCTTGAGATAAACTGCTGTTTCAAGCGTCTGTTGCGGAAACCAGAAGGCGTTGACGTATTTGGCGGCATTGAACATCTCATCCACGCTAGCGTCCTGCGAAGCCATCAACTCCAGCAGACCGAGCATGGCCATGCCATGATTGCAGTCGGGGAAAAGGGTGTAGTTGTTGCAACACGGACGATAGACTGCCGAGGCCACTTCCTCCACGCGCGCTTGTTGTTCAGGCGTGAGCGGGATCAAGTTCATGCTGGCGTACAGTTCGGTGATTGGCTTTGTGGCGAGTGTCCACCCACCAGTGGAAGCGAAGCCTTCAATTTGCCCATCGCTGTATTGAACCATCGGTCCTTCGGTGAGAATCGAATTTTTATTAGCCAGCCCAATCGCCCAGAAGAAATTGAGCAGGAAATGGGCGTTCTCCGCGGTGATGACGATTTGTTCATCACTGCCGTTCTTTAGAAGCTCAATCTGTCGGTTGCTGATGGCATCGCCGCCAGCCGTCATTACTTTCATGAAGGCGTCATAATCAATGATACCCGCCTCGATCAATTGCGGACCAAGGTCTCCATAGGAAACAGGCAGGGCATAGCCGTCTTTCGGGTTGACCTGTTCGTAGAGTTGGGTCAGTTCCTTCTGCTGTTTCAAGTCAGCCGTTTCATCCTGTCCCCATTTCAGATAACCGCTTCCGAGGCCAACCAGGAATGTAACGATGATGGCAATGCCTATCCATACAATTTGCCTGATCCGTTTGTTTGTTAAAAGAGCCTCGCTTTCTGCAATTGTTTCTTCATCTTGTTGTTCTGGTTGTTCTATCACGGTTTCTCCTTATTTTTCGAGTTGGTATCCAGCCCGTTCCCATTCCGCCATACCGCCCGCGAGATTCCATACGTTGGTGTAACCCAATTTCACCAGTTCTTCCGCGGCGATCGCGCTCATGCGTCCACTGCGGCAATACAGAACAATCTTCGCGTTTTTATCCATCG
>CAYJLS010000213.1:0-5492 GCA_964371065.1 uncultured Anaerolineaceae bacterium | reverse complement strand
AGTTTTACAAACAAGATTACAACTTAGAAGTTTTTCCAGAAAAACGAGATACACATATTCAAAGATATATCGATAGCATCAAAGCTAGAAATAAAACACAAGGTAAAGGTGGGAGATTTATTGGTTTTGTAGACCATCCATACTACATAATAAGAAAGATTGTTGAGCTTGAAAAACCTTCGCTATCAGAAGAACTGCTTAATGATTTACTCGAAACAATTTTGAACACCTTGCGCCTTGAAACGCAAACTTACGCAGAAAAAATTGACTCGATTGAATTACTGATGACCCTGAAGAGGCAGGAATTATCATATAGTTACAATTGGAATAATTACTACTCTAAACTTGAACAGTATTTTTCAGAAATAGAAAAAGGGCACTCTGGCTTCTTTATGAAAGATGAGGCACTTTCCTTGCGGTTACATCTAATATTTATCCGAATAAACTTTAATATAGATTGCCTGCAAGAACTTCTAGAGATACTGGCTTTAATTAATAGCAGCGAGGAATATGAAATAATATCTTCACTAATTGCTCTAAAAGATTTCCTCAGACTTGAAGTAAATAGCCTGGTTGGAAAGCCTGTAATGCCTATATTAGTTCAATACATATCGGCTTTTTGCTTCCACGAAAGTAATGATGTTAGATATCATACAGTGCAAGCTCTGTACCTCTTGATGGAATCACAATATGCAGATTTTGTAGTTAATAGGTTGTCAAAGATGATGGATGATGACGACTATAGAGTTAGGTGGGCTATTTTAGACCAAGTGTCTCTGATAAGAATTCATAGTGAGCAAACTCATAATTACATAATTGGCAAAGCAAGAATTGATAACAATTATTTAGTCAGAAGAGTGGTGAAAAATTAGGCTTGATCAACAAGCCTAGCCCAACAATAATCTGGCGTTCTTCACACCTCCCTCTCCTCATCCTCCCTCGCCGCCTCCCCGCGTTCCATCTTCCTCCTCAAATACTCGGGCCACGCGGACATATCCTCCGACGGCAAAAACGTCAAACTCGCGCCGTCTTGTTTCAGTAAATCGCGCGTGCGACAGTTGAGCACCGCCTTGGCCGCGTCGATTCCCGAAGCGGTCACGCCTGCCACGCCATGACTCATCGTGCTCGCGCCGCACAGGTACAAGCCTTCGAACTCGGTGCGCGGCGAGAATGCCATCGGTCCCACCTGTTGTGGTGATTTCTCGATGCCGTATAAATTTCCGCGCGTGGCGTTGAGATAATGTTCGCGCGAAGCGGATCAGCGGCGTGCCGAGGCTGTAAAACACGATGTGCTTGCTCAACCCAGGGACGTGCTTCTCCAGTCCGCGCATTATAATCCCGACGCTCTTTGTCGGGACCATGCGCCACGCCAGGTCTTCCTTCATCGCGTCGTAGTTCGCGGGGCGCGAACCATATTTCGTATTTGCCCATTTTTCAAATGCTTCATATCCAACGAACGCAAACGACTCGCAGGTGTGATGTCCACTGTGTTTCTTCGACGGGTCTTTCAACGTGGTCGCGGTCAGGAACATCCCAGGCGGAGTCTCTTCACGCAGCAACACATCGGTCAGTCCGTCCGTGTAAATCTTGTCAACATCTTCATTTTCATAAAACCAGAAGTTGCCCGAGTCGAGTCCCGCCGCGCGCCGAAGATCCATGTCGGTGGCGAAGAACAGGCTGAGGCACGAAGTTGAATATTTAACGGAATCAACTTTACACCGCAGTTTGACCGAGAGATGGTCGCGTCCGATCAACTGGCCGAACGTTACCTCAGGGTCCGCATTGGAAATGACTACGCCCGCGCGGATTTCTTCTCCTGAATCCAATTCCACGCCGATAACTTTTTTGCCTTCGACGAGAATCCGCTTCACGCGACACTGGAGCCTGATCTCGCCGCCCGAGCGTTTCAGTGCCCTGACAAATGCGCGCGGCAACGCGAACGCCCCTCCCAGCGGATAGTAGCCGCCGTCGAGGTAATGATGAGTAATGCCCGCGTGCATGAACGCCGAGACCTGCGATGGCGGCAGTCCGTGGTCGCCCGCCTGCCCCGCCAGCACGCCGCGCAAAACAGGATCGCTGATATGCGTGTTGATGAGGTCCGCGCCCGTGGCACGCGCCCACTTGAAGACCGTTCTTGCATTGCCAACCGCTTTCATTGGGTTGCTCAACTTACCGATGTTTCTGAGCGCCTCTGTCATTCCGACCAAATCAGCGAAATAAGAATCAATCCCTTTCGCCTCATGCGGAAACTGACTCTTCAACCGTTCGATGAGATTTTCTTTGCCTTTGGGGAAATCCACGCGTTTGTCACCGACGATGATGTGGTCATACCCATCGGGGTTGAGTTCGCAGAAAGTTAAATCTTGCGAAACACCAAGCCCCTCATAAATATTTCGCAAGTGACCACCCTCATGCAGGTCACCGATGTAATGCACGCCAGGGCTAAAGCGATAGCCGCTCAACGTGAACGAATGAGTCCACCCGCCGGGACGGTCATGCTGTTCGAGCGCCAGCACTTTCTTCCCCGCCTGTGCTAATGCGACCGCGGCGGTCAGTCCGCCCGCACCTGAGCCGATGAGGATTGCGTCGTAGGATGTGGTCAGGGTGAACTCCCAGTTTTTTTCTTATTGTTGCAGGATTTTTGTGACGAAGAAGCCTTTTACTTCCTGACCATTGGGATATGTCGTTGCAGGGCATAAACCAAAGCCCAAGGCTTTCCACAAGAGAATAGCTTCGATTTTATCTTCAGAACTCCATGAACGAATTTGTCGCATCCCTTCTTGTTTTGCCCTTTCCAGCGATACTTCGATCAAACGGCGAGCGATCCCTTGTCTTCTGAAATCCTTATGTACTTCCAGAATGTCAATATATGCATCGAAATCACCATCAAGAGGAGCGGGTAATTTTCTCCAATATGTGGAAATCAGACCGACAAGAATATCTCCATGAAGTGCGATGATGGAGAATCCATCTGCAAGATGCATATACCGGGCAGTTTTTTCTCCCCATTCGCTCAAGACGCGTGTTTTGGCAACTTCGTCTGCAATTTCAAATTGGATCTGATTTTTATTGTGTTGCATTGGCATGATTCCGAGCTACTACTTAAGATTGTCAATCCAAACGTCAATGCGGCTGACTCCCATCACCTAACTGGATTTTTCGCCCAAGTCCACTTTACGGGTGGTGTAACTTTCGTAATCAGGGACCAGGCGGTCGTATTCCCCGTCCATGAGCGGGGAGGAGATCATGAAGTCCGCCGAGGCCCGATTGCAGGCAATGGGGATATTCCACACAACCGCCATCCGTAAAAGCGCCTTCACATCGGGATCGTGAGGCATGGGTTCAAGCGGATCCCAGAAAAAGATGAGGAAATCAATCTTGTTGTCAACGATCTTGGCCCCGATCTGCTGGTCGCCTCCCAGGGGTCCGCTTTTGAGTTTCGTGATCTTGAAGCCAAGTTCCTTTTCCAAAATTTCGCCTGTTGTGCCAGTCGCAAATACCTGATGATGAGCTAGGAGATCGCGGTTGAATTTTGCCCATTCCACCAGGTCGCGTTTTTTATTATCGTGCGCGACAAGGGCTATCTTTTTGTCATGTTCCATGGGAATTTTTTTATGAGCCATAATCCTATGTTGCTCCTTTTTGTAACTGTTGAAGAAGTGTCCCGCCATTGGCATATGATCGGTGTTTATGAAATTATACTTTCCATTCTCATTTTTGCCGTAATCACTGCGGACGTCAATCCAAACGTCAATGCGGCCTCATCGTTTTCAAAAACCTGTTTACTTGAGATGGATGATAAACGTCATATCTGCCGGTTGTTCGGTGGAATTTGGTTGATCCTTCCACAACCAAACGACAAGAGAGGCGGGGAAATCAAGGATCTGGATCCTCTCGATCTCGGGTGTTTGGGGACTCATGTTATTGCATCCGCCAGGATAACCGCAACTGTTCCCGCGGTGGATGAACTGCGGGTTGGCGTAGGGCTTTTTGGGCGCCTGCGATTTGGTCAGGTTGAGTGAGTCGCGATAGGATACGTAAATGTAGTTCAGGTTAAAGTCGCGCGCGTTGTAGGCGATCAGGCTGAAATACGGCGCGTGGCGCGGACCGTTGACGCAGGCGGCGCTGTACGTTACCTCAGCGTACGAGTCGCGCGGACGCCAGGTCAGGTTGTACGGCGCGCAATAAAACGACCGGGCGGAGGCGAGGTTCATGCTCCCGTCCGTCCAGAAGTCCGCGGCCACCAGAAGATAGGGATTCAGGAGAAAGCGGGTCTCCTCCGATTCACCCTCGATGCTTTGCGCGCCCTTGCCGTAATAGATTTGTCCCACCAACCCCCACCAGGGCAGGCCATCCTCGATTTGCCCAAACACAGCCTCGGACGGGATGTACTCGCGCACCAGCAGTTGTGGATATTTTTGTGCGGCATCCGACCGTATTTGCAACACCTCGGCTTTGGATTTGAAATCCAGTTCAATCGGCTCATGGATGGCAACATCCAGCGAGTCAACCTTGGATTCTCTGCCGATGGCAAGCGCATTCGGGTTGGGACGGGGCGCGGTGACAAGCACAATGGCCTCGAGCATGGCGGCAAGGATGGTTAGGACGAAAATCACCGGCCAAAGACTGGCTTTACGCGTATCGGCGCGAGGGATGATGGCGGACATATTCTTTTCCTCAGAGCAACTTTCGGATATGTTCCGTGTGGTCGCGTTCGTGCCAGAGCGCGCGCCGCAACACCTTGCGCGGACTCCAGAGTTCACCGTCCATGCCTGCAACCTGATTTACAGCCTTCAACGTTGGCAAGGCTTCATTCATCGAATTTCGGACTTTCTCGATTCGTTCCAAAGGTTCTTTGGGTACTTCGGCGCGTGGAAACGCCAGTCCGAGTCGATCCAGATACCACCACTCCGCTCCGCCAATGTGGTTGACGATTCCAGCGATGTCCCAGCGTTCGCCGTCCTTTTTGCAGGCCCACTGTTCAGGCGTCAGTTTTTCGAGGACGGCCAGCAGGTCGGCATGTGACCATGTCAGCAATTTCAGCCCGCGTTCGATGTCTGTCGCGGTAAGAGGTTTCCAGTCATGCTCAAAAAACGGCTCAACGTCGTAGCCGTCCCCATCAACCCGATCAAATTCTTCATTGATTGTGTAATCTGTCCAAACTTGCTCAACGTGGGGTTCAATATCTACATCAACGGGGATCCAGGTTTTTTCATGCGCATCAAGCCACCTGGCGTATTCCCGGATTGCGACGAAGGCATTCGCGAGAGTTTCCTGTTCGTTCCTGCCATACGCGAAGCAGCCGGGATGATCCAATACCCAGGCAATGGAACGAATTCCTTCGTTATTGTTTTCAATGCCAACTCGAAATCTCATCATTCACTTTCCTTTGCTGTGATTGGATTATAGCATTGGGGACAATCGCCGAATCCCGATTTCCGATTCTCACCTCGCGTTTTCATTGACATATCCTGACTCCCGTGATAAATTAA
>CAYJLS010000212.1:0-5533 GCA_964371065.1 uncultured Anaerolineaceae bacterium | reverse complement strand
GTGGGGAAAACCGCACAGAGCAATCTGTGCATGGCGTCCCTGCCCCTACTCCACGCGACCCGACCCCCAGCCCCGATGATGTGGCCGTGACGCGCGCCATCGTCCAGGCGGGCAAGATGCTGGATGTGGACGTGCTGGATCACATGGTCATCGGGCAGGGAAAATGGGTGTCGTTGAAGGAGAGGGGATTGGGGTTTGCGTAAGAAATAAAAGCGGCTGGGTTGTTGGGCTATATTGCTTGATGCGCTTATAAGAACCTGTCGGAAGAAACTGGTAAAAGCGAAGTAAAATTAGCAGTGAAAAAAGGAGTAAAAATGACTCTCCAACAAATAATGATTGAAGTTCCAGACAAGGTGCTTCTTGCAGAGAAGACAGACGCCAAGTCTTTTGGGCGTGAAATTCGCATGTTGGCGGCAGTCAAGTTATTTGAAATGGGCAGGCTTTCTTCTGGACGCGCATCCGAACTTGCAGGAATGTCCAGGGTCGAGTTTTTACTCAGCCTGAATCGCTACCAGGTTTTTCCCTTTGCCGCTGAACTTGACGATTTAGAAAACGCGCATGTCTAAAGCCATCAGCAACACTTCCCCGCTACTTTACCTTTATCGAATCGGGGCTATCAACTGGCTCCCAAAATTATTCGATGAAGTCTGGACGCCCGAGGCGGTTAACAACGAATTGCTCGCGGGGCTTGGCAAAGGCTACGATGTGCCAAATCCAGGAGATTATCCCTGGCTGAATATTGTCAATCCAAAATCCACGCCATCGGAATGGCTTACGTTGGACTTGGGCGCAGGTGAAATCGCGGCAATGGCCCTGGCATTGGAAAATCCGAATCGAATCATTTTGCTGGACGACATGCTTGCCCGTCGAACCGCGCAAGCGGCAGGCCTGCAAGTTTGGGGAACTTTGAAGGTTTTGTTGGAAGCAAAATCCGAGGGTTTGGTGGACAAGGTTGAACCATTTGTAACAAAACTAAGTGAATCGGGCATGTGGATTTCTGCCGATGTAAAACAGCGCATTCTTAATCTGGCAGGCGAGTCTTGAAACCAACCCAAGACTGACAACGCGCGCCATCGTCCAGGCGGGCAAGATGCTGGATGTGGACGTGCTGGATCACATGGTCATCGGGCAGGGAAAATGGGTGTCGTTGAAGGAGAGGGGATTGGGATTCGTGTGACCATAGCCAGCGCATTCCATTGACATCCACACTGTAAATTTATATACTTGTTTTGCAGAATGTTTCGCCAATCACCCCCCAAGGAGTTGAGATGACATCCCCAATCGAACCCGTTGCTTCCTCCGTTACTCCCGGCAAAACTACCGCCAACCGCTGGGCGGTCGCGCTGACCTCCCTCTCCGTGATCGGACTGGCCGCCGTTCTCATCCTCCTGTTCGCCAGCCTGGTACGCCTGTCTTCCATCCAGTTATGGGGCATCCTGACCGCGGTGATTCTGTTTTTGCTGGTCGGGCTGGGAATCGGCGCAAACGGCAAATGGTATGGCTTCCTGATAGACAGCCGAAACCGCACCAGCCTCTCGCGCCTCCAGGTCAGCCTGTGGACCATCCTCGCCCTTTCCGCGTTTCTGGCAATTGCCCTGCCGCGCAGTATACCGAACGCGCTTGGAAAGGCCAATGAAAAAGCAGTAACTCAATGCAGGGCGGAATACATCCAGAAAACCGAGCAGATCGAAGATATTGAGGCGCTTCGCAGCCAGGATCCCAAAGCGGCCGAGGCCGCCGAGGAGCGCGCCGCGTCCGAATGCGTCCCCAGCCCCCTCAATATCCGCTTTCCCGAGGAACTCCTGCTGGCGCTGGGTATCAGCACGGCTTCCTTCACTGGCAGCACCCTGGTTTTGAGCAACAAACGCAACAAGTCGGAACTGGGGCTGACTTCCGACTTGAAACGAAAGATTGTGGATGCCGAGAAAACGCTGACCGAAAAGCAGAATGCGTTGAATCAGATTACCAAAAACCTGGGCGATGCCAACCTGGCCATTCAGGACGCGCAAAAAATATTGAATGATCCGGGCGTTGTGGATAAAACCCAAGCGCAGAATGATCTCGAAGAGGCGACTGTGCGATACAACAACGAGTTTGGCAAAAAGCCCCAGGCTGAGAAAGATTTTACCGAGGCAAAGCAAACACTCGAAAGCCTGCAAACCCAACTGGGAGAATTCCGCGAAGGACTGCTCAAGGTCAATAAGACCCCGCAGGAGGCGACCCTCTCGGACTTGTTCCAGGGCGACGAAATCGGCGATTATTATCTGGTTGACCTGTCCAAAGTGCAGATGTTCTTCTTCACCGTCGCCATCGTCGTCTCTTACGCGGCGGCTCTCGCCGCGATTCTGAACGACCAGGCCGCGCTGATGAATCCGCTCGGCGTGGACTTCCCCTCCTTCTCGTCCAGCCTGAACGCCCTGCTCGCCATCTCGCACGCAGGCTATTTGACGGTCAAATCTGTGGATCACACCAAAACGACAGCCTGAACTTGTAGTACAATAACCGTGAAAGATTACTGGAGGTCGCCATGGAAGAAAAAAAAGAAGAAAAAAACTGGGCCAGCGGGATCATCAAGATCATCAACCCGGAACGCAGCGCTGGCATCATCAAGCAACTTGACGGTGAAGACGTGCTGTTCGCTTTTAGCGATATGGAAAGCGTTGTCAACCTGGACATTGGGCAGGAGGTGCTTTACAGCCTGGAAAAGGACTCGCGCCTCGGCTTGAAGGCCAAAAACATCACCCCGCTGAGTGTGATCAGCAAAGCCTGATCTGTACCGAGTCAACGTAGGAAACATAACCCACCCCGAGCCATGTAGGCCGGGGTGGGTTGATTCATACACATCTACATGCTTCGCCGCACGCCAAACTCACCAAATTCCCCCGTCGGCGAATCCCACTCCACTTTCGCCTCATCCACCCGCGAAGCGCGCGGGCCTTG
Organism: uncultured Anaerolineaceae bacterium; assembly: GCA_964371065.1. Taxonomy (GTDB): domain Bacteria; phylum Chloroflexota; class Anaerolineae; order Anaerolineales; family Villigracilaceae; genus Denitrolinea. The sequence continues at coordinate 2,593 of CAYJLS010000212.1, read as the reverse complement.
CTTCATCCACTCGATAAACTGCTCTACTTTTGCGCGTTCCCCCTCGGCGACCGCTTCCACCGTATCATAACCAACATTCCGCACCCAGCCCGTGACTCCCGCCTGGCGCGCGATGGATTCCACATAGGCGCGGAAGCCCACAGCCTGCACGCGTCCCGTCACCCAAACGTGGGCGCGGACCGCGTCAATCGCGTCGGGCATGTTTCCTCCGCGCCAGGACGCGTCCGATCGCGCCCCAAACGGGAACGAACAGCACCACCCCCAGCACGAGCAGATAGGGGAACAGGTTCGCCGCGATCACGCCACTGCGGTTCTCGCCCAGCGCGGATTCCCGCCAGCGCGCCTCCAACTGGCTGAGCGGCTGTTCCAGCGCGCGGCGCGCGCCCTGCTCACAATCCATCCCGTCCGCGTAGGCCGAGATTAGCGCCGAAAAGCCGGTGGCGCCGTAGTTGTCGAGCAGGAAGCGGACGAACGATTGGGACTGCGCGTACGCCAGAAAGGCGCGGCCCGTGTCGGGGGGGAAGGCCGCGCACAGGTCCGCGAGAGGCAGGAGCGAGTTCGTCTTCACAGCCGCGGCGAGGGCCGCGTCCAGGTCGGGGTTGGGATAAATCTCCGCCGTGGTGGCCAGTCCCTCCGTCAACCAGATCGGCAGGCGGTTATAGTTCTGCCCGAGACTTTGATAAAGCAGGATGTGCGTCAGTTCGTGCGGAACCTGCCGCTCGAATTCAATGCCCTGCTCCGGCCCCGGCGGGATCGAGATCATCACCACGCCCAGTTCGGGGCTGGCGTGGCCGGAAACCCAACTCTGCCCGCCCAGCACGAGCGCGCCCTGCAGATCGGACGCGGTGGCATACACGTAAATGTCAATCGTCCCCGCGGGTTCCATCGGCGTGAGGGTGCGCGCCGAATCCAGGCCGCGCCGCGCCGCGTCGAGCGCGGCCGCGCCGAAGGCCGCGTCGCCGTCGTACCAGTGGACGCGCAGCGCGCCCTCCTGGCGTTCCTGCCAGGGGAAGCGGTTATCGGCGTAAGTAAAATCGTAGGGGTCGCTGGTGAAACGCGTCCCGTCGGTGAGCGTCACGTCGAACCAGTAAACGATGCGGGCGAAGGGCGGCAGGGCGTTGAGCCGCGCGTCGTAGCGGTACCCCGCCGTCCCGTCCGGGTTGACCGTGAGCGGCTGGGTCTGCGCGGGGCCGTCGGCGGCGCGGAAAGTCACAGTCGCATTTTGGACGGGGACGGAGGACCGAATCCGCGCCAGGAAGTTGACCTGCTCCCCAAACTGGTACTCCACCCGCGCCTCCGCCACCTCGCCTCCTCCCTGACCCGCGGCGGGGCGCGCCGACCCGAACAGGATCAGCAACCCAAGCAGAATCAGCCCGCGCGCGAGTCTTTGTAAATCATAGAGTCTACCGTCATTGCGAGGAGGGTGTTCTTCCCGACGAAGCAATCTCCCGATGCCACGAGGGGATTGCTTCGCAAAGAACGCTCGCACATAGTCCCGATGCTCTTTCGGGAATGACGGGATGTTAGAGGTGTTTGAATCAAACCGTGATTTACTGAACATCATTTTCACCTCCCCAAATATACCAGCAAGGGCGTGAGTGTGAGAGGGCTGAGCAGGGTGCCAAGAAAGACGATGGCAGTCACCAGCGACGAATCAAGTTTGTATTCGGTTGCCAGCACAATGTTGGTAACCGCGGCGGGCGTGGCGGTCTCGATGAGGTTGCCCTGGCGCGTCGCGCCTGTCAGCCCAAACGGGATGGCGAGCAGGAATCCCACCAGCGGGCCGAGTAGCAGGCGCAACCCCACGCCCAGGCCGAGCGGACGCAGGTTACGCGACCACTGCACGCGCGATAATTCCACGCCCAGCAGGATGAGCATGAGCGGGATGGCCCCGTTCGCAGCCAGGCCGACGGTGCGTTCGAGCGGAAGGGGCAGGGACAGGTTGAACTCATTGAGCAGGGCGGCCAGCAGGACCGCGTAGACCGTCGGCACTTTCAACATGCCCAGCACGGCCTGTTTGAAATCCAGGTGGCCGAGGGAAGCGATCAACACGCCGACGGTGTTGAACAAAATCGAGTTGGTGACAAAATACAATGTGGCGTGCGCGAGCGCGTCTTCGCCGAAGGCAAAGGAGACGAGCGGCAATCCGTAGTTGCCGGTGTTGGCAAAGGCGGCGGTCAACAGGACGGCGATCAGTGTCGGTCGGTCGAGGCGGACGAGACAGCCAACCAGCAGGGTCAGCGCGCCCAGGGCGAGAAAGACCGCCAGCGAGAATCCCATCGTGCGCGCCATCTCGCCCAGCGGCAGATCGTTGTGAATGAGCAGGTTGAAGACCAGTACCGGGCTGAAGAAATAAAAGATGACGCGCCCCAAACTGCGCGAGTCAATCGCGAGGGCGCGTCCGAGCAAAAAACCTGCCGCGCCGAGGAGCATGACGGGCAGGAGGTTGTTGGCAAAGGTGGTAAGGAGATCGGTGAGGGACATTTATTCGCCCCGATCAGGAGAGGCGGTTTCCCATGTAGTGACGACTTCCCTGGCACCGCCCGCCAGGGCAGGTGTAGTCGTCTAGTACGAATGAATTCGTTACTACGTA
>CAYJLS010000211.1:0-5559 GCA_964371065.1 uncultured Anaerolineaceae bacterium | reverse complement strand
CATATAACTCAAGATCGCCAGTCCGAATGCCCAAAAATAGACAACGGTTGGCCATTCCTTTTTAGTTTCGAGTCTTGGAACTTTCGTTGTCCTGACTTTGCTCATCCTTCTCCAATCCTTCGTTCATCCTGCAGGCGCGCCACAATCATGGAGCCTCCACATTAATTGGCGCAACTGCCGCCCTGGCTTGGAGTCTGTTTCAACAGGCCGCTGGATTGAAGCGATTGATGTACCATGCTGGCGCCGGAGGCTGAGGACAAATCCTTTCCCACTACACGTCGCGGGTCAGCATCCGCGAAATCAATTTTCTGGTTTGACTTGAGATAGACCGCCGTCTCCAGCGTCTGTTGTGGGAACCAGAACGCGTTGACATATTTGGCGGCATTAAACATCTCATCCATGCCGGCATTCTGTGAGGCCATTAATTCCAGCAAACCGAGCATAGCCATGCCATGATTACAGTCGGGGAAAAGAGTGTGGTTGTTGCAGCATGGACGATACACAGCCGAAGCAACTTCTTCCACACGCGCCTGTTGTTCGGCGGTAAGAGGGATCAAGTCCATGCTGGCATACAGGTCGGTGATCGGTTTGGTTGCAAGCGTCCATCCGCCGGTGGATGCGAATTGTTCAATCTGCCCGTCGCTGTATTGAACCATTGGCCCTTCGGTGAGAATCGAATTCCTGTTGGCCAGTCCAACCGCCCAGAAAAAATTCAACAGGAAGTGGGCGTTCTCCGCCGTGATGATGACTTGTTCATCACTACCCTTTTTCAGAATATCGCTCTGGCGATTGCTGATGGCGTCGCCGCTGGCTGTCATTACATTCATGAACGCGTCATAGTCTATGACGCCTGCCTCGACCAATTGCGGACCGAGGTTTCCATAGGAAACGGGCAAGGCATAACCATCCTCAGGATTGACCTGCTCGTAGAGTCGGGCCAATTCTTTTTCCTGGGTCAACTTGGCTGTTTCATCGCGCCCCCATTTGAGATAGCCGCTTCCGAGGCCAAACAGGAACGTAACGATGACGGCAATAACGATCCATGCAATTTGTTTGATAGGTCCGTTTGTAGAAAGAGCCTCGCTGTCTGCGGTCATTTCTTCATCTTGTTCGGTTTGTTCTATCACAGTCTCTCCTTCCTTATTTTGCAATCTCGTAGCCAGCCTGTTCCCAATCCACCATGCCGCCATCCAGATTCCAGAGGTTGGTGTATCCGAGCGAGACAAGTTGCTCGGCGGCGATGACGCTCATGCGTCCACTGCGGCAATACAAAACGATTTTCGCGTTTTTATCCACAGGTAGTTGCGCAAAATTGGCAGGGTCGGTGATTTGATCGTAGGCAATGGAAAAATCTGTGCCGGCGATATTCCCTGCGAATGGGATGTGAACGTTGATGAATATGAAGTCCTTGTTCTTCAACATCGCGTTCAACTCATCGGAAGTGACGTTTTGATACGCGCCGCCAGCCACTGAGACGGTTTCACCAATCACGTCAGCAGGTTTGGCCCGGCAAGCAGTAAGAATAAAGATGGTTGCAAGGAATAAAAAGATCAATCGCTTCATGGAATTCTCCTTGTAGGACAAATTGGCAATTTGTCCTACTTGATGGTATGCCCGCTCAAATAACCAAGATAGGCTGGCACAAGCGGAAGCACACACGGCGAAAGAAAAGACAGCAAGCCCGCAACGATCGCTGTTAAATAGGTCGGTGCGGCGGCGTATCTTGAAAATGCTTCGATGTAATAACCATTCTTGAATGCCCAAATGGCGATCAGAGTCATCGAGTTCGTCAACAGCAACACGCCAATCGCGATGATGAACACGCCGCTGGCTACCTTGAAATATTTTTGATACGGTCTCATGCGTTTGAGCCAGCCTGAAGCGCGTTCGAGTCCCAACGCCAGCGCGAGAAACGGAATGCCCAGCCCGAGCGAATATCCCGAAGCCAGCCACATGGCTTGTCCCACCGTTTGCTGGCTGAGTCCCATCGTCAGGATCGCGCCGAGCGTCGCGCCAATGCACGGACTCCAGCCAGCCGCGAAGAAAATGCCCATGAGCGCCGACCCGCCATAAGTCCCGCGCTGACCCGTGTATTGGGAGCGTGTATCCGCGTAAAACCAGGGAATGCGAATCACCTCCAGGGTAGCCAATCCAAACATGATCACGACCACACCGCCAATGCGTCCCAGCGCGTATTTGTATTCACCGAACAATTGACCAAGCGCCGTCACCGAACCGCCCCAGCCAACGATAAACACCAGGGAGAAGCCTGCCACAAATAAAAGGGCGTGCAGAAATATTCTCAAACGATCGCTTCGCGAAGAAGCTGACGGAGTTGCTGTTTCCATACATTCACCTACCGATACAGGATAGCGACATGATAAGCAAAATCCCGCCTTTGCATGAGCGTAGGATGGCGGGATGTTGGATAGGCAAAATGGCTTATGACGTTTATCGCTTCATACTTCGACTTCGCTCAGTACGACCCTCAACCTGGTCCCCTTCCCCGAAGCGGACTCTACCTCGAGCCTTGCCCCGATCAAGTCCGCACGCTCGCGGATTCCCAGGAGGCCAAAATGTCCATTCGGCGCAAAGTCGGTGGGACTCTTCGGCATATCGAAACCGATGCCGTTGTCGCTGACTTCCAGTTGGATTTCCTTCTCCCCAAACGAGATATGCAAGTCTGCGCGTTTAGCCTGCGAATGGCGCACGACATTAGTCAAGGCTTCCTGCGCGATGCGATAGTACGCCAGTTCCACTTCGTACGAGAGACGCTGCTCCTCACCCGATTTTTGGAATTCAATATTGATAGCATTATTCTGGCTTGTCTCCCGCACCAACATTTCCAACGCGGTAACCAGTCCCAGGTCTTCCAAATAAATGGGACGCAGGGCGCGCGTCATACGGCGCAGGTTTTCAATCGTTTGCTCTGACAAGGTTTCCAATTCGCTCAGAGTGCGCCGCGTCGGTTGGTCTTTCACCGATTTTTGAGCCAATTGCACGCGCTGCTTCAAAGCAATGACGGATTGAATTGTGTCATCGTGCAGTTCACGCGCTAAACGTAAGCGCTCTTCTTCCTGTGCAGAGGTGATCGCGCCGATGTAATCGCGCAATCCCTCCTGCGCGGCTTGCACCTTGCGGGACATTTCAGTTAGTTCTTTCTGTAAATGCTGCACTTCGGAAATCCCGCCGACCAATTCTTTGATGGCGTCGAAGTCTCCCCAGGCCAGCGCGGCAGCTTTAGTTTCCAAATCTTGCAGCGGCTGGATAATTTGTTTGTTAGCGAACCACAACGCCGCGACCGCAAACAACAAAGGTGGAATCAGTACCAGTGGCGCAACCAACGTTAATTCCAAGGCGGGGTTGGCGGCGGTCTTCCACGTCTCTTCGGGTAGTTGCGCGCGCATGGTCTGCTGATGAATGGCAACACTGCCAATCGCGATGACCACCGAGAGCAGGGTCATCGGCAGAATAATCATTGCGAATAACCGCAGGGTTTGACTACGCCATAAGGATACGTGAATATTATTTTTCATAAATCCCCTTCATCCAAATTACCGGTATTTTGCGAAATCCAACCGAGCGAGACGCCGCGCATGACGGCTTCGGTGCGGCTGGTGGCTTGAAGTTTGGCGAAGATGTGCGCAAGGTGTCCCTGCACGGTGCGGTCGCTGATGTTCAGTTGCACGCCGATGGACTTGTTTGTGTATCCTTTCGCGGCAAGACGCAGGACATCGAGTTCTCGATCGGTAAGCGGTTCAACGGGACTTTTATCGTGCCGCTTGAAAAGATTGGACATCAATTTTTGTGTCACGGCGGGATCGAGCGCAGATTTGCCTTCATGCGCATCGCGCACGGCCTGGATTAATTCCTCCGTCTTGGCGGTCTTGAGCACATATCCATTTGCGCCCGCCTGCAAAACAGCCATGACGTAAGGTTCGTCATCGTAGGCTGTGAGAATCAGCACACCGACTTCGGGCAAATGTGAACGTACCCAGCGTGTCACTTCGATCCCGCTGGCTTTCGGCATTTGGATATCCAACACGGCGACATCGGGTTTGTGCTTCTGGATGAGCGCCTGGGCTTCTTCCCCGTCCCCCGCTTCGGCGATGACTTCAATATCCTTCGCGCTTTCGAGCAGTTGACGGATCCCCGCCCGGACGATGTAGTGGTCATCCGCCAGAAGAATGCGGATTTTTGTCTTTGATTTGCTGGATGACCTTTGCATAATTTAACGGTTCCAGTTCCTGGTTTAGCGCCTGGGTTTCGAAGATGTACGGGAAGGCCAGCCAAACAATTCCAAGACCGGCCAGTAGTCCAGAGAGGAGGCGCATGAGAGAGTTGAACGAACCGAGCGCGTCGCCTGCGTAGAATGTCGCGGGCAGGGAATGATTCGTCAACGCGGCCAGCCATTCATTTGTATCACGGAATCCGTTTCCAATGCCAGCGAAGTCACTGAACATGTGAGTCCCCCCGTCCAACACAATGGGGAGCATAAGAAGCATGAAGCCCCAGATCGGGAGCGGTTTGATTTTTCGGCGAAGCGGCCACCATGCAACGGCGAAGAGCCAGATGCTGGTGTAAAACGAGATCATGCGGTCTGACCAGGCGATCTTCCAGCCCATGGATGCGTTGCCGATGAACTGACGGAGAATCATGGGGTTGATCGTAGCCTGCCATGCAGATTGAATCTCGGATAAAGCATACATTGTCTTTTCACCGAATAAAAAGAACGAACGCTCTGGCAATTGGTGACAGAAAAATGAATAGATAAAGTATATCGCTTTTCCTGCCCCGTCCCAGCCGATGCGCATGAAAAAGGGGGCAAGGAAGGGAGTCCACACCCAAAAGCCATAGATGAATAGAAATATTTCAAACCAATGACGGGATAACCATTCGCCAAGTGAGTGGGAATCCGCTGAGCGCGTGGCAACTGCAACGTCAGATGTATTCATTTATGAAATGTTCCTATTCAGATGGATTAAACTGAAGCGCCCTCTCGATTGCAGATCGAATGGATGCATCTGTGTGCTGGAGAGAGTTGTTTACAAGGGAAAACCAGGTTTGCCCGTCGTTGCCATGCAGGATCAATGTGACTGGTTCGCAGGCGTTTCCATAAACCAGCAAGACCACCATCTGGCAATCACATTCATTCGTCCCATGATTTGGGCAGGGACAATCATGCAGCCCAACCCGCGCGTTATGCAAATCAAACGTTTGCACGGCGCGCAAGCCGGCCCGCAGCAACTGTTTCTTTGTCCATTGCAATACTTCGTCACAGGAATGGTTGACCGATAAGAAAGGAGATGTATTCATGCGCGCCTCGAGGTTGACCATCCTATTTTAGGGATTCATTCAACAAACACTCAGGGCTACTTCACTTATTTATTGATAAGCAAAATTGCCTATTGCCTTCAACCGCCGCCTGGCGCAAGCGCGCTGGCGTATCGTCCGTTTCGCAATCCGCTTCTGCCTGAATTTCCGGCGTGGTTCAGAGACCCAGAAAGTTAGATTGACACTTTGATTTACACTTCGGCAAATTTTTGACAACAACCTGGC
>CAYJLS010000210.1:0-5566 GCA_964371065.1 uncultured Anaerolineaceae bacterium | reverse complement strand
TCGAGCGGCAGGCCCATCGAATACAAGGAAGCCTACCTCCAGCATTGGGTGCAGGAACGCCTCAAAAACAAAGGCGTACGCCACTACGCCGAAGCCACCTTCCTCTTCGACGAGTAGACTACCAAACTACCAAACTACGAAACTACCCAACTAAAATGGACTTCTTCTTCCCCGATGACCTGACCCCGCGCGCCGTTCCCGCAGAGACGCGCATCACCGGCCTGCGCGCCGAGCCCTATCCCGACCGCGGACGCGTGCGTGTCAACATTGAAATCACGCCCTTCCAGACTCGTCCGCACGTGGATGTGATCTTGCTCGACTCGGATGGCGAGGAAGTCGCCGCGACCAGCCTGATCGAACCGATGACCTGGAAACTGGAGTTTACCCTGCACGTGCGCGGCAAAGCCGACCCCGCGGGCGGTTACCGTCTCGAGGCGCGTTTGTACTACCCCGACGGCCCCACTGCCGAACCCGTCAGCATTGAGTTTGAAATCCCTGCGGCTGAATGACTACAAAAATTATCCCACCCCTCTTAACGCGAATGCCACGAATGGGCGAATACCGCAAAATTTTTTATGAGGTCATTCGCGTAATTCGTTCACATCGTACTTTAGTATTCGCGTTATTCGCGTTAAACGTTTTTCTCCCTCTAACAATCCTCGCGGCCTGCACACCGCAGGTGACGCAGACTCCCGCGCCTGAACTTCCTATCACAACCGACATTCCCGTCACAATCCCCAGCGGCGAAGCCATCCTGCTCTCGATGGAGGAGAACGGCTACGCCCACTTCTTCCTCTACTCCACAGACGGCCAGCCCTTCCTGCGCCTGACCGCCGGCGATTGGAGCGACCTCGCCCCCGCCCTCAGCCCGGATGGAAAACAAATCGCCTTCGCCTCCAATCGTTCGGGTTACTGGGATATTTACATCCTTACCCTCGCCACCGGCGAAGCGCGCCAGGTCACCGATACGCCCGAATACGATTCCGCCCCAACCTGGTCGCCGGATAACCAGTGGCTGGCCTACGAAACCTACGATGGGGATGATCTCGAAATCACCGTCCAACCGCTGGGCGACCCCAGCCAGCCTCCCACCCGCCTCACCGACGATCCCGCCGCGGACACCTCCCCCGCCTGGGCGCCGCAGGGACGCAAGATTGCCTTCGTCTCCAACCGAAGCGGAGACCCCGAAATCTGGCTGGCCGACCTTGACCGCACCGACGAGGGCCGCTACACAAACCTCAGCAAGAACCCGCTGTCCGCCGAGCGGAACCCGTTGTGGGCAGGAAATCGCCTGCTGTGGGTTGCGGAGGCGCAGGGCATCGGCGTCAGCGGCGCGTACGTTTGGGACGCGAGTCAGCCCGAACGCCCCGCGCGCTGGGTGGCTGATTCCGACTGGGCCGCCTGGGATCCATCGGACGAAAAACTGGCGACCGTCCTGCGCGGCCCGAACGCGGATTACCTCTCCGCCTCTTTCCTCGACGGGGGACTGCTCCTGCCTCCCCGATCTTTGCCAGGCCCCGTACGCGGCCTGCTCTGGCTGACACTCGACCTGCCCGACCTGCCCAACGCGGTAGCGTACCGCGCCGCCTCCGCCCTGACCCCGCCCGCGCTCTGGTCACCCGAAGTGACGCCACCCGCGAAAGGCCCGGCGCAACGCTGGACCATGGCAGGCCTGCCCGACGTGCAGGCGCCCTACCCGCAACTGCACGATCAGGTGGACGAGGCCTTCGCCGCGTTACGCCAGCGCGTCATCGAGGAGACTGGGTGGGACGCGCTCGCCAGCCTGCAAAACGCGTTCGTGCCGGTCACCGGTCCGCTCGACCCGGGGCTGGGCGAGGATTGGCTATATACCGGGCGCGCGTTTTCGCTCAACTCCCTGCTCGCCAACGCGGGCTGGATGGTTTCGGTGCGCGAGGACGTTGGACAGCAGACATTCTGGCGGATTTACCTGCGCGCCGAAAACCAGGACGGCTCGCGGGGCGCGCCCCTGCGCGACGCGCCCTGGGATTTGAGCGCGCGCTACAACCTCGACCCGCAGGCCTACGACCAGGGCGGCGCCTACGCGCCTGTCCCGAAAGACTACTGGGTGGACTTCACCGCCCTGGCGCGCGCCTACGGCTGGGAGCGCTTTGCCTCCCTGCCCAATTGGCGCACTTATTATGGAGGCACGCGTTTTACCGAATTCGTGCTGACTGGCGGCTTGGACTGGTACACGGCCATGCTTGAAATTTATCCGCCTGAGGTGATGGTCACGCCGACCCTGCGCCTGCCGCCCACAGCCACACCCTCGCGCACGCCCGTCCCCACCTTGACGCGCGGCCCCTCTCCCACGCGGACGCCCACGCGCACGCCCACGATCACGCCTTCGCCCACCTCCACCCCTTCGCCCACTCCCACGCTCACGCCGATCCCGTCGAACACGCCGTTGCCGTAAGGGAAGTTACGTAGTTGCGCGAAGCGGTCGGTTGGTGGCGCAAAAAAATTTCATTGAACAGACCACATCATGTCTCAAGCAAAGTACGCAACATACAACACTCAACCCCATCCACTGACGACTGATGACTGATAACTGATAACTGATGACTGATAACTGATGACTGATAACTGATGACTGATTACCGATCACTGATCACTTTTATACTGTTGCTGCTCCTTTCCGCCTGCGTGACTCCGTCCGCAGGCGCGGAAACGCCTCCAACCGCCGCGATAGCCGCCCACCCCGCGACCCCGCCCGAGGTCCAGGAAATGACCGCCGCCCCGCTCCGGTTCGTGCTTCCCAGTCCGGGCGAGGAACCGGTCTCGGGCTGGCGTCCGCCCCTGTATCCCGTCCCGTGGGCGGTTTATTCCTACGATCATTTTTATTTCACCCGCCCCAACCCCGCCGACCAGGTGAACTGGCCCCTGCCGGATTATCGCTATGGCGGTGTGTTTTTCGATAGTATCGTTCATACCGGTATTGACATTGACGCCAAAACCGGTACGCCAGTGCTGGCCTCCGGGCCGGGGACGGTGGTCTGGGCAGGCTGGGGGCTATATTCTGGAGTAGCGGACAACGACAGCGATCCGTATGGACAGGCAGTTTCCATCCGCCATGATTTTGGCTATCAGGGCAAGCCGCTATATACCGTCTACGCGCACATGTCGAAAGTGGATGTGACCGTCGGCCAGCACGTGGAAAACGGCGAACAACTGGGGCTGGTGGGAGAGACCGGCAACACCACCGGACCGCACTTGCATTTTGAAGTGCGGCTGGAGTACAACACGTTCCATCACACGCTCAACCCGGAACTATGGCTCGCCCCGCCGCAGGGATGGGGCGTGCTGGTGGGACGCCTGAGCCAGGCAAATAGCGAACCCCTGCGGACGTACCCGGTCAGGGTGATATCGGAGGAGACCGGCAGGGTGCGCGAAGTACGCACGTATGGCACGGGCGCGACCAATTCCGACCCGTATTACAAAGAGAATATGGTGTTGAGCGACCTGCCTGCCGGGCTGTACCGCGTCAGCCTGATTTACAATGAGCGCGAACAGCAATTCTGGGTGCAAATCTACCCCGGCCAGGTGACGTATTTCACGTTCAAAGCCGGTTCCGGATTCCAGATTGCCGCGCCGCCCACGCCCGCGCTGGATTTTGTCCCCACCACGCCAACCCCCACCCATACCAAGAGGCCGTAAAATTTGAGATGCGAGTTGGGGGTTGCGAGTTATGCAATACAAAATACGCCTTCCTCCACCACCCCACTACCTAACCGCTCCGCGAAACTATCAAACTATCAAACTATCGAACTATCCTGGCGCTTGCTGCACAGACTCCCACAGCCGCCGATACTCTCCCCTCACGCTCTCATCCAACCCATCTCCCAGACCCAGTGGCAGATCCAGGATCGAAATCAAGTCTTGCACATCCGCAAGATCGCGCAGGCGATGCGGCGCGGTCATTCCCGAGGCAAGTTTAAGCTCGATTAATTTCTCGAGCGAAATTACGCAGTAACCGTCTCGCTCCACGCTAACGTCCGCGGGATCGGGAAAAGCCACCGGTTTGGGTTTGCCATCGCCCGGATACTCGCCAGTGGTAAGCACCTCCACCTTGACCTGCGTTTCCGCATCCCGAAAACTCTTCAAGGCCCCGGCAAACGCGGCAACATATCCCTTCCCGACCAGCCGCTCTCGAAATTTTTCCAAACCTTCCTTCGTTAGTATAATATCCACATCAATTGTCTCGCGCGTATATCCCAGCAAATTGAGCGCCATACCGCCAATGACGGCATAAGGAATCGACTCCTCCGCAAGCGCCTGGGCAAGGCGTTTCAAAGTCCGATGAACTTTTCCTTCTTTCATGAAAAACGCCTCCGACTCGCGCAAAATCTCATCCGCTGGGCGGAACTTTAAGCTGACTTGGAAATCTGGTCTCACAGCAACCATGTTTTCCATTATATCCCGAATACAATATCCAATCCCGACCTACCGACCATCCGACCACGCCGACTCCCACTCCTATCAAAAGACCGTAATATTCGTACTGCCGATTGTGAACCTACGTCACCTGCCAGGGTTTCTCCTGAAGATGGAAAACTCACATACCCATGCTTGAAAAACCCAATATCAAAGACGAAAAAATCATCGCTTGCTTGCAGGATGAATATGGATTGCCGGGAGTCCAAATTTCTTTTCTCCCTCTCGGAGCCGATCAAAATACAGCCGTCTATCGCGTCGTCCCAGGCGCTGAAACAACGTACTTCGTGAAGTTGAGACGAGGCGTTTTTGACGAACTCTCCGTATTGTTACCAAAACTTCTCGGCGATCAGGGCATCCCACAAATCATCGCTCCCCTGGCAACCAGAACAGGGCAACTCTGGGCAAACCTGGGCGACTACAAGTTGATCCTTTACCCTTTTATAGATGGACACAATGGTTATGAAGAAGACCTGTCAGATCGCCATTGGGTCGAATTTGGGAAGTCACTCAAAGGCATTCACACAGCCAATGTACCTCCAGCGATAATGAGACGCATCCAAAAGGAGGGCTATTCTCCACAGTGGCGCGAAATGGTAAAGATGTTTCTCAAACGTATGGAAGGCCCATCTTTTGACGACCCCATTGCCCTGAAACTGGCTGATTTTTTAAAAGCCAGGCGTGCTGAGGTTCTCGATCTCGTCGGGCGCGCGGAACGCTGTGCCCAGGCACTTCAGGACCGGTCTCCAAAATTCATTCTGTGTCATTCTGATCTTCATGCAGGCAACATCCTGATTGATTCCAACGATGGGTTTTACATTGTTGATTGGGATAATCCCATCCTGGCACCCAAAGAGCGTGATTTGATGTTCATCGGCGGGGGTCAGTTTGGAGTTGGGCATACGCCACAAGAAGAGGAAACCCTGTTCTATCGGGGCTATGGTCAAACGCAGGTTGATCCCGTCGCATTGGCGTATTATCGCTATGAGCGAATCATTCAAGACATTGCGGTCTATTGCGATCAAATATTTTCAACAACCGAAGGCGGAGAAGATCGAGAACAAGCCTTTCAATATTTGGCATCCAATTTTCTGCCAAACAACACCATTGAGAT
>CAYJLS010000209.1:2146-5642 GCA_964371065.1 uncultured Anaerolineaceae bacterium | reverse complement strand
TGGACTCCAAAACCCTTTCCGTCCTCGAATACCCCAAAATCCTCGAACGGCTGGCAGGCAACTGCGCCTGCTCCGCTTCGGTCAATGACAAAATCATCCAAACTAACGACATTCGTCCATTGACGCTCGTTTGCCGATGGGTTAATCTAGGCGGCACATCTTAAAATTGGAGAGTTTCCCATGGCAATGAAAATCAACGAAGAATGCATCGCCTGCGGCGCGTGCCTGCCCGAATGTCCCACCAACTCCATCAGCGACGGCGACGGCGCCCTCTACGTGATTGACTCGACCACCTGCGTCGAATGCGTCGGTCATCATGATTCACCGCAGTGCGCCTCGGTCTGCCCGGTCGAGTGCATCGTCAAGGCGGAGTAGAAACAGAATCCAGGTTTCCGCCAAAGGCGAGAAATCTGGATTCTGGAAGTATAATTGTCACAACAGAATACAAACCTTCGGGGCAGGGTGCAATTCCCGATCGGTGGTACAGCCCACGAGCCTTGTGGTGACGACGATTAAAATCGTCACTACGTAGTAACGACTTCAGTCGTTCTTAAGGCATGACCCGGCGCAACTCCGGAGCCGACAGTGACAGTCTGGATAGAAGAAGGTGACGACGACAGGCCCGCGCGGGTCTGGCTGGATTCACGCCCCGAAAACGCTCGTCGTTTTCGGGGTTTTGTTTCCGCTTCGCGCGCGACCTCGCGCCTGTTTCCGCGCCCCGCAGGTTTCCTCCCGCGAGGCGTTTTTTTGTTCTGTCGAACCGTCGTCATTGCGAGGGCGTACTCGCCCGAAGCAATCCCCTCGTACGCGCGGAGATTGCTTCGGCGGCATCCTTCGACTACGCTACGCTCCGCTCAGGACGCCACCTCGCAATGACGGACAACAGACATCATGACCACCCTCACCAAACGCGTTGACTCCCTCCGTCCCATTTTGGGACTCGTCTCCGTGGCCGCCTTCCTGCTGGCCTGGCACCTGGCCGCGCGCCTGGGCGGACTGCCGGCTTTCATCCTGCCCGCGCCCGCGGACGTGTGGACGCGTTTCCTGCGCGCCCTCGTGGACGGGAGCCTGCTCTCGCACACGTTCGTCACGCTGACCGAAGTGCTGGTGGGCTTGCTGGCGGGCGCGCTCTTCGCCACGTTGATCGGATACCTCGTTGCCAAGTCGCGCCTGCTGGAGAACCTGCTCTCGCCGTACCTGGTCGCCAGCCAGGCCGTGCCACTGGTGGCAATTGCGCCGTTGCTGGTCATCTGGTTCGGGCCGGGCATGTTCTCGAAGGTGTTGATCTGCGCGCTGATCGTCTTCTTCCCCGTTTTGGTGAATACCGTGGTGGGCGTGCGCGCCGTCCCAGCCGCGTTGTACGACCTGATGCGCTCCCTGCGCGCCGGTCATCGCCAGATTTTTCTCAAGTTGGAAATCCCCGCCGCCCTGCCCGTCTTCCTGGGCGGACTGCGCGTGGGCGCGACGCTCTCGGTCATCGGCGCGGTGGTGGGCGAACTGGTCGGCTCGAATCGCGGGCTGGGATTCCTCGTCAACGTGGGACGCGGGCAGTACGACACCGCGCTGGTTTTTGTGGCGGTGTTCACGCTGATCGCGCTGGCGCTGGTTTTGTATGGTCTGGTCGCGTGGGCAGAGAAGAAGTTGCTGGTTTGGCAGGAACGATAAAGCATGTAGAACAAATTGGCACATCGCGCTTTAGCGATTTGTTCTACAAAAATTCACAGGAGACTCACATGTTAAAGAAGATTGTTTTACTCACGCTCGGGCTGGCAATCGGCCTGATGGCCTGTAGCCCGCGAAAGGTCGGGAATGAGGCGGGGAATCCCGTCCGCGTCAAACTGCCGCTGGGCTACATCCCCAACATCCAGTTCGCGCCGCTGTACGTCGCCGTCGAAAAAGGATATTTCAAGGAGGCGGGCATTGAAATCGAGTTCGATTATTCGTTCGAGACGGATGCGATGGCGCTGGTGGGCGCGAACGAGTTGCAGTTCGCGGTGGTTTCGGGCGAGCAAATTTTGCTGGCGCGCGCCCAGGGACTGCCGGTGGTGTACGTGGCCGCCTGGTATCAGCAGTATCCTGTGGCGGTGGTGTCGAAGGCCGGGCAGGGGATCGCGGCGCCTGCGGATTTGAAAGGCAAAAAGATCGGACTGCCCGGGCTGTTCGGCGCGAATTACATCGGGCTGGACGCGCTGCTGTTTTCCGCGGGGCTGAAGGAATCGGACGTGACGCTCGATTCGATTGGCTTCACGCAGGTGGAATCGCTCGCGACCGATCGGGACGAGGCGGTCTCGGTGTATGCCGTCAACGAGCCGGTGCAGTTGCGCGCGCAGGGCTATGAGATCAATGAGTTGCTGGTGGCCGATTACGTGCAGTTGGCATCGAACGGTTTGATCACCAACGAAAAGACGATTGCCGAAAATCCCGACCTCGTGAAGCGCATGGTTTCCGTTTTGGTCAAGGCGCTGGAGTATACGATTGCGAATCCCGATGAGGCCTATGAGTTGAGCAAGCCGCACGTGGAAAACCTGGCGCAGGCCGATGAAGCCGTGCAAAAGGAAGTGCTGGCGCGCTCGATTGAGTTGTGGAAGGCGGAGCGGGTCGGATATTCCGATGCGAAGGCCTGGGAAAATATGCAGGAAGTTTTGCTAAAAATGGGTCTGCTCACCAAGCCGTTGGATTTGAGCAAGGCCTTCACGAACGAGTTTGTGCCGTAATCACCAATCACCATTTACCAATTACCAGTTACACCGGTGATTGGTAAATGGTAAATGGTAATTCCGATGTCCGCCTCCCCCATCCTCACCGTCCGCGACCTGAGCGCGACCTTCCCCGATAACAACGGCGGGTTGCAGGCGCTGGAACGCGTCTCGTTCGAGGTCTGTCCGCGCGAGTTTGTGGCGGTGCTCGGGCCATCGGGGAGCGGCAAGTCCACACTGTTGCGGATCGTCGCGGGACTCCTGCCTCCCACCAGCGGGGAGGTCAACTTCCGCCATTTGCAACAACCGAAGATCGGCATGGTCTTCCAGCAGGCCAACCTCATGCCGTGGCGGACGGTGCTCGAAAACATCATGCTCCCGCTCGAACTGGACGGCGACGCGGACGCGATGTCTCGCGCCCGCGAGTTGATCGAACTGGTGGGACTGGGCGGATTCGAATCCAACTGGCCGCGCGAACTTTCGGGCGGGATGGCGCAACGCGTGGCGATTGCGCGGGCGCTCATCCATGACCCCGACCTGCTCCTGCTCGACGAGCCGTTTGGCTCGCTCGACGCGCTGACCCGCGAACGCATGTGGACGGAACTTTCGCGCATCTGGCAGGCGCGCCAGAAGACGGTCATCATGGTGACGCATTCCATCAGCGAGTCGCTCTTCCTCGCGGACCGCGTGCTGGTGCTGACGGCGCGCCCGGGCCGCCTCAAACTAGACCTGAAGGTGGACCTGCCGCGTCCGCGCGCCGACGAGATGCGCTACACCGCCCACTTCGGCAAATTGGCGCG
>CAYJLS010000209.1:0-2046 GCA_964371065.1 uncultured Anaerolineaceae bacterium | reverse complement strand
CCCATCTCACCTCAAGGAGCCGCCCATGTCCACCCCTCCGCGCTGGGACTTAACCAACATCTTTCCCTCGCTTGAATCCAAGGAATTTTCCGCCGCCTTCGGGCAACTGAAAACCAAAATCGCCGACCTCGGCGACTATTTCGATGAAGTCGTCACCAAGGCCGATGCCAAGACTCCGCCCAAAGAACTGGGACACATTCTCGGCGAAGTCGTGGATCGCTTCAACGACACCTACCTGCTGTCCAACACGGTCGGCGCGTACGTTGCCTTCCACGTGGACACCGACTCGCACGATAAAGTCGCCAAGCGCATCGAATCGGAAAATGAGCAGGCCATGGTGCCTCTGCGAAAACTCGGCTTCCGCTTCACCGCCTGGCTCGGACGCATCGCACCCGCGCTCGACAAGGCCCTGCCGTACCATCCGTCCGCGCAGGCGCATGCCTTCAACTTGAAGGAAGCCGCCGAACAGAGCAAATATTTGATGACGGAGGAACTGGAGGGACTCGCCGCCGAACTGACCCTGAGCGGCGGGAACGCATGGGGCAAACTGGAGGGCACCGTCACCTCGCAACTCACCGTGGACTTTGAGCTGGATGGAAAAACCGAGAAGTTGCCCATGCCCGCGCTGATCAACCTGCGTACCCACGCTGACGGGGACGTGCGTCGCCGCGCCTACGAAGCCGAAAACAAAGCCTGGGACTCGGTCCGCGAGACGCTGGCCGCCACGCTCAACGGCGTCAAAGGCGAGGTGGTCACGCTCAACAAACGCCGCGGCCGCCCGGACGCACTCCACTCTGCCATCGAGAAGGCGCGCATTGACCGTCCCACCCTGGACGCGATGCTGGCCGCCATGAAAGATTCGTTCCCGCTCTTCCGCAAATACTTCAACCACAAAGCCAAACTGCTTGGCAAGGACAAGCTCGCCTGGTACGACCTGTACGCGCCCGTCGGTTCCGGCAGCGGAAGCGTGACCTACGAGGAAGCGCGCGACTTCGTCCTCGAGCACTTCAAAAACTTCTCGCCCGAACTCTCCGCCTTCGCACAGCGCGCCTTCCAGAAAAACTGGCTGGATGCGGAAATGCGCGAGGGCAAACGCGCCGGCGGATATTGTGCGGGCGTCGAATCGTTGAAGGAGAGCCGCATCTTCGTCAACTTCGACGGTTCTGCCGACCAGATCTCCACCATTGCGCACGAACTCGGTCATGCCTTCCACAACGAGTGCGCCTACCAGCAGGACAAGACCATCCTCCAGCAGGACACACCCATGACCCTGGCGGAAACTGCCTCCACCTTTTGCGAGACCATCGTCACCGAGGCGCGGCTGAAGAGGGTCAAAGACCCGCAGGAGGAACTCGCCATCCTTGAGGGTCATCTTAACGGCGCGTCGCAGGTGATCGTGGACATTTACTCGCGCTTCCTGTTCGAGAAGGAAGTCTTCGAGCGCCGCGAAAAATCCGAACTCTCCGCCGACGATTTCTGCGAGATCATGGAACGCGCCCAGAAGGCCACGTTTGGTGACGGCCTCGATGAGAATCTCCTGCAAAAATATATGTGGACGTGGAAGCCGCACTACTATTCCACTGGCATCTCGTTCTACAATTTCCCCTATGCCTTCGGTCTGCTCTTCGGCACGGGACTCTACGCCATCTTCAAAGAACGCGGCGAAGCCTTCGTGCAGGATTACAAGAACCTGCTGGCCTCCACCGGCGAAGCCACCGCCGCCAATCTGGCTGACCGCTTCGGCATTGACATCCGCAAGAAGAAATTCTGGGCCGATAGCATCGCCATCATCGCCAAACACGTGGACAGGTATTGCGAACTTTAACGTCCAACCCATGGAGTGACGATTTCAATCGTCCACCCAAATGACTGAAGTCGTTACTACATAGCGAGCCACGTAGTGACGATTTCAATCGTCCACCCAAACGACTAAAGTCGTTACTCCATAGCGAGCCACGTAGTGACGATTTCAATCGTCCACCCAAACGACTGAAGTCGTTACTCCATAGCGAGCCACGTAGTGACGATTTCAATCGTCCACCCAAA
>CAYJLS010000208.1:0-5668 GCA_964371065.1 uncultured Anaerolineaceae bacterium | reverse complement strand
CTATGAAGATAATCAAAGAAATGCCAGAGTAACAAACCTTACATGCGACAACCAAAAGAAAGGTGTTCAAAAATGCCCGCGCTATCTTCCGAACTTTTGCGTATTGATCCATTGACAGGATGTAAAAACTATTTAGGTTTTCTCGAGACTCTTACGAGCCATTCATTGCCAGATATAACAAGGGACGGTCAGTCCAGGGAGATGTTACGGGGATCAAAAGTAGATTCGTCCCAATTTTCTGCAATTGTGTTTCTGGATATGAATCATGTCAGGACCTTGAACGAAACGAAGGGGCGCGCGTATGGCGATTCAACGATTCGCTGGATGGGCATCCTGCTTCAGGAGGAAACTAAAAATGAGGTGTATCGTGTTGGAGGCGTCGAGTTTGCCGTTTTGCTCAAAATGGAAACCCGCGAAGAACATATAGAACTCATAGAACGCATCCTTGAACGCGTTCAAAGGCAGGCGGGTCTCTTGGGCTTCCCGGATTCAGCGGCAGATGTTGCGCTTATATTTTTTGACGAAACGCCGACCAGCCTCGATGGTATGCTCATGATCATGGGGGAGGCAATGGTAAATGTCAAGAATAATGGCGCATCCCATTTTATGATCTTCAACGCAACCGATTTCAAGATCCATGCACTGGCTCCCAACAGGTGGGAGTCCAATGGCGATTCGGATATTTCCTTCGCCGTTCGCTGGATATCACTCATTAACATCCACCAGGTTTTGGAAATGGGCAAAACCCTGGATGAGACACAGCAGGAAGCCTTCACAGACGCAATCTCAGGTTTACCGAATATGAAAAGCGCCTTGCTCAACATGGAACAGACCCTGCAAAGTTCTGCAACAAACCGCAAATCATTTTCTATTTTATTGATTGACGGCGATAATATCCGTGTCTACAACAGCATCAACTATGCCGCCGGCGATGAAATGATCCGCGAGATGAGCGCTGTGTTCAAGTCCAACCTGCGTCCAGATGACTTTGTTGCCCGCTGGCGCAGCGGGGATGAATTTATCGTAATCCTGCCCGATACGCCCGACCAGGACGCCATAAGAATCGGTGAACGTTTTCGGCTGGCTGTCAAAAGCGCTTCGCGGGCCTGGCAATTTCCCGTCACAATTTCCATTGGCGTTGCCAGTTACCCAACCCACGGAGACAATATCAATGCCCTCGTTGACGAGGCAGAATCCGCAAATAAACGCGCAAAGGATCAGGGCAAAGATCGGGTGGTACTTGCACAGACGCTAGTTTGACTGTATGCTTGTCGCCAGCATGAAATCGAAGAAACGTCTCCTCCCCCTCTTCCTTCTCGCGGCCTCCCTCCTCGCCCTCTGGCTCTACTTCTTCCACGATCTCCCGCGCGTGGACTCGCTCTCCGCGCACCTCATCCAGCCGAGCGTCCGCATCACGGATCGGAACGGGGGACTGCTTTACGAGATCCTCCCCACCGAGGGCGGACGGAACGCGGTGCTGTCCATCGAGTCCATCCCGCAGTGTATGAAGGACGCCACCATTGCGGTCGAAGACAAAAACTTTTACACCAACCCCGGCGTGGACATTGAGGGCATCGTCCGCGCGCTGTGGATCAACCTTCAGGGCGGCGAGACGCTGGCAGGCGGAAGCACCATCACGCAACAGGTGGCGCGCAACCTGCTGTTGAGCGACGAACTCGGCACGCGTTCCCCGCGGCGCAAAGTCCGCGAGATTGTGCTGGCCTGGCAGATCACACAGAAACTTTCCAAAGATGAAATCCTCGCGCTCTACTTGAACCAGACCTACTACGGCGGCATGGCTTACGGCGTGGAAGCCGCTTCGCAAACTTTTTTTGGCAAGTCCGCCGCCGAACTGACCCTGCCTGAATGTGCGCTGCTCGCGGGACTGCCGCAATCGCCGAGTCTCTACAATCCCTTCACCAATCCCGACCGGGCGCGCGAACGTCAATTGGTCGTGCTTGGGCTGATGGAAAAAGATGGCACTATCACTCCTGCGCAACGCGCCCTCGCCGAGGATGTGACTCTCCACTACACCCAAACGCCCTATCCCATCCGCGCGCCGCATTTCGTGTGGATGATCAAAGCACAACTCGACGCGCTTTTCTCCAGCGGCGCGCTCGACCCCGCGCAGAGCCTCGTTGTCCGCACCACGCTCGACCTGAACATCCAGCAGATCGCGGAAGACGCCATCACGCGCCAAATCAAAAATCTACGCGAGCGCGCGCGCGAGCAGAACGTCAACAACGCCGCGTTGGTCGCGCTCGATCCGCGCACGGGCGAAATCCTGGCCCTCGTCGGCAGCGCGGACTACTTCGACGCTGCGATTGACGGCGCGGTCAATATGGCGCTCGCGCCGCGCCAGCCCGGCTCGGCCTTCAAGCCCTTCCTATACGCGCAAGCCCTCGACCCGCAGGGTCCAGTCAAATGGACAGCCGCCACGCCCATGCTCGACGTGACCACCACCTTCCCCACCCACGAAGGCAAATCCTACACACCCAAAAATTACGACGGCCGCGAGCACGGTCTCGTCCCCGTCCGCCAAACCCTCGCCTCCTCGCTCAACATCCCCGCCGTGCTAACCCTCCAGCAGGTCGGCATCGCGAACACCATCCACTTCGCCGAGCGTCTCGGCATCACTTCGCTCGGCGACCCCGATGAATACGATCTCTCGCTCGCCCTCGGCGGCGGACAAATGTCCCTGCTCCAATTGACGGGCGCCTACGCGGTGCTCGCGGATAATGGGATCAAGACGGATCATCCCGCCATTCTGGATGTGCGCGACGCGGACGGGACTCTGCCCTACCAGCCGGATCCAACTCCCTCGCTTCAAATCCTTGACCCGCGCGTGGTCTGGCTATTGAGCGATATCCTGGCCGACGACGACGCGCGCACCCTCGGCTTCGGACGGGACTCCACCCTGAAGATTGACCGTCCCGCGGCGGTCAAGACCGGCACCACCACCAACTTCCACGACAACTGGACGATCGGCTACACCCCCGATCTGGTCATCGGCGTGTGGGTCGGCAACAGCGACTACCAGGCCATGCAAGATGTGACCGGCCTGACGGGCGCGGCCCCCATCTGGCACGAGACTATCCGCAAAGTGCTGGAGGGCAAACCGAAACGGGACTTCGCGCGTCCCGATGGACTGGTTCAAGTGGAAGTCTGCGCGCTCTCCGGCCTGCTCCCCACCGAGTTCTGTCCGCACACGCGCACCGAATGGTTCATCGCCGGGACAGAGCCGACCCAGCCCGACAACATTTACCAGCAAGTGATCGTGGACGCGCTGACTGGCGGACTCGCGGACCCTTCGGCCACTCCCGCCGAGCGCCGCAAGACGATCATCGTCCTCGACCTGCCGATCACCGCGCAACCCTGGGCGCGTTCGCAGGGATTGCCCCTGCTCGCCGATATCCCCGATCCGCTGTCATCCGTTTATCCGTTTCCCAATCCGTTGATAACCCTCATCTCCCCGCGCCCCAATTCCACCTATCGCCTCGACCCAACCTTCGACCCAACCGCGCAGAAACTGCTGATCGAGGCTGTCGCGGGCGCAGGAATCACACAAGTCACCATTTGGGTGGACGGCATGGAATTGGCAACCCTGGCAGAGTCACCATATCAGGCATTCTGGCAACTGTCCGTTGGCGAACATCGATTTTGGGCAACAGGGATAACGGTTAGTGGGGAAACCGTCACCAGCGAAGTGATCGTGATGACGGTAACCAATTAGCGACCAGCCAACTGACAGGGCGGCTACATCGCTTCCTTTAGGGCGTGCTCGAGCAAATCCGCGACCTTGAGTTCGTTCGCCCACTTTCGCAAATAATCCATTTCGAGTTCGCCTGCGCGGGTTTTCAGCACGCCAAGGATGTCACGCCATTGGCGGTCCGAGACTTCGCCGCCCATGCGATACCATTCGAGTTTGGAGAGAATAATATCTTCGGGACTGACGACATATACACTGTATTCAGGATCGGTTGCAATGACCGACGTTCTGCGTCTTTCAAGTTGCATTTGGTCGAAGGCGCGCAATTTACGAATGAAAATGTCCGCTTTGAAGGCGGTTTCGTAATGGATCAGATTGAAACTGCTGTGATGTTCGATGGCATCTTTCATCATTTCATCGTCTGCGTAGAATTCCTTCGAGAGCGCGGCAACCAGCGGTTTGATGTGTTCCAGTTTCATGTCTGCCACAATATCCACATCCAACGTGGAACGCATAACGCCGTGCATGGAACTGGCAAGCGAGCCGCCCACTGCATAGGAAATTCCAATTTGTTCAAGCGCCTGCGTGACAAGCAATGTAATTCGAGTGGCTTCACCTTGCATGGTCATAGACCTTTCGCGCCAACTCTGCGCCAAGTATTAAATCCGCCAACATGCGATGGATTTGTTCGGGCATCGCTTCGGGATGTCGCTGTTTTATCCCGCTAATTGCCAGCGTTTTGACCGTTTCATTCAGGCTGTCTACCATGGAGAATTTTCTCCACGCGGGCATACGCCGAATGAACTGAATTTGCAGGGCTTCCATTTTTGGGTGGGTGTCAGTATACAAGGCGCTCATAATCGAAATTATAGCACGGCAATTCGGAGTCCGTTTTCGTTCATGCTTTGCAGTCTCAACCGCCCTCCCGCATGAGGCGCAGAAAAACTTCAACGACGCGCGGATCGAAGTGTTTCCCGCTCTGATCAAGAATGTAGTCGAGCGTTTTTTTCTGCGGCCAGCGTTTGCGATAGGGGCGATTGTTGGTCAGCGCGTCCCACACATCCACCACCGCGAACAGGCGCGCGGCCAGCGGAATTTCCTCGCCCGCCAGCCCGCGCGGGTAGCCGCTCCCATCCCATTTTTCGTGATGACAGCGGGGGATATCCAACGCGAGACTCAGATAGGCGATTGGCGAAAGCATCTCGTACGCGTATTGCGGGTGGCGGAGCATTACCTTGCGCTCGGCATTGGTCAGCCTGCCGGGCTTGAGCAGGATGGCATCCGGCACGCCCAACTTGCCCATGTCGTGAAGCAGGGCGCCGCGCCGAATTTGGACGATCGCCTGCTCGCCCAGCCCAAAGGCACGCGCCAGGCGGACGGTCATGTCCGCGACGCGTTGCGTATGTCCCTCCGTGTCGTGATCGCGCAAGTCGAGGGCGCGCGACCAGCCCGCGATGGTGGCATCGTAAGCAAGGCGCAGGTCGGCGTTGGAGCGTTCGACCTCCCGGAACAGTTGCGCGTTGCCGATGGCGATGGCGGCGTGGGAGGCGGTCACTGACAGGATGGTTTCATCCTGCTCCCCGAAGAGTCCCTCGCGTTTATTGACCGCTTCCAGCACGCCGATGACGCGTTCCTTGATCAGCATGGGAACCCCCACCAGCGAGCGAACGTGAAAATTGACGTGTTCCGAAACGAGGGAATAGTGGCGGGCATCCTGCTCCGCGTCGTTCCGGACGACGGGACGGTTCTCGCGGAAGATCGTCCCGGCCAGGCTCATGTCGAGCGGGACGGGAATCTCAGCCAATTTCTTCGGGTCGGAACCGGTGGCCGCGGCGAAAAACAGGCGCGCCTGTTTTTCGTCGTACAACAGGATGGAGGCGGCCTCGCATTCCAGCAACTCGCTGGCCGTGGCGGTAACGAGTTGAAGCAGGGCGTCGAGGTCGAGCGTTGAATTCAAAT
>CAYJLS010000207.1:0-5676 GCA_964371065.1 uncultured Anaerolineaceae bacterium | reverse complement strand
CGGTCTGGAAAATGTAGGCGGGGATGAAGACCAGCCACTGGATCAGGAAGGCCAACGCGACAGCAATCTCGAATATCGGAACCCCGCCGAACGTCGCGCCGCCCTGACTTCCCGCGAGCGCGACCAGGCAGCCGATCAAAAGCAAAATTGGAAATACGATCAATGAGTTGCGATCCGTTGTTTTCATGGAAATTTTTTCCTTGTCGAATTTTTAGATGATTAAAACCCACGCCTCTGACCCAGCCACGGAGCGGGTGCGCCGTTGCGGAATTCCTCCACGCTCGGACCGCGCAACTGCGCGAGTCGCCACGTGCCGTAGAGGTAACTGAGGATGAGCAGGATGACGGTGGCAGGCCAACCCGTCAGTGTGTTGACGAGCGCGAGCTGGCTGGTGGCTTGTCCCTGAAAGAGGGTCACCTGCCAGAAGAAACGCAGGGCGAAGAAGAGAATCCACGCCAGGGTCACTTCGGTGTAGGCGGGGCGGACGCGGGCGTGCCAGTACCAGTCGAGCGGCCAGCGGCGGGCGAGATAACTGGTCCACGCCACCATCGGCTTGCGGATGATCAGGCTGACCAGCGCAAGCGCGATCGTGAGTCCGCCGTTGACGATGCCCGGGAGGAAGAATCCCTCCGAGCGTCCGAGCAGAAGCGCAAGCGCGATGGCCAGCCCGACGCTTCCCATTCCCGCCAGCGCGTACAGCAGGGATTGTCCGCGGCGGAGGCGGAGGACGGCGATCAGCACGGAGAGTCCGAGCGCGCCGATCATCGCGGCGGTGAAGCCTGCGAGTCCGTTCAGCAGGAGGAAGAGAATCGGCGGCAGGATTGTGTCGAGCAGCCCGACCTTACCTGTCACCGCGCGGAATTCCTCCAGCAGTTCACGCGCCTTGCTAGGCATGTTTGCCCATCCAGAATTTGCGCCAGTCGTCCCCGCTGGTTTGCAGGGCGATGAACGCGTAGAGACTGCCCGCGAAGAAACCGAGAGTCAGCATGGCGATTGTCCACGCGATAGCAATGGGCAGGGATTTTTCGCGGTAGATGATCCAGCCAGAGAACAGCACGAAGCCCGTGTACAGGTCAACGAGCGAGACGATGCCCCACGGCATGGACAGGAGTTGACTGCCTTCGCCAGAAAAATCGCCGATGGTGAAGCCGTAGATCAGAACGGCGGTCATGGCGAGCACGCCGAGCAGGGAGATGATTTTTGCAAGTTTCATTTGATTACTCTCTTGTTGGGATGGAATCCGAAAGTTCTACTTTCGGAATTTCCCGAAGTAATTTCCCGAAGTAGAACTTCGGGATTCCAAAATGCCAATTTACAAAACCAAGATGATCCCGATCACAATCTCGATGGCGAGACTGATCCAATTCGATTGGACGGAGGACTTGTCCACGAAGATCGAAACGAAGCGCACGGCCGCGATGGCGAGGTACATGATGCCGAGCATTTGATAGGTTTCGCGCACACCGAGAACGAAGACCGCGATGCCGAGACCGATGAAGAGTCCGCCGAGGATCGAACGGATCTCAGTGATGCCGCGCCCGTCGGGGGCGGTCAGTCCCGTGAAGCCTTGCACACTGCGCGGCCAGACGAGGGACACGAGTCCCGTCACGATGGTGAGGATGACGGCGATTATTTGGAGAATCTTTAGGATGTTCATGATTGTCCTTTTGTTGAAATACAGGCGAACCCGAGCGCGCCGACTCCGAGATGCGCGCCAAGCGCGGGAGTGATCTGCACGATGGGAATGTCACCTTGCGGCAGATATTCTTTGATGCGTCCCAACATCTCTTCGGCTTCTTTTTGCACGCCCGCGTGGACGATGGCAAGCCGTTCATACGGCGCGTATTCCGCCAGCCATTCGAACAGGCGAGCCGTGGCCTTGCTTTGCGTGCGCGTGCGATGCGCGCTGGCGTTGCCTTGATTCATGTGAAGCAGAGGCTTGATCTGCAACAACTCACCAAAACGGGCAAGCGCGAAATTCATACGCCCACTACGGCGCAGATACTCGAGCGTCTTGAGCGAGGCGAATACGTATGTACGTTTCATCAGTTCCGCGAGGCTCGCGAGGATATCTTCCATTTTGTGGCCGAGCTCCGCCATCTGTGCGGCCTTCTCCACGATGAAGCCCATCCCGAGACTGAGCTGACTCGAGTCCAGCACAGTGACGGGGATGCGCGTGAACTGTCCTGCCGCGATTCGCGCCGCGTTGACGGTGGCGCTCAACTTCTCCGAGATGTGGATCGAGAGAATGGCGTCGGCGCCTGAGTCGGCCAGTTTGTTCCAGGTCTGCGTGAAGACTTCGGTGCCGGGCGTGGCTGTGCTGGGCGCGGGGTGAAAGCCGGGAAGTAGGCGGTAGAACTCTTCGCGGGTCAGGTTTACGCCGTCGAGATAGGAATTGTCTCCCTGGTTGATGTACAGAGGCACGACTGTGATGCCATGCTTTTCCACGATGGAGGCTGGCAGGTCGCAGGTGCTGTCGGTGACGATGGAAATTTTCATAATTTTCTCCTTGAGCGTCATTTTTCGTTCTATACCGGAGCCAGCGTACCGGCAAAAATCATCCAGGCTAAGACTGTTTTTGCAACAAGGCTGAGAATAACGAAAGCGCGTTCGCCATACAGGTAGTCTTTCCACGGCCCGATCTTTTTGTATTGAAGGTACATGTTGACCGCGAAGGTGTTGAAGAAGACAAACAGCGTCGGGATGATGGCGTATACGAAAGCGGGCGGTTTGGCTTCCCCACCGGAGGCGATGGAGCCGAAGAAGTAAATGAAAATCACCAGCCAGGGGATGATGCCGGCAATCGAACCGAAAGTGAACGGTGTCCAGTCCAGTTTTTCTCTGCCCTGATTCAGGCTTTCCATTAGCAGGCCGAGCAGGTTCATCATGGCATTCAGGCCGAACATCAGGAGAATGGCGCCCAGGTCCCAAACCCCGGCTAACATGCCAATCAGCACAATCATCAGCGATGAACTGAGGGCATATTCGTAGAAGCGGACAGGATTCTTGCCCAGCTTTAGATTTTCCACGTAGCGCGAGTAGCCGATGGTTGAAAGATAGAAGTGCGCCACCGCCGAGAGTAGCAGGAAGATCGCCACCGAGGGGCCGAGCGGTAGTTCGTAGAAGAGTTTGGCTTGCGGGGAAAGCGAGAAGGTGGCAGTATCAAAACTGAGAAAATTTGTAAAGACAGGATACGTGGTGTCGTTGCTGACGACCCACATAAATACTCCCTGAATCAGGTGCAGAAATCCCATGATTAAGTTGAAGCGACGCAGTTTTGAATACAGCTTATCGTTTGTTGCAGACATTGGTTTTACTCCTTTGAGTTTGTAGATTGTTTGTTTAGATTTGATTGATAACCGTCGCTGTTTTTGAGTAGTTGCAACGGGTTTTGTAAGCTACGAATAGGGTATAAAAGGTGGAATATCGATTTTAGATCTCCTTGTTTAAATTTTAAGACTGACGGATTGAAGTTTGAGCCAAGCGCTGATTTCCCTTCCGTCTTCGCCCAGGATCTTGTCAACGGACTGGGTATATGCCGCGAGATAGGCTGGCAACATGGAAACGGGAATCTGATGGCTGGTCAACAGGTTGCAGATCCACGTGATCTCCGTGGACAGGTGGGAGATGTTGCCGAGTTCCAGTGCGGCGATCAGGTTGTCGCCGAGGAAGTGATTGGCGATATCGAGAAATTCGGCGGGGCGGACGCGCGTCCCGATGGCGTTCGTCAGCGCGATTTCGATTCGATGACGCGCATTCTGGAAGGCAGATGAAGTTTGCAGGAGCGACTTCTTGACTCTCTCCTCCGCAGGCACAGGCCGCGGATTGACGATCAGTTCTTCGATGACAGGAATCGAATATTCGATGGTGCTGCCGAGGAAATGAGCGGGGATGCGCGTTTGCAGTCCGCTAATGGAGTTGAATACCCTGCCGCCAAATCCCGAAGCGATTCCCTTTTTGTTCAGCGCGCGCGCCATCTCTCGCAGATGCACCGCGTTGACAAGCGTCTGCGCGGCAAGAACCACCAGTTTGGACTTGGTGGCAGTGAGCGTTTCTTCGATTTGATCAATCGGCACGTTCGCGCCGATGTGGATCGCGTTCCAGCCGCGGCGTCGCAAAAACAGGGTGAGCAACAACAATGGGAACACGTGTCCCTCGTTGGGAGGGCAAGCCAGCAAAATGGTTTCGTTTCGAGTAGGTGGCGGCGTGGCGCTGATGAACGCTTCCAATTTGCGCGTGGCAACTTCCGATGTGAAATGCTCCTGTTGAACGGTGGCTTTTCCCTGGTGCCAGAGTCTGCCAATCTCGAACATGCCGCGCAGGACAATTTCTACGCAGGCGACCTCGACAGAATGCGCGGCGAACGCCTGATTAAGGATTTGTTCGGCGCGCGACGTATCGTACCTGAGACAGGCGGACAGCCAATCAGCTCGCATCGCTTCGAGACTGGAGGTGGGCGCGCCGATCTGGGCCACGGTCAACGCTGACGAGGCCGCGCCCGCCAGGGGGTCCGCGCCTGAAGCGGTTTTCTCGTTCCACAAGTCCACCGCGCGCGAGATGGAGAGTCCCTCGACTTGTCGCGCCACCAGCCATTTGATCGTCTCGATATCAAATTGCGAATAGAGACGGTGACCGCCCGCGCTGCGCTGGGGGAGGGGCAGGCCGTAGCGGCGCTCCCAGGCGCGCAGGGTGTCGGCGGCGATGCCCGTCTCGTTGAGGACGACTTTCAAATTGAAGGTGGGCGATTTGCTGATGGACATGGTGGACTCCGCGTGATTTTCTATCTGAGCGTATTATACACGGTGTCCATCTTTTGTCAAGGTTATTCACGGAAAACCTTGACAAACTGAACAAAATATGTACAATACTGCCATTGCTGGTCTAGTTGCCCAAGTTTGGAAAGGTTCTTATGGTTGTCAATTCTCTACCGATATATTCCTCACAAGAGCGAGTCTTCCTGTCCGAAGAACGGTACCGCCTGCTCTTCGATGCCAATCCACTGCCCATGTGGTTGTTTGATGCGGAAACGTATCGTTTCCTCGAAGTGAACCAGGCCGCGATTGAAAAGTACGGCTATTCGCGCCAGGAATTCCTGCAAATGACGATTCTCGATATCCGCCCTCACGAAGATGTGGAGCGGCTGAGGGAGGGGTTACAAACTCACCAGGGTCTGCATGCGGTGGGAGAATGGCGGCATCGTCTGAAGGATGGAACTATCATCGAATCGAAAATTACCTCTCATCTCCTGGAATGGGATGAAAGGCGGCTCGTA
This sequence comes from uncultured Anaerolineaceae bacterium, assembly GCA_964371065.1. Lineage (GTDB taxonomy): Bacteria > Chloroflexota > Anaerolineae > Anaerolineales > Villigracilaceae > Denitrolinea. Next base: position 404 of record CAYJLS010000207.1, on the reverse strand, counting down.
CTGGCCATCGCCGAGGATGTCACGGCGCGCAAAACGGCAGAGGCAACTCTGAATGCGGAACGGGAGTTTTTGCGAAAGGTCATTGACACCAGCCCGAACTTGATATTCGTCAAAGATTGGGATGGAAAATTCACTCTCATCAACAAAACCATTGCCGAGATCTACGGAACGACTCCGGAGGAACTGATCGGAAAAGGGGACGCAGATTTCAACCCCAATGCAGAAGAGATTGAAAATTTCCTTGCGGATGATCGAGAGGTAATGGAAACGTTGCGTGAGAAGTTTATCCCCGAAGAGCAGGTCACCGACGCCAGAATCGGGGTGGCGCGTTGGTGGCAGACCATTAAAGTCCCGGTGAATGCCCACATCTCAAGTATCTCCAAAAAGGTGATGTGGAAAAGGCT
>CAYJLS010000206.1:0-5716 GCA_964371065.1 uncultured Anaerolineaceae bacterium | reverse complement strand
CGCTGTTCACCCAGTTTTTCAGCCTTCTGCTGACCCATAATTGGCGAAGGTATTGACGTAGTGACGACTTTAGTCGTCTGACGATTGAAATCGTCACTACATGGTATTACGGCACGGGCGTGGCCAGGGATTTTGGAACTGAAGTCAGCGTGGCGAGCACGGCTTCCGCGTCCGCGAGGCAGGCGTCAATCTGGTCTGTAAAATTGACCTGGAAACCGGTGAAGATGATCGTATCGCCGGCCTGGTAAGTGACGAATTGGCGCTGTCCGTTCGTGAGCACGGTATTGATCTCGAAGAACAGTTTGCCGATCTGGCGGGTGTCGTGTTCCACCTGCGTGCCGGGCGTCATACCGCGCGGGCCGACAGGCGCCAGGATGCAAGTTTCGATGTCGCGATGGCCGAGCGCGGGCTGCCCGTAGTTGTCCTGCGTCAGCCCCCAGGTGCGCGGGTTGAATTTGACGCGAAAGTAAAAGCCCGGCTGCGAATCGCCGATGTAGGTCGGCTGGCCGTCCCACACATCCAGCGCAGGTTCAACGGCGGCAAGCGTGGAAAGTTCCAGCGTGGGCAAAGGGGTTTCGGTGGCGGTGGGGCCAAGGGTGGGCGCGGGTGTTTGCGTGGGCGGGGGGAGCGGGCTGGGCGTTGCGGCGGCGCTGGGAGAAGCCAACGCCGTGCTGGTGACAGGGACAAGCAACGGCCCTGCCGTTGCGGGCGCACCACAGGCGGAAAGAACAGTGATCAGTAAGCAGGTAACAGTAATCAGTTTCAAAGAACGTTTCATGGGGACTCACTTGCGAATCCAGCCCGGACAACAGGCCGGGCCGCGGCTTTCAAGGAGTGTGACCGCGCCCGAGGCCAGGTCCGCGAGCCACACATTGATTGTATCATTTAAGGTGACGACGGAGAACGCCAGAAAGTGCCCGTCCGCCGACCAGGCCGGGGACTCGACCAGCGCCCCCTCGAAGCGCGTCACGCGTGACATTTCGGCGGTCGCGGCCTCGACGATGTAGATGTTGCTGACGAGCGCGCCCGCGGACCGATCCGCGGCCGCGTCCCCGGGGTTGTCGCGCCCAACGAAGGCGATGCGCGTCGAGTCGGGACTCCAGGCCGCGGCGTAACCGTGGCCCGCGTCGGCGGGCGCGAGCGGATGAGCGCGCGAACCGTCCGCGTCCATCACCCACAGTTCGCCCAGCGGAAAGGGAGTCTCCGTGTCGGGCATCTTGATGAACGCGATCTGCTTCCCGTCCGGCGACCAGCGTGCGAAGGTGATGATCGAACCCGCGTCGGCGTGGAGCAGGCGGGCGCGGCCCCCGGCGGAGTCCGCGGCCCATAACGTGGAACCCAGCCCAAGTCCGCGCGTGAACGAGTAGGTGAGAGTCCGCCTGTCGGGCGCGAAGTCCAGGTCATAGGTTTGCGCGGGCAGGTCGAATTGTTTGGCGTCGCCATTCTGGGTCACGCGCACGAGGCGCGCGTCCCCGAGCGAGTCCACGCGCAGGTAGAGGTTTCCGTCGAAGTCCCAGGCGAGGAAGTGGCTGTCCACATCGGTGAAGGGCGTCGTGACTTTGCCCGCGTCGGTGTCCACCACCAGGACGAGCGGACCGTTGACGCAGGCCAGTTCGAGCGCGAGACGCGGTTTGTTTGGCGCGGGGTGAATCGCGGTCAGCGGGCAAGGAAGGTTGAGGGGAATTTTCCGTTGGATGGTGAAGCCGGAAGAATATTCGATGAGCGCGGAAGTGGAAAAAACAAAAACGTAAAGATCGGATTCGGAAGAGAGCGGCACAATGGTTGGAGAGGCAGGTGTACAGGCAAAGATGAAAGATGAAAGAAGAAAGATGAAAGAAACGGAAGGCGGGAGGCGGAAGGCAGAAGGCGGAGGTCGCATGGAAAGATTATAAGACATGCGAAGGCGTTATAATCATCTTGCGACAAAAATCGTAAATCCAAAATCCCAAATCGGAAATTGAAAATCCATGCACATTCTTGTAACCAATGACGACGGCGTGACCGCGCCCGGACTGCTGGCGCTGGCGCAGGAAATGAGAAAACTCGGCCATGTGACCGTCTTCGCGCCCGACCACAACTGGTCGGCTTCGGGACACGTGAAGACGATGGACCGTCCCTTGCGCGTGCGCGAGGTGCTTCTGGCGGACGGTTCTGCCGCGTTCTCGTCCGACGGCGCGCCGTCCGATTGCGTGGCGCTTCCGTTGCTCGGCCTGCTCGAAGAGAAAGTGGACATCGTTGTCTCGGGCATCAATCCCAACGCCAACCTCGGCCACGATGTGACCTACTCCGGGACGGTCACCGCGGCGATGGAAGCCGCCATTGACGGCCTGCCCGGCATCGCGGTCTCGCTCGATTCGCCGGAGAATCACAGAAGCGGTTTGGATTACAGCGCCGCCGCCTCGGTGGCGCGCCGCGTGGTGGAGAAGGTCATCGCCGAGGGTTTGCCTAAAGGCGTGGTGCTCAACGTCAACGTGCCATATTTGAAGGAGGCTGATCTCAAAGGCTTCATGGTCACACGCCAGGGACTGCGCGTCTACCGCGACGAATTGGACCGCCGCCTCGACCCGCGCGGCCGTCCATATTACTGGATCGGCGGACAGGCACCCACCGGCGTGGATGAACCCGGCACAGACTTCGGCGCGTTGCGCGCGGACTGTGTGTCCATCACGCCGTTGCAGCTGGACCTGACGGCGCGCGAGGCGATGAAGCGGCTGGAGGAATGGAAGTTTTGAATTATCAAACGTCCCTGAAGCCGGAAACTTCAGGGACGTTTTGATTCGCGAAGGCCTCGAGGACAAAAGACTTTATCCCTTCGCCTTCTTCACGGAATACTCGTTGTCAATGCTCTCGCGCAGGAAATGCTTGATCAGCGATTGATACGGGACATCACGTTCATTCGCCAGTTGACGCAGTTCATCAATCATGGACTCGGGCAAGCGCAATGAAATGGACTTGAGCGTGGGTTTCAAATTCGGGAAGATGGCGCGTTGGGCCTGCTTCCAGTCGAGGTAATCCATGGAATCGTTTTCCGCCCAGAAGGCGCGTTCGGCTTCTTCGGAGGAAAAGTTAGGAATAGGCTTGCTCATAGTAAGTCCTTTCTCGCTTGCTCATGTCACGGGCAGAGATCACACGGATGTTTTCGCCACGAATGGTAAAAGAGACGAACAACCTTTGGCCTGCATTGGTCTGACCGAGCAAGTAATAACGGGTTTCGGCTTGGGAGTGGGCAGGATCGGGTTGTAACAAGAGCGGGATATTGAAAAACACTTCCTCGCATTCGCGATTGGAAACCTGGTGTTTTTCCCAGTTCTTATCGCGATTGCCATCGTCCCAATCAAAGCCAGTGACAGAGGAAAAGTCAATCATTTTTGTATATCCCTATTATATACACTTTTTGAGAATCTTGCCAGCCTTCAAACGGGTTATCCCGCGATTTTGAATATGCTTGAGATTCGGAAGGGAGTTCAGGAAGAGACTGGTTCATGCGGTAATTTTAATTTATGGCAGTGGTATACTCCCAACAGATAAAACATGCCCACCGTAATTAAAAGCATCGAAGTTACAGACGACTCCATCATCGCCCACTTGACAGACGGACGCACAATCAGCGTACCGCTGGTCTGGTCGTGGCGATTGACCGAAGCCACTCCGCAACAGCGCAAGAATTACGAGATTATGGGAGACGGACACGGAGTCCACTGGCCTGATATTGACGAGGATATCAGCGCCGAGGGGATGTTGTATGGCATCCCCGCGCCGAGACCTCGACAGAGGCAAGCGTAAAATTAGATTGGAGTTTGAAATGAAACTAAAAGTGATCGTTCATCCCGCCGAAGAAGGCGGATATTGGGCTGAAGTTCCCGCCATTCCTGGGTGCGCCACGCAGGGAGAAACCATGAAAGAACTCATGAAAAACGTTCAGGAAGCAGTTGAGGCATGTCTTTCCGTGGATTTGGGAATGTATGATATGACTGGAAACGCGCAGGTGTTGGAGGTTGCGGTATGAAATCCGTTTCGGGGGCGCAGTTTGCAAAGATTCTTGAAAAACGCGGATGGCAACTTTTGCGCGTCAAAGGAAGTCATCATGTCTATGGCAAGCCAGGACAAATCGAGCGCATTTCGATACCCATCCACGGAAGCCAGTCATTGAAAATCGGCCTGTTGCGTCATTTCTTGAAAGTGGCAGGACTCGAAGAAACCGACCTGACATAACCCATCGGGAGGGCCTCCATGTCTCAAAACAAAAACATTTCCCGCCGCGACTTCCTCAAATTGACCCTGACCAGCCTCGGCGCGACCTTCCTCGCCGCCTGCGGACGCGCGCTTGGCATCCCCGCGACTTCCTCCCCCACCCTCACCCCGACCTCAGCCAGCACAAACTTGCTTCAGGAATTTCAGGGATGTTTTTCATTGAGTGGTTTATAATCATCATATGAAGACATACCAACCCAAGGTACGCGCCCTGAAACTCGCTCGAAAAGTCCGCGAACGCCTGACGGAGGAATTGAAGCAACCCGTGAAGGTTGTTATGTTCGGCTCGCAGGCGCGCGGCGACGCAAAAAGCGATTCGGACATTGACCTGCTGGTATTCCTGCCCTCGCTGGACAGTTCGATGATCTACCTTGCGTCCGATGTAGCCTGGGAGGTGGGACTGAACGCGGGCAAAGTCATTTCCATTGTACCTGCGGAGAAGAACGAATGGAGGCGACTCTCGGCTTCGCTGTTTTACCGCGCAGTGAAACGGGAGGGGATCGTTGTATGAGTGTATAATCACAGAATGAGATTTATCTTTGAGGTAGCCAAATGAAAAATAACAATAACGTACAGTTGCTTGGACGATTTATCGTGGCCGACCCCGAAATCTGCCACGGAAAGCCGACATTTCGCGGCACGCGCATCTTTGTCTCGGACGTGCTGGAGATGGTCGCGGAAGGGATGGCGTGGGAAACGATCATCGAGCAGTGGCACGGCAACATTACGAAGGAGGTTATCGCCGAGGCAGTACGGTTGTCGAGCGAGGCGTTCTTCAAGCACACCGCTGATTTCGTTTTGGAGCCGACCGCCGCATGAACATTCTTGACGAAAACGTCCGCGAAGACCAGCGCGGATTGTTGCAGAGTTGGGGTATCCCAGTTCGTCAGATTGGCGTTGAGGTGGGGCAGAAGGGAATCAAGGATAACGAAATCATCACATTGCTGCATAAACTTCGCGACACGACATTCTTCACGCGGGATCTGGGCTTTTATAATCGCGAGCTATGCCATGCTCGGTATTGCCTCGTTTGTTTGGCCGTGGAGAAAGATGAAGTTGCAGTTTTTGTTCGTCGCTTTCTCCACCATCCAGAATTCGACGAAAAGGCAAAGCGGATGGGCGCTGTGATTCGCGCCTCTCATACCAAGTTTTCCGTCTGGCAACGGAATATCCCGAAAGAGGTTGACATCGGTTGGTAAATGACAGGCGCGCGTACAATACCATCCGCGAATTGATCACGATGACGAACGAGGACGCACCAATTTGTTTATTCGTGACCCATTCGTGGACGGTAAACCACCCTCGGGATGGTCCATGTCCCCAAACCAAAAACATTTCCCGCCGCGACTTCCTCAAATTGACCCTGACCAGCCTCGGCGCAACCTTCCTCGCCGCCTGCGGACGCGCACTTAGTCGGCCTAACGAAATAACGTTTTGTATGGTATAGGTAGGAGCATGACTACCT
>CAYJLS010000205.1:0-5769 GCA_964371065.1 uncultured Anaerolineaceae bacterium | reverse complement strand
CTCCCCTTGGGGGCACCTCGATATAGATATACCCACAGTATCCCATTCAAAAGTGCATTATCACGAGAAAAACCCGCTCATATTTAGCGGGTTTTTCTCCTATTTATAAGATTGGCAGAAATTTCAATTACTTGAAAATCATGCTATACTTCAAAAAGATATTCAATGGCTTTGATTTCTGAAGGGTATAAGAACATGACTCTAAATTTTCCTACCAACCCAGATTTGCCACTAGATAATCCTCCGTTGAAGGAAGTGATTTTCCAACTTAGATTCACTCCTCTGTTGGAAATCGTTCAGAATTTACCTGCAACCTTTCATTCCCATATAAGGAAAGATTTTCCTGGTTTTGAAGAAAACAAAACTGTATCCGTTGACCTTAATCAGTCCCTACCTAGCGAGTATGTATTTAAATCTTCAAGTGAGAAATCCAAAGTCGCACTTGGTATTAATTATGTGTCATTTTCCACCCAGGAGTATACACATTGGCATGCTTTTGAAGGAACAGTGAGGACCTCGCTTGAGACGCTTAAAAAATCATATGGCACAATATTTGTTTCAAGAATAGGTTTGAGATATATCAATGAATTGAACTCCAGGAACACAGGCTTTAGCACCATTGAAGAAATATTGACGGTACTCAATGCCGATCTTACACATTTAGCATTTACGAATACTTGGAATCTACCCAAAAGAGCCATTCATCAGTTGTCACTTGAGGATAATACCTATGAATTAACAATTCGATTGGCTTTTGAAAAGATGCCGAAACCAGTAGTATTACTGGATTTTGATTATTTCATTTTGAATGGCGTTCCTGAAGAATTAGATATTAATGAAACAATGAAAAAACTGGATGACTTTCACAAGAACTGTTATAACGCATTTCGATGGTGCATAAGAGAAGAACACCTCCAGGTTTTTGGTCCAAAGAAAGGATGAGGTTACTAATGTTTGACTCATCTTACAATGAGCTAAGTGACAAATCCCTTATTCCTAATCTCCCATCTGGAACTGGTCATCCGAGCACTTACGGGGGATTCTTTGAGCCCCCAACAAGTGAAACTGGGCGACCAACGACAGTTGAGACAAATCTACAAGCCACGATACTTATGTTGCTACATGAAGTGCAAGTTCTTTCTGATGATGTAAAAATCTTACGGGATGAACTGGCAAATCGCCCTCTGGCTTCTTCGTTCCTTCTAAATGAATTAATAAATAATGAATTGCTCTTGTCACACCCCATTTCGGTTATCTTAGAAGAAACTCCTGAGGAGTGTTTAGCAAGGTGGCCTGAGGTGAACGCTTTCGGTATTGGAACAACAGTTAATGAAGCCATCCATAATTTAAAAGTTAATATATGTGAATTGTATAAAGATTTATCTTCGAGGGATTCGAAGATTCTAGGCGAAATGGCGATGGATTTCTTGCGAATTCTTCGGGCTTATATTAAGGATGAGAAATGAGTTCACTTAACTTGAGCGCTAAACAAGTCTCAGATAACGTTCCCAAGAAATTAAAGCTTCAAAACGTCAAGGGAACTCGAGAGAAATACGGTGACTATTATTTAGATGGAAAATATCAGTTCAAGGTAACTATGCCGAATATTCATGGTGGTAGCGGATCGATATCTACAGGATGGCTAAAGGTATGTCGAGAAAGTGTAATGTTGTCCGCTTCCGAATATGCTGATTTAGTTCGATGCCCTATGACCCCTGAAGCATACGAAAAGGTTATTAGAGGGAAACTTGCGTTAAGGAAAATAAACCAAAAATAAAATTTCTCTTACGTGGAGCACAAGATGAAAGTCGCCAACTTTGGCGACTTTTTATTTTCCAACTTGATGTTTCTGTCGCTGTCGGTGGCGGTGAACTTACATTTTATCGAGCGCTGGGGACGGTCAAATCAGAACGGCGTCTCGTAATGAGCCGCCGTTCTGATTCATCCAACTTCCTTCAACTATTTCGTATCGCTTTGGATTCAAAGAACGTGTTCATATCGTGGCGAGAATGTCAAGATGCTTGCGGCGCTCGCTTTCAAGATGGTCGAAACGGAAATAATCCTCGAAAGATTCTTTTTCGTGAAATACGCCTTGTTGGATTTTTTCGTCCAGCTCCGTTACGTTGTGAACGCCATAGCGCTGGGCCAACCCGAATAACTCACTTTCAATGAGGCGCAGGTTCCGTTGCAGGTAAACCTTCAGACTTTCCCGTTCCAGTTGTTCCGGCAGGATATTCAATTGTGTGGCAACCTGTTCCAGTAACATATCAGCCATCCTTTGCTTGACAAACACGTTCACGTCATTATAACCGATGAGGTCAGACGTAAAAAGATCATCGCGGCAAACCTCAATTCGCCGCAATTCCCCCCAGGAACATCTGATATAATCCCGCGCCGAACTTAACCCCAACCGCTCCACAGCGCCGGCATTGCAAACTTCGAGGGGAGCCGGCGACATTCCGTCCGTCCGCCGCGCGGGAAACCCAACCATGAATTTCACCAGTTACGAATTTCTTCTCTTCTATTTAATCGTTTTCTCGCTTTACTGGCTCGTCCGGCGGCACGCCTGGCAGAATTTGCTCCTGCTGGCGGCGAGTTACGTTTTCTATGGCTGGCTGCATCCCTGGTACGCCATCCTGCTGGGACTGTCCACGCTGGCGGATTATGGGATTTCCCTCGCGCTGGAAAAGAGTCCGCGCAAAAACTGGCTGGTTGCCGCCAGCCTCGTCCTGAACGTGGGCGTGTTGGCCTTTTTCAAATATTTTGGCTTCTTCATCCCAACCGTCGCCGAGAGACTGGCTTCCGTCGGCATCCAGTCGGACGCATTCCTGGCCAATATCATCCTGCCGGTCGGACTGTCATTTTTCACCCTGAAAAAACTGGCCTACGTGCTGGACGTGTCGCGCGGCGTGATCCGCCCCACGCGTGACCCGGCCGCGTTCGCGCTGTTCGTCGCCTTTTTCCCGCAGATTACCGCCGGGCCGATGGACCGGGCGCAAAAACTCCTGCCCCAGATCGAAGCGCCGCGCGGCTGGAAACCCGAAAATTTCTACAACGCCTGGCCCCTGCTCGTGATGGGCATGTTCAAGAAATTCGTCATCGCCAACGGCGTCGGGCCGACCGTCAGCCGCATCTTCCACTTGACCAATCCCACCGGGGAACTGGCGCTGGCCGCGGCGTTGGGCTTCACCCTGCAAATCCTGGCGGACTTCTCGGGCTACACCGACATTGCGCGCGGCATCTCCTGCCTGTTGGGGTTTGGAACCTCGGAGAATTTCCGCTCCCCGTATCTCTCGCTGACCCCGGGCGAGTTCTGGAATCGCTGGCACATCACCCTCTCCGCCTGGTTGCGGGACTACATTTTCTTCCCCATCCGCCGCGCGCTGGTGCGGCGGAAATCCAGCCTGCCCGATTGGGTCGTGCAATCCGTCCCGCCCATCGTCACCATGCTCATCAGCGGACTCTGGCACGGCGTCGGCTGGACGTACCTCGTCTGGGGTGGACTCTACGGAGTCCTGATCGCGCTCTACCAACTGGCAGGCATCGGCGGCAATTGGAGGCCAGCCAGCAAAGTGAAACAAGTCGCCGCCTGGCTGGTAATGTTCGGCATCACCATCCTGATGTTCCTGCTCTTCGCCGCGCCCTCGCTTGGCTGGATCGCCAATCTCTTCTCGAACCCGTTCCTCGGGAGCATTGAAGAGCAGTCTGTGGCCCTGCTGATGTTCTCGCTGGCGGCGATCTATTCCATCCCGTTGATCGCAAAACTGGCCATTGACCGCGCCTTCAAACCGGATTCGATCATCCAGTCTGTGTTTTATGCGGTTGCGACGATGGCGATGTTCGTGTACATCAACTCCGGGACGCCCGATTTTATCTACTTCCAATTTTAGCGCCCGTTTGGAGAACCCCGTAGAAATGAAAGCCTTCCTGCAATATTTTTTCATCCTGCTCGCGCTGGCGGTCGTTTCGTGGATCGTCATCCCCGCCCGCTATGACATTTCCTATCCGCGCGACGTGAAGCCGCAATTCGACAATTACATCCGCAGGAAATACGTTAATGCGATTGACGAGCAACGACCCGGCCTGCTCCTGCTGGGGGATTCCATGCTTTACCCGGCAGTCAATACCACCGTCCTGTCGCAAAAGTTGGATAAAAAGATCATGTCCATCGGCCTGCCCGGTTCCGCATCCACACTCTGGTATCTGATCGTTAAAAACAACATCATCGAAGCTCAATTCCCGCCCAAGTACCTGGCTATTTTCTTCCGCGACAGCATGATGACCGTGCCAGGCTACCGCGTTACCGGCCGCTACTTCGAGCAGATTGACGAGTTCGCCGGTCCCAAGGACGGGGAACTTGTCAAGAAAGCCTACCTGAACCAGATGAACCCGCTGGAAAAACTAGCCGAAGCCTGGTTCCCGCCCTACGGTTCGCGCTGGGACATCCGTCAGGCACTCGATTCCCACATCCGCTATACCCTGCCAGGACTGCAACTTGGGTGCGAAAAACCCTGCATGGACTACGCCATGGGGGTCGTGTTCGGCGACATGAACCTGGATCCGAGTTTCCTGGGCGATGAACTGGCGGCCGCAGACGATTACCTGTACAGCAAAACGGCCCTGGATTTTGACCAGCAGGTGGGCGAATCCTTCCTGCCGGAGTTGATCCAACTGACGCGCGAACACGGCATCCAACTGATCCTGGTGCGGATGCGCATCCTGCGCTTCGCCGCGCCCGGCTCGGAACCTCCCGCCCTGGACAAATACAACCAGGGGCTCAGCGCCTACCTCGCCGCCAACGGCATCGTCTATCTCGATTATTCCGGGGAGACCTGGCTGGGGCGCGAGCAATTTGCCGATCCCCTGCACATAAACAACGCCGGACAGGTTATTTTCACAGATCTGTTCGCGGAAGATCTTCTGAAGTTTATTCAATGAACAAAGAGACGGTCACATCAAAATGACCGTCTCTTCTTTTTAGCGGGTCTGCTGGCAGGCCGCGTGGACGCGCGGCGGAGTCGGTTGGCCGAAGGCCTCGGTGACGGGTTGCCCGTCCCATTCGGCGGGCAGGGGCAGGCCAAGCATGTAGGCCGCAGTGGCCGCCGTGTCGGTCGTCTGAACGAACGAAGTCAGGGGGCCGGGGATCACGCCCGGGCCGGAGATAATCCACGGGATGGTCGTCTCCTCGGGCAGGTCCCCGCCGTGCGAATGTCCGAGGCCGCCGTGGTCTGAAGTGAAGATGATGAGCGTCCCGTCGCGAAATCCATACCGATCCAGCGCGGTCAGAAGGGTCGCGATGTAGGCATCCTGCTTGCGAAACGCCGACATCTGCACCAGTCCCATCCAGCCCCATTTATGCCCCAAAATATCGGCCTCGGGAAAATGCACAAACATCAGCCCGAAGCCCTTTTTGATTTCCTCAACCGCCAGGTTGGCAATGGATGAATCCATTTCCTTGAAGATGAACACGTCCGTGCTTTCGGGTTCAGTGACCTGGCGGAGTTTCTCCTTGCCCACCACCATCACCGTCCGCAGGCCGGCCGCGTGCGCCAGGTCGAACAAATCCACGCCGAGCGCGTATCCGTTTTCGGGGACGTAATCATTCCAGTAGACAGCGTGCTTGGAGGGGCAAAGTCCGCTCAACATGGAGGCGTGCGCGGGCAGCGTGCTGCTCGGCAAAATGGTTTGCGCGCTGAGTGTGTAGGCGCTGGTTTGCATCAACGCGATCAAATTCTTCATCGGCGCTTTTCCAATGGCGCCCGGACGCAA
>CAYJLS010000204.1:0-5843 GCA_964371065.1 uncultured Anaerolineaceae bacterium | reverse complement strand
CGAGAAAAAATACCAGGTACTGACAGAAATTTCCCCGGTTGGGATATTCCGAACGGACGCGCAGGGAAGCACAACCTATGTCAATCCGCGTTGGAGTCAGATCTCCGGGTTGCCCGCAGAGGACGCCCTGGGAGATGGCTGGCTGCGCGCGGTTCACCCGCAGGATAGAGCGAAACTCAGCGATGGCTGGAAGCAAGCAACATCTGCTCAAACTGCTTCCATAACCGAATATCGTTTTGTCCGCCCGGATGGATCCATTGCATGGGTTTTGGGACAGGCAACTCCGGAAAAGAATATTGAGGATCAAGTTATCGGCTATGTTGGCACGATCACCGATATCACCGAGCGCAAGCAGGCGGAAGAAGCGCTCCGTAAGAACGAGGCAGATCTTAAGGAAGCGCAACGCGTCGGACGGTTCGGCAGTTGGGACTGGGATGCAACGACCGACGCCATCAACTGGTCTGAAGAGTACTACCGCATCTATGGTTTCGATCCGAAACAGCGCCCGCCGGGGTACGAGGAACACTTGAAGGCTTACACCCCTGAGAGCGCTGAACGATTGGATGCGGCAGTGAAAAAAAGCATGCAAACCGGAATGCCGTACGAGTTGGATTTGGAGCGCGCCAGTACGGATGGCGCCCGGCGATGGGTCACAGCCCGCTGTGAAATCAAGCGCGGCGCAAATGGCCAGATCGTTGGGCTGCGCGGTACGGCGCAGGATATCACCGAGCGCAAACTGGCGGAAGAGGAACTGCGCGAGAGCGAAGAAATGCTGCGCGAATCACAGAGGATCGCAGGCCTGGGAAGTTATGTTCTTGATTTCGCTTCTGGAATGTGGACAAGTTCAAATATCCTGGATGAAATATTTGGAATAGACGAGACCTATATACGCTCGATCGGAAGTTGGGCCGCACTCATCCACCCGGATGACCGCGATCAAATGCTGGATTATTTTACAGATGAAATCGTCGGAAAGCACGCCTATTTTGACAAAGAATACAGGATCATTCGGGACAATGATAAAGCCGAAAGGTGGGTTCATGGCCTGGGCAAGTTGGAACTTGATGAGCGCAGCCAACCGATCAGATTGCGCGGCACCATTCTCGATATCACCCAGCGGAAGTTGGCGGAAAAAGAATTGCGCGCCCTTTCCACACGCCAGGAAGCCATTCTGTCTGCCGTTCCAGACATTCTCATGGAAGTGGATAAGGAAAAGATGTACACCTGGGCGAATCCGGCCGGGTTCGAGTTTTTCGGTGAGGATGTCATCGGCAAAGAGGCCGCTTTCTACTTTGAGGGCGAACAAGATACCTATGGCGCGGTAAAACCACTCTTCAACAGCAACGAAGATGTGATCTATGTCGAGAGCTGGCAACGGCGCAAGGATGGGGAAAAGCGGTTGCTTGCCTGGTGGTGCCGAGCACTCAAGGATACGAATGGAAACGTGGTCGGCGCACTCTCTTCGGCGCACGACATCACCGAGCGCAAGCGCGCCGAGGATGAAATCCGCCGCCGCGCCGAGGAACTGGCCGCGCTGTACGAAAGCAGCCAGGCGCTGGCCGGGAAAATCTCATTGGATGACGTGTTGCAAACCATCACCAAAAGCGCCCTGCGCCTGTTCGACGCCGCAGGGGTCGGCTTGCATCTCTATGACCCGGCCACCCGGATGTTGGAAGTCAAACTGGCGACGCACCCCACCATCCCGATTGGCTTGCGTCTCTCCCTGGGCGAGGGTCTGGCCGGCAAAGTCGCCCAGACCCGACGCGCGATGCGGATTGACGATTACGCCGCCTGGGAGGGCCGTTCCCCACAATACGAGGGCATCCCTGTCCGCGCCACCCTCGAGACGCCGTTGATTTATCAGGACGAGTTGGTCGGCGTGCTGGTGGTGCATGAGGCTGGCGATAGCCAACGAAAATTTACAGAAGCGGATGAGCGCCTGATCTCGCTTTTTGCCACCCAGGCCGCCGCCGCCATCCAAAACGCGCGCCTGTTCGAGGATTTGCGCCTGCGCCTGTCCGAAATGGAAACCCTGCAAGCGGTGGCCTCGGCTTGCATGACCACCGAGAATGAAGACGCCCTTCTGACCAGGATCACCGAACTCATCAGCGAAACGCTCTACCCGGATAACTTCGGCTTCGTGATGATGGGAGAGAACGGCGCCGCGCTGCTACCGCGCCCCTCCTATCGCGGCGTGACGCTCGAAAGCATCCCGGCGCAAATTCCCCTGGAGGGCAGTATCGCCGGGCGCGTGGCCGCCAGCGGCCAGCCATACAGAACGGGAGACGTGCGGAAGGAAGAGATTTATCTCGAAATCAACGCGGCCACCCGTTCGGAAATATGCGTGCCGATGCTGGCCGGGGAACGCGTGCTGGGCGTCATCAACGCCGAGAGCCATCAAGTCGGGCGTTTCTCCGCACAGGACGAACGCCTGCTCACCATCCTGGCCGGACAGGTGACGACCGCTATCGAACATCTGCGCGCCCAGGCTGGCGAACGCCAGCATTTGACCGAACTGAAAATGCTCTACGAGAGCGGCCTGGCGCTCAGCCAATTACTCAGCCCAAAAGAGTTTGGGCAAAAGATCATCGAACTGCTCGAACAAAAAATGAATTGGCATCACACTGCCATCCGCCTGTGCCGCCTGCAGGATGACACATTGGAATTGCTGGCTTTCAAACAACCGGGACTGGATAGCGAGGCGGAAAAGCGCGCGGTTGAAGAACGCTTTAAAACCCTCGTCTCCAAATCCAGCGAAGGACTCAGCGGCTGGGCCGTCCAAAATTCCCGGACCGTTCGCAGCGGGGACGTGGGCAACGACCCGCGTTATATGGATACCTACCCCGGCCTGCATTCCGGCCTGTACGTGCCGATGAAATCAAGCCAGCGCATAATCGGCGTGATCAGCATTGAAAGCGAACAGCCGAATGCTTTCAGTGAGGCAGATGAACGCCTGGTTTCCACGTTAGCCGCGCAGGCCGCCAGCGCCCTCGAAAACGCGCGCCTGTTTGAAGAGACCCGCCAGCGTGTGAAGGAACTGGAAACGCTCAACCGTGTCTCCATTGCCCTGCGCGCCATCTCGAAACAGGAGGCAATGCTGGCCGTCGTTTTGGAAGAGACCCTGAACGCTCTCAATGCCTCGGACGGATCCATCAACTTGTTGAACAACGCGACCGGCAAACTGCACGAGATCGTCGCGCGCGGCTGGCCTTCCGAGTTCAGCGAGGCGCTCATCCAACCCGGCGAAGGCCTTTTTGGAAACGTCTTTGTCAGCGGGAACACGCACATCTCGCGCGATCTTGCCAACGACCCGCTGACCCGTCCCGAAATGCGCGGCCGGTTGCCCACCGGCTGGGGCGGCGCTTGCATCCCGATCCGCTCGACGGAGCAAACGCTCGGCGTGATGCTCATTGCCATCCCGGGCGAGCGCGAATTCAGCAAGGAACAAGTCCGCCTGCTGCACACCCTGGCCGAGATGACCGGGAACGCCTTGCAACGCGCCAGCCTGTACGAGGAGACGTTCCGCCGCCTGCGTCATTTGGAGTCCCTGCGCGTGGTGGACCGCGCCATCGCGGCGGGCAGTCTCGACCGGCGCGTCACGCTCAACATCCTGCTCGACCAGGTTGTTTCCCAACTGGGCGTGGATGCGGCCGATGTGCTCCTGCTCAATTCCCCGCTTCAAACTTTGCTGTTCGCCGCCGGGCAGGGCTTCCACACCGGCATGAATGAAATGGCCAGCGTGCGGGTTAGTGAAAGTTTCGCGGGCTACGCGGTGCTCGAGCGTCGCCTGATTCACATCGAGGATCGTGAAACAGCCAGTGAAAACCAGTCATTCTTCGCATTTTGGCAAAACGAAGGCTTTTCGAATTATTACGCTGTCCCGCTCATCACCAAGGGCCAGGTCAAAGGTGTATTGGAAGTATTCCGCCGCTCGCCCTTCACACCCGACCCGGAATGGGTGAATTTCCTGGAAACCCTGGCCGACCAAACCGCCATCGCCATAGATAACGCCCAATTGTTCGAGAACCTCCAAAGCGCAAACCTGGAACTCATCCTGGCCTACGACGCCACCATCGAAGGCTGGTCACGCGCCATGGATCTACGAGACCATGAGACCGAGGGCCACACCCAGCGCGTCACCGAAATGACGCTCAGTCTCGCCCAGGCTTTTGGGTTGAACGACCAGGAGATACTCCATATTCGCCGCGGCGCGCTCCTGCACGATATCGGAAAAATGGGTGTTCCCGACCACATCCTTTTAAAACCCGGTAAACTCGTGGACATGGAATGGGCGCTCATGCAAAAACACCCGCAACTTGCGTATGAGATGCTCCAGCCCATCCAATACCTGCGCGAGTCTTTGGATATTCCCTACTGCCACCACGAAAAATGGGACGGGACAGGCTACCCGCAAGGCTTGAAAGGCGAACGGATCCCGCTGGCGGCGCGCCTCTTCGCCATCGTGGATGTGTACGATGCGCTCATCAGCGACCGTCCCTACCGAAACGCGTGGCCGAAAGCGAAAGCGTTAAAATATATCCGCGGACTAAGCGGCCTGCAATTCGACCCGCAGGTGGTGAATAAATTTATGGAGATGTTTGGGGATGAAAAATCCAAAGTTTGAGAATCGTCTCACGCGTAAATTTTACCCGTCTCTACCTGTGTGCCTGCCTACGCTTTTACGCACACCAGCCCCTTCAAATACGCGCCCTCGGGGAAATTCAGAGCGACGGGATGATCCGCGCCCTGCGACAAATGCTCCACGATCTGCGCCTCCACGCCCGCATCCAGCGCAGCCGAGGCGACGATCTTCTGGAACAGCGCCGCGTCCACGCCGCCGGAGCACGAGAACGTAACCAAGATCCCACCCGCGCGCAACAACTTGAACGCCAGCAGGTTGATATCCTTGTAGCCGCGCGCGGCCTTCTCTGCCTGCGCGGACGTGGGCGCGAACTTCGGTGGATCGAGGATGACCATATCGAAGGAGCGTCCCTCGTCGCGGAATTTTCGCAGGAGTTGGAAAACATCCCCTTCGAGCGATGAGTGGCGGGTGACCGGCAGGTTATTTAGCGCAACATTTTCCCGGCATAATTTCAGCGCATCCGCGGAAGAGTCAACCGACAAGACGGACTTGGCCCCACCCGCCAGCGCGTTGACCGTGAATCCTCCCGTGTAGCAGAAACAATCCAGCACGTCGCGATCCTGCGCCAGTTCGCGGACCTTCAATCGGTTGGCGCGCTGGTCGAGATAGAAACCGGTCTTGTGGCCTTCGGCGAGATTGACGGTGAATTGCAGGCCGTGTTCGTGGATAGGAAAGATAAAAGAAGAAAGATGGCCGCGTAGAAGCCCAACTTTTTGCGGCAATCCTTCCAGTTCGCGCACGTCGGCATCCGAGCGTTCGTAGAGGACGGAAAGCCCCGTCTCTTCGAGCAAAATATCCGCGAACGTTTCCTTCCAGAATTCCGCGCCGGCCGTCAGCGATTGCAAAACCAGCGTGTCCCCATATCGGTCAACGATCAAACCCGGCAGTCCGTCCGATTCAGCGTGGATCAGGCGAAATGCGGCCGTCGAACGTTGAACGTTAAACGTTAAACGTTCAACGATTGCGGCGCGAATCTTTCGGCGGAAAAACTCCGCGTCCACCGGTTCATCGTCGAAGGTCCAGACGCGCGCCCGGATTTGGGAGGTTGGCGAGTACGCGGCGCGGGCCAGGAAATCCCCATTAAACGAGAGCAGGTCCACGGTCGCGCCGGATGCGGGTCCGTCATCCACATGCTGCACCGCGCCCGAAAAAATCCACGGATGGCGGCGGAGCAGACTCTTTTCCCGTCCGGTTTTAAGAA
>CAYJLS010000203.1:2245-5886 GCA_964371065.1 uncultured Anaerolineaceae bacterium | reverse complement strand
TATCTAACTACGTGACTATGAAACTCCTCCACTTCTCCGACGCCCACATTGACATGGCCAACTATGGCCGGCACGACCCCGCCACGGGACTACCCCTGCGCGTGCTCGACTTTTTGAAGTCGCTGGATACCATCGTGGACGCGGCGATTGACGAGAAAGTGGATCTGGTCATCTTCGCGGGCGACGCGTACAAGGATCGTTCGCCCGCGCCGACCTTCCAGCGCGAGTGGGGCAGGCGTATCATGCGCTTGTCGCAGGCGAAAATCCCAACCCTGCTTTTGATCGGCAATCACGATATTTCTCCCGCCATCGGACGCGCACACGCCATCCAGGAATTCGACACGTTGCAAGTGCCGTTTGTGCGCGTGCTGGCCAAGCCCGAATTCTTGCGTCCCGCCGATTTGTGGGACCTGCCTGTGCAGGTGATTGCCATGCCGTGGATTTCGCGCTCCGGGCTGATGGCGAATCTCGAAATGAGCGGCGAGCAACCCGAGGAAATCTACTCGAATATCGAATCTCGAATATCGGATTTGATTGAAGGCTGGCTTTCCGAGGCCGACAACTTCCTCCCAATCATCCTCACCGCGCACGCATCCATTGAAGGCGCGAAGTTTGGCGGTGAACGGCTGGTGATGCTTGGCAATGACCTCGTGCTTTCAGGCGGTTTGGTAAAGAACAAGAAATTTAATTATGTGGCGATGGGACATATTCACAAACCGCAGGATGTAAATGAAGGCAACCAACCACCTGTCATTTATCCCGGCTCCATCGAGCGTGTGGATTTTGGCGAAGCCCAAGAAGATAGGTGTTTTGTAATCGCCCACATTGAAAAAGGCAAGGACACGAAGGTGGAGTGGAGAAAACTCATAGGCACGCGTCCCTTCATAGACCGCCGCGCCAGCCTTCAGTCCGGCGAGAACGTGACCGAGTCGCTTAAGGCCGCGCTTCCTAAAGTCAAAGAGATGGAGGGGGCGGTGGTCAAACTCACGGTGGAATATCCAAGAGAATATGACACGTTGATTGACGAACCCGCGCTGAGAAAATACGCCGAGCAGGCATTCGAGTTCCATCTCGTCAAACGCCCGCAGACCGAAGCACGCATCCGCCTGCCCAATGACCAAGCCGTGAGCAGTCTCAGCCCGCTCGACCTACTCGACCTGTACTGGCGCGCCGCCAAAGCCGAGGATACCGACGCTCTTCAAAACCTGGCGCGTGAAATTCTCGCGGATGAGGAGGGTGCGTCGCACCTTTCTTAGGGGAATCCTTCAGGCAATGGCACTGGATCGTTAAACGGAATCAGCCACCGGGTCAGGTGCGATGCACTCCGCCTCCCGCCACTTTTCCATTTTCCCCGTGTTCTTCTGTTAAACGCCATACGTAATCCAAAATCGTAAATCGGAGAATGCCATGTCACAACAAAGTTCGCGTTACCGCTGGTTCGTGGTCGTTGTGTTCTTCTTCTTCATGCTCCTGCACCAGACAGACAAATTGATGATCGGGTCTTTGCAAGTGCCAATTAGCGAGACTTTTGGCCTGAACGACTTGCAATGGGGGTTTATCAACTCGGGGGCTTTGATTATCGCCACGGTTCTGTATCCCATCTGGGGCTATCTTTATGACCGGTATGCGCGCACCAAACTGCTGGCGCTGGCCTCGCTCATTTGGGGCGTGACCACGTGGTTCAGTTCCGTTGTCCGCACATATCCCACATTTCTGGTTACCCGCGCCTCCACGGGTATTGATGATTCGTCCTACCCCGGCCTGTACACTTTGATTGCCGATTACTTCGGTCCCAACCTGCGCGGCAAAATTTACGGCATCCTGCAACTAGCGCAGCCGCTCGGATATCTTATCGGCATGATCCTCGCGTTGATTGTTGCGCCGATGATTGGCGGCTGGCGCTCCGTGTTTTACATCACTGGGTCGCTGGGTCTGGTCATCGCCGGGTTCATCTACTTCGGCGTCAAGGAAATGCCGCGCGGCAAAGCCGAGCCTGAATTTGAGAACATGACGGAAATGCAGACCTTCCATTTCTCGTGGAAGGAAGCAAAAGAAATTTTCAAGAAGAAGACCATGTGGTTCGTCTTCTTACAGGGCTTCGCGGGCGTCTTCCCGTGGAACGTTATCACGTTCTTCTTCTTCGGTTATCTCATGACCGAGCGCGGCTACGATGAAGGCGCGGTACTTGGCACAATGGCGCCCGTCATCCTCATTCTTGCCGCGGGATATTTCCTCGGCGGCTGGATGGGCGACTTCTTCTTCAAGCGCACAAACAAGGGGCGCATCATCGTTTCGAGTGCGGGCGTTTTGCTCGGCGCACTCTTCCTCTACCTCGCCATGACAACGCCCATCGAAGCGCGCAACCAATTCTTTATCTTCATGTGCCTCACAGCCATCTTCATGCCGCTTTCGTCCGCCAACGTCATCGCGACCGTTTACGATGTCACCGTTCCCGAGGTCCGCTCCACCGCGCAGGCGGTGGAATACTTCATCGAGAACGCGGGCGCGGCTTTCGCGCCCTCCCTCACGGGCTTCATCATCCTAACCACTGGCGACAAAACATTCGCCATCATCAGCATCTGCACCATTGCATGGATTTTGTGCTTCTTCTTCTACCTCGGCGCGTTGTTCACAATTGACCACGACACGCGCAACCTGCGCGCGCAGATGGCCGACCGCGCAAAATCCATGTAAAGCGAGATACTATCTCGCTCTACCATGAAGATTATCCAACTCGACCTCTCGAACAAAAGGCAGGTGTGGGATTTCCTCGCCCTGCCTTTCTCCATCTATCGGGACATTCCTCAGTGGGTGCCGTCCCTGCGGATGGACGAACGCCTCAGGCTGGACCCGAAGCGGTTTCCGTTTTACAAGCATTCCCAAGCCGCGTTTTTCCTCGCGCTCGACGGGACTCGTCCCGTGGGCCGCCTCGCCGTCCTCGACAACCGTCACTACAACGAATTCAACCACGAGCAGACCGCGTTCTTTTACCTGTTCGAGTGTGAAAACCACCTCGAAACCGCGGCTGGACTCTTCCAGACCGCGTTCGATTGGGCGCGCGCCCGCGGTCTGACCAGAATGATCGGCCCGAAAGGCTTTACCCCGCTGGATGGTTTTGGTTTGCTGGCAAAGGGTTTCGAGCATCGTCCCGCCTTCGGATTGCCATATAACCCCGCCTATTACATCCCCCTCATCGAAGCGCAGGGATTCGAACCATACCACGACGCGGTTTCCGGTTACCTCGGCGCGGACATCCGGTTTCCGCCGCGCATCCACGAGTTGGCGGACCGAATCGCTTCCCGCCGCGGACTCCGCATCGCCCGCTACGAAAAACGCTCCGACCTGCGCGCCCTCGTCCCGCAATTGAAAGAACTCTACAACAACGCCCTGCGCGGCACGTCCGGCAACACCCCGCTGACCGACGAAGATGTGGACGCGCTCGCGAATCAACTGCTCTGGTTTGCCGACCCGAAACTCATCAAGATCGTGATGAAAAACGATCAACCTGTCGGCTTTCTGCTGGCCTATCCCGACATCTCCGCCGCGCTCCAAAAAACGCGCGGACGACTCTTCCCCTTCGGCTGGCTGACTATTCTGCGTGAACTCAAGCGCACCGACTGGCTCAACATCAACGGCGCGGG
>CAYJLS010000203.1:0-2145 GCA_964371065.1 uncultured Anaerolineaceae bacterium | reverse complement strand
AGTCCGCGGACGAGATCGTGGCGAAACTCAACGACATGATCCCGCGCGGGCGCATCTACTTCGTGGTTGCCACGCTGGAATATCTCGCCAAAGGCGGACGCATCGGTGGCGCAAAGAAACTGCTGGCCGAATTGCTGGAGATCAAGCCGATCCTCACCATCCGCGCGGGACAGGTGGAACCGTTCGAGCAACAGCGCACTCACAAACGCGCCCTGGCGCGGCTCGAGGAGATCGTCCACGAGCAGTGCCCCAAATCAGCGGGAGCATATTTGGCGGTGATGCAAGTCGAGGCGGAGGCAGAGGCCTGTTTAATGGCGGCCAGCCTCAAGTCCTGGTGGGGAAGCGGGGAAGTCCCCATCTACGAACTGCCGCCCGCCATCGTCACCCACGGCGGACCGAAAACGATGGGCGTCGGTTTCTTCGTCTAAAATCTGCATGGTATAATTTCGCCGCACTCGTGCAAATCCACACAGTAGCCGTGGCGTTCACGTCACGGATTCAATTGAAGGAGTACGTTATGTCCGGTCACAGCCATTGGGCAACCATCAAACGCAAAAAAGGCGCGGCGGATGCCAAACGCGGCGCGTCATTCACACGTTTGGCGCGCGAGATCGTCAT
This sequence comes from uncultured Anaerolineaceae bacterium, assembly GCA_964371065.1. GTDB lineage: Bacteria > Chloroflexota > Anaerolineae > Anaerolineales > Villigracilaceae > Denitrolinea. The sequence goes on along the minus strand of CAYJLS010000203.1, from coordinate 1,527 downwards.
GGCGGCGCGTCAGGGCGGCGGCGATCCCGATTCCAATTTTCGCCTTGTGCTTGCCATTGAAAAGGCCCGCGCCGGTAACATGCCGAAAGACAACATCGAACGCGCCATCAAGCGCGGCACGGGCGAGGCCAAGGAAGGCAACGTCTTTGAAGAGTTGACCATGGAAGGCTACGGCCCGCACGGCTCTGCCATCATGGTAGATTGCGTCACCGACAACCGCAACCGCACCATCTCGGAATTGCGCCATGCCTTCAGCAAAGCGGGCGGTAACATGGCCGAACCGGGCGCGGTGGGCTGGCAGTTCGATCGCAAATCGTATTTCTCGTTCCCGTCCAGCCAATTGTCTTTTGAGAAAGCGTTTGACATGGCCGTGTTCGCGGGCGCGGACGACGTGCTCGACGCGGGCGAATCGGTGGAGATCATCGCGCCCGTGGACGCCTTCAAAACCCTCAGCGATGCCTTGCACCAGTCAGGCGTCACGCCCGACGATTCGGGCCTGCGCCTGATCGCCAAACAGGAACTCGAACTCAATACCGAAGCCACACTTTCCGTCCTGCGCTTGATAGACGTGATCGAGGAACTGGACGATGTGCAGGATGTCTTCCACAACGTCAAGTTGACCGACGAAGCCATGGCCGCGCTCGAAGCCGCATAACATAAATTCTGAATTCAGAATTCTGAATTCAGAATTTATTTTTACAGATGACCCTCACCCTCGGAATTGACCCTGGCACCGCCACCACCGGCTACGGACTCGTCCGCCTCGAACCCGACGGGAGGCTGGTCGCCGTTAAATATGGCGTGATCCTCACCCCAAAGGAAGAATCCGCTCCCGCGCGGCTCGAGATGTTTTACCGTGACCTGCGCGCCCTGCTGAGAAAATTCCATCCCGACACGGCCGCGGTGGAAAAACTATTCTTCCAGCGCAACGTCTCGACGGCGATCCTCGTGGGACAGGCGCGCGGTGTGGCGTTGCTCGCGTTGCAACAAGCCAAAGTGGACGTGTTCGAGTACACCCCCAACGAAGTCAAACAAGCCGTGGCGGGATACGGTTCCGCTGATAAAAAACAAGTGCAGGATATGGTGCGCGTGTTGCTCGGCCTGACTGAAATCCCCAAACCCGATGATGCCGCCGACGCGCTGGCCATCGCGATCACGCATTTGAACACGAAGAGATATTAGCGTTTACATGGGGCGGAAATTTCCCCAACCCCGAAGGGGTGCAACGATTCTAGAACGGGGATCGGTTGTTCAAAACCCCGAAGGGGTGGCATTTTTTTCGAATCATTCCCTACCGTACAAAACCTCAACGCAAATATCGCGAATACTAAAGTACGGTGTGAGCGAATGGCCCGAATTTCGTTGATTTTCATTCGCACACCTGCTCTGGCGGGCGGTGCCAGGGAAATTCGCTTATTCGTGTCATTCGCGTTGAAAGACAGGCGCAACCCCAAATGTACGGTAGAGAATCGAATCATGGCATCCCTTGTGCGCCGGTCAAAACCGGCAAGGTGTAGTGAATGAGAG
>CAYJLS010000202.1:0-5969 GCA_964371065.1 uncultured Anaerolineaceae bacterium | reverse complement strand
GGCAGGGCGAAGAACGGGAAGCGCCGCAGCAGCCAGGCGATGTTGTTGATGAGGATGTCCTCCGTCCCAAATAAAACCGTCGGGCGCAGGATGGCGTATGCCATGCCCGAATCCGTCACTGCCTTTTCGTTGGCGGCCTTGCCCCAAAAGTAGGGCAGGGGAGAGTCCGCGGACGGGTTGGTGATGCTGATGTGGACGATGCGCTTCACGCCCGCCGCGACGGCCGCGTCTACGAGGCGGCGCGTATTTGTCACCGCCTCGGGCTGGGTGTTCGCGCCCTTATCGAAGCGGATCCAGTAGGTGTTGACCAGCGCGTCCGCGCCGCGCAGGCTCGAGGTCAGGGAGGAGTCGTCCGCGAAATCCAGCGGAAAGGCGCGCACGCGTCCATCGAATGGGTCGGGGCGATTCGGATGATTCGTCAGCGTGATGACTTGCTCGCCGCGCGCCAGCAAACGGCGGGTGATGTATTTTCCAGAATACGAGAACGCGCCCGTGACTGCGATTTTCATTTTGATTCCGCCTTCACAGGTTTGGGGGCAACCAACGCAAAAAACGAAACGATCATCCCAACTCCTACCAAGGCGAATAATAGACTGCCCAGATTTCCGCCTAGTTTACCTGCAACATCAAAGAACAATTCTTCTGCGTTCCCTGCCTCGGGGTGATAGCCTAAGGCAAAGATCGTTGGCATGCCAATTAATAGGATGTTGGAGAAGGCTGTCCAAAATTGGGCGCGCTCCTCAGTCCCGCAAAGGTCGGCCAGAACTTTTTTGAGGAAGGGGCGCAGGTACCCAATAATCAGGACGGCGCTAAACAGGGTCAATGCAATCTCGATGAGATAAGACAGGATGGCGTTCATTATTTTGTCTCCTTCGTATGGTTTATTTCAACACACCTAGAATTTTTTGAACATTTATGAATCCCAGGCTTTCCAGCTTGACAACCGCGCGGGCGAGACTGTCAATTGCGTTAAAAAAATCCTGCAACGCCCGCACGCGTTCCACCAAAAAGGCACGCTCTTCTTCGGACCCCGAAGCGGACTCGAGTTTCTCCAACGTTTCCCTCACCGACGCGACCGCGCGGTCGAATTCCGCGTTCTGGCGTTCCTTGAGAATGGAGCGAATTGACTTGTAGAAATCCACCTCTGCTTCGTAGTAATCCTTGCGGTCGGCCAGTTTGGAAGAGCGATGCACCAATCCCAGCCGCGCCAGCGCGCGTACCTCCGTGCTGATCGCGCCTTTGGTGAGTCCTGTTTGCGCGACGATATCATCGAGGGGGAGTGGGGATGGAGACAGATACAGCACGGCGAAGATGGCGCCCATGCCTTTGGGGAAGCCCCAGAAGCGGCTGATCTGGCTCAGGCCTTCGACAAAGTCTTGTTTGATTTGGGAGAGGGATTCGCTCATGGTTTTGCCTGTGGTTTAGAGTGTTTAGTAACTACTAAACGTAGTATATGATAAACGAATCGCCTTGTCAAGATAAAAATAGCACGAGATTTTATCTCGCGCTATTCGGCAGGTACGACTTGGCCTGACGATTGAAATCGTCACTACGTGGGATTGAATTCCATGTAGTGACGACTTTAGTCGTTTGCGCAGGGAGCGACCAAAGTCGCGGATAAATTGGCCTGACGATTGAAATCGTCACTACGTGGAATGTTATGGCGTTTCAATCGCTTTCAACAACTCCGCGCCATGCAAACCTTGGTCGCGCAGTCGTTTTCCCAGTGGGATTGGCACGCGCACCACGCGCTGTTCCGTCCCATTCCGAAAGGTGAATTCCACGAATCCATCCTGCGGGCCTGGGACGCGCGGGGACGCGAAGCCGTCTGTCACGGATAGGGCTTGCTCGATGAGCGTTCCCAGCGTTTCATTGTCTGCCAGGTCGCCCACGGAAATGCTGACGTAGAAATCCGTCTCCATCGCGCCGAAGGTGGCGGAGCCGTCCTGCGCCACGCAATTTTCGCCGAAGGCGGTGGCGCGCGCTTCCGCTTCGGGCAGGATTTTTTGGATCGCGGCCTGCAATTCGGCGGTGATGTCTGGCAGGTTTTCGTACGCCCAGGTGTACGCGCAGGGCTGGGAGGGCGCGGCGGCGATGGGGTTGGGCGTGTCCGTGAAGACGGGCGCGGTTTGGAGGGGCGGCGCGCCCCGCGCCAGCGCAAAAAAGGACGCGCCCGCGGCGGCCAGAATTGCCAGGATGCCGATGGTTCTCTTTTTCATGTCCCTATTGTAAATTGTTTTTTGTGATTTGTTGTTGGATACCCGGTTCAGCCGCGCAGGGATGATTATCACTTGGCTGTACGCGCGTTTCAGGATATAACAACGGCATGACTTTATTGAATGCCCCGCAAGGGCAATGGCTGAAAGTGACCGCGCTGGACGGCAGCCAACGCCTGCGCGCCCGCCTGACCCAGTATGGATTGTTCGAGGGCGATTGCCTGCGCGTCCTGCGCGCCGCGCCATTGGACGGTCCCCTGCTCGTGGAAGTGAATGGGCGCGAGATCGCGCTCGGCCGCGGCGTCGCGGAAAAAATCATCGTGGAGGCAGGCGAGTGCGATTCGCATTGATCGGCCAACCTAATTGCGGGAAAAGCACGTTGTTCAATTCAGTTTCGGGATACAAAGCCGAGACGGGGAATTTCAGCGGCACGACAGTCATTTTCACCGAGAGCCGCGTGCGCGTGCTGGGACAGGTGGTGGATTTGGTGGACCTGCCCGGTTCCTACGCGCTGGATGGACTCAACCCTGCCGAGAGCGAGACGCTCCGCTATTTGGAATCGCGCGACGTGGACGTGATCATCAACGTGGCGGACGCTTCGCACCTGGCGCAGTCGCTCGAACTGACCTTTGAGTTGCTCCCGCTTCGACGACCTTTGATCCTGGCCCTCAACATGCTGGACGAGGCCATGCGCCTCGGCCTGCGGATTGACGGCGAAGGCCTGTCGCGCGAACTGGAGATTCCCGTCCTGCCGCTGGTGGCGAGCAAGGGACGCGGGGTGAAGGAGGTTTTTTTGAAGGCGCTGGAGGCGGGGAAAGATAAAACGAAAAACGTAAAACGAAATGTTGCGCCAGCCGATGCTGCGACGCGGCACGCGCGGGCGATGGAAGTGGCGGCGCGCTTTGTGACGCGCGGCGAGCGGCGTGTCACCTGGCGCGACCGGCTGGATAATGTTTTGCTCCATCCTGTTTGGGGATACGCAATTTTGTTACTCGTGCTGTTTGGATTTTTTCAAGCCGTTTACGGCATGGGGAAATTGATCGAGCCGCCCGTACTGGCGTTCTTCGACGCCGTAGCCAAAGGTGTGATGACTCCCTTTGGCTCGGACACTCTACTATCAGAAATTGTGCTTGGAATTTTGCAAGGCATCGCGGCGGGCGTGGCCATCGTCCTGCCGTATCTTTTGCCTTTTCTTTTCGGTCTTGGATTATTGGAAGACATCGGCTACCTGCCGCGTGTGGCGTTTATGATGGACGCGTTCATGCACCGCATCGGACTGCACGGCAAAGCCATCGTGCCGTTCATTCTCGGCTACGGATGCAACGTGCCGGCGGTCATGTCGACGCGCTCGCTGGAAGAGCCGCGTGACCGCTATCTGGCCGCGGCGCTGGCGACGCTGGTGCCGTGCGCGGCGCGGCTGGCGGTGGTCTTTGGCCTCGTGGCGTTTTATCTCGGCCCCATCGCCGCGTTTGCATTGTACCTGTTCAACCTGTTCGTCATTGCGGTGACGGGGCGCGTGCTCTCGAAGATGATGCCCGAGGATTCGCCCGGCCTCATTTTGGAAATGCCGCCTTACCGCGTGCCCACGCTGAAAAATGTGTTCAGCAAGGCCTGGTTCCGCGTGCGCGAGTTTGTCATCGAAGCCTGGCCGATTCTCATCGCGGGGAGCGCGGTGCTGGCGGTTTTGAATTATTTCGATTTTGCGTATGCCTTCAACTGGATTGTCCGCCCGTTCACCTGGCTGATGGGATTGCCGTCCGAGACGGGCGTGCCACTGATCTTTGGCATTCTCCGCAAGGAGCTCTCGCTGGTGATGCTCGGACAGGCGCTGGGCACAAGCAATTTCGCCGTTGTGCTCACGTCTGGGCAGATGCTCGTCTATGCCACGTTCGTGATGTTCTACCTGCCGTGCCTCGCGACCCTGTCTGTACTCAAGCGCGAACTAGGCACGCGCGCCATGCTGGTCATCTCCGCGCTGACGGTGGTTGTCGCGCTGGCCGCGGCGTTGTTGGCGCGAGGGGTGATGCTGATTTTGTAGGTCGAGATACTATCTCGACCTACCGCAATAAATCTGCGGCCGCGGAAGCCATGAGCGCCGCGCCGCTTATGAGCGCATCTTCGTCAAAATCAAATTTTGGGTGGTGATGCCCGTAGTCCAGGCCGCGCGCGCGGTCTGCCGAGCCGACGAAGAAATAACAGCCCGGCGCTTTTTCCTGCATGAAGGCCATGTCCTCCGCTCCCATCGTCAGGTACGGTGTGTTGTCGTGATGCGCGTCGGGCAGGACGCGGCGCGCGGTCTGTTTGACGCGCCCCGTCACATCGTCCGCGTTTTGAAGCGCAGGCGTCAGGCGCTTGACTTCCATCTCGACCTGGCATCCCATCGCGGAGGCGACGCCGCGTACGATCCCCTCGAACCGTTCCAGGACCTTGAGCCGGACTCCCAAATCGAACGTGCGGATCGTCCCTTCGAGCGTCGCCTCCTGCGGGATGACGTTAAAGGCCGTCCCGCTGTGGAGCATGGTGAACGAGACGACCGCCGTCTCCAGCGGGCCGACGTTGCGCGCTACGATGCTTTGCGCCGCGCTGACCACTTGCACCGCGGCGATGATCGGGTCAATGGTTGCATTCGGCGCCGCGCCGTGTCCGCCCCTGCCGATGAGTTTGATCTTGAATTGTTCCGCGCCGGCCATGACAGGACCTTTGGCCACATGCACCCAGCCGAGCGGCCTTTCGTTCCAGAGGTGCATCGAGAGGGTCATGTCCACTTTGGGGGAGTCGAGCACGCCGTCGCGCAGCATCATTTCCGCGCCGCCCGCTTCCTCGCCGTTGTGACCCTCCTCGGAAGGCTGGAAGCAGAATTTGACGGCGCCTGCCAGTTCGTTGCGATGGGCGTGGAGCATCCTGGCCACGGTCAGCCCGATGGCGGTGTGGCCGTCGTGTCCGCAGGCGTGCATGACGCCGCTATTTTGCGAGGCGTACTCCGCGCCCGTTTCTTCGACAATCGGAAGCGCGTCCATGTCGAAGCGCAGCAGGAGGGTTGGGCCGGGCTTCCCGCCTTCAAGCAGGCCGACGACGCCCGTCTTGCCGACGCCTTTGGTGACTTCGAGGCCGAGGGTTTCGAGTTCCTTCGCCACAATGCCGCCCGTGCGAATTTCGCGGAAGCCAAGTTCGGGGTGCATGTGAAAATCGCGGCGCAGGGATTGGGTGTAGGGGAAAAGTTCGCGGGCTTGGGAAAGGAAGTTGGGCATGGGGAAGTCCTTGGTTGAAAGTAAAGGTTGAACGTTAAACGTTGTTTCCATGGCTGGGATAAAGTCTGGTGATTTTGTGCTGGTAAATCCGATCCCAGCTGGCCAGCAATTCAGTCTGTTCTTCGGTGACAAGAAAGTGGGGTGGCAGGTCTCCAGTGAAGGCGGAGCCGTCATCCAGGATCAGGGTGACGTGGTCGCCGCTGTGGCCGGGCGTGGGGATGATCTCGCCGTCCATTCCCAGAGACGACAGGAATTTGCGGCTGTCTGCGAAATTCAGGAGCAGGTTATCGTCCCGGCGGATCTCGAGGGAAGGAACATCCTTTTTGATCAGCGCGGCGAGCGGGGCGACGAAATTCGCCTGGCTTTCCATCACGATCAATTTCGCGCCCAAGTTCTTCAGTTCCTGCGCGAGACCGGCGTGGTCGGGATGGAAATGGGTGACGAGGATGTATTTGATTTGAGTGTGACTAAAATCAGTTGGTAGCATGAGTAGAGAAAGAGGAGT
>CAYJLS010000201.1:0-5990 GCA_964371065.1 uncultured Anaerolineaceae bacterium | reverse complement strand
TTTTTATCTCAAGTTACCCTGTTTTTTTACTGCCAACCTTGCGTTGTAATATTAGAGACTGTTTCTTAAAGCCTTTTTTGTACACGGAAGGCACGGACGTTTCGCGCGCGGATTCTCACTGATAAACCTTTAAAAAAAATCCGTGCTTGTCCGTGCGCAAAGCGTCCGCCGAAGGATCCGTATACAAAATTGCCGATTTGCAAATCTCACTTCATGACGAGATTCAACAATTCAAGCGCTCGAAAATAATAGAAGAATGCTTCCGGGCTGGTCTTCTTGATTTTATTCAACTTGTTGTAATCCGGGTTTGAAATATTCCAGGATGAGAGATCCTGCCCATTCTGAAACCGCGTAATTGTGCTCTCTCGCTTTAGCAGTAATGTGACCAGGCAGGCTGTTTTTGCCGCGCACAGGATCGCGGTATCCAGGGAGAAATACCCGGAATAAACAAAGGCTGCTAATTTTTTGAACCCTTCCAGCAGTTCTGCATATTCGTCACCTGAGGGCGATCCGCGCATTCCGATTAGGCAGGCAGTGCCAAAGGCATCCTGTAAAACGTCGGCCGGGGTAAGTTCGCGCAAAGCGCGATAAGCCAATTCTTTAGTAGCAATATTTTCAAAGGCACGACTCACCAACTTCAAATCCGCGGCCGCGTCAAAAAGGAGTCCAATATCAAACAATTGTTTGGCGGTCTCCAATTCTTTATGCGTACCATACAGAATTCCAGTGGTGTGCGGCGCAAAAGCCGTCAACTTGTCTCCCAGCAAACCCTCCACGGCAGGACAGATAATCCGAGTAGTTTCCCCTTCCATAGGCAGAAGTGGTGATTGCAGGCTGACTTCCTGAAGTCGAGGGTATGGATTTTCTTCAAAGAGGATGTCCAGCAGGATATGACTCTCTTTGGCCTCGATCACGGAGTTAAAAAAGAATTTGTAATGCTGCTTGGGCAATTCACCTGCGCGCCTGTTTTCCTCATAGCGATGAAATATGCCTGCGTTCAATACCGCTCGAAAATGCTCATTCAGGGCATGACTTTCAGTCATAACAATGTCAATGTCAATCGAGAAACGTTGTGGCGCCCCCAGCAACAAAATCAGGGATGACCCGCCCTTGAAAATGAAATCCAGGCCGCTCAACTGGAGCTCTTCGACAAGCGTCAGTGCCATAATCATCTTTTCGATCAAGATCGGATCTTTCCCGCGAGATATTTCCCGGATCCCCATGATCCATGCAGGTGTGCGGGATTGACTGGATATCATTCGGCGTTCTCCCTGGTCTGCCAGAGTTTAATCTGGGTCTGTTTGCTGATAAATTGATGCAATTTCATACTCACCTTGCGCCGGCCAGCATAGCGGAACAGCGTTTTTTCATTGATCCAATAGGATGAGAATGCGTTCTCATAGATATGCGCCAGTTCCTCGCCCTGAAAGAAAAAATATCTTTCTCCATCGGCGAAGATGTCCACCAATATTTTTTCCAGCTTTGGGAAGGGTATCCCGTGGGCAATTTTCTTGGGCGTTTGAGTGATTAAACGAGAGATAAGGATGTTGCCAGGCTGCTGCAACACATATCTTTCCATTGTCAACCGGTCCGGGTCCAAAAATACCTGGCCAGGATATTGCTGGCTCAGATGGTTGAAAACAGATTCGCGCACATCTTTTTCCGTTTCGATGATGAACAGGTTCTGGCCTGGCTGGTGGATCATGAACTCATGCAGTACCCTGGTTTCCCAACCCAGGTATTGGAGGTAAGGGAATGCCGCTTGGACCACTTTGTTCAACACCACAAGTTCTTGTGACCAGTTGGGGGAAAAGCGCTTTTTCTTCGCGGCCTGCTGTGACGATTTATCAAGAAACACATATTCTCCTGCGCCGATGGAGAGAATGATTTGTCGCTTCTCCAACCCATACAAGAATCTTCGAAAACTCTGTTCCGTTAAGGCCTGAAAATGTTGCCTATAGAAATTCATCAGGTCGGCTTTTCGGACAGACGGGATACCGAAAAAAGTGTTTCGTAATTCTAGTTCGTGTACTTTAGTATCACTCTTTCTCATGCGGTCATTCCTTATTTCAATTTCGCAATTCGTCACTTTTTCTTATTTGGTGACGATTTACGAAATCAACGGCAGTATAGCAGAAAATCCTAACTCGGACGAGCCGACCTGCGGCAAACAGGGTTTTTTGCACACTTGCCCTCCCGCTCCGCTTCGGGGACCAAAGTGGCGGGCAGTGCCAGGGAGTACAGGTGTGACGAAACCGCGGGAAGTTATTTATTTACAAACCTTTAGGATCTGACTGGCGGCCTCTTCCCAACGACAGAATAACCGTACGAACCGCATCCTTGAGAATCACCCCCCAGCGGAAGAGGTAATAGGCTGGTAAAACCCACGCACTTTTCAATTGATAACGCCAGCGCATATAGGCCGGGCTGGGAGCAATGAGCGCCAAGACCAGCCGGAAGCGTCCGTACCAATTCAGCGACAGCAGTTTTTGCTGTTCTTCAAGAATATGCGTGGCCGGGCGGATTTGCTTTAGCGCGACCAACCCCCGGTGGCGGTCGGAACTTTCCGACAGGCTGGCGCGTACGCGCGCGGGGACGGGCGTATCGAAGTAGGCGGAGGTCTGGGAGAGAGCCGCATCCAGGGCCGAACCCCATTCAAAGGTTTTTGCCTGTGAAAGGAGCAGGTCCCAATCCATGCGCTCGCCGTAGAAACGGATCAATTGATCTAGATCGTAGTACCAGCGCAGGGGCGTATTTTGTCCGCCATGTTGTAACATGGCATGGGAAGCCGCGTACAGCACCTGCGCCACAGGTGTCAACATCAACAGATTTTCAAAGCGCGTCTTTGATGAAGTATTTAATACTTGTGTAAAAACAACTTCCGTGTTTCCGTCAGCAGTTGGACTGCTGACGGCTCGCACACTTGCCCTGGCGGGCAGTGCCAGGGGTGCAACTGCTCGCGAACCCTGGAATCGGGAAGTTATTTTTACACGGCTCCTTAGTGGCTCCGTTTGCTCCCAGAACCAATCCACGGGGACGGCGTAGGAAAAAGTTTTATCCGCCACCAGGCTATGGTGCAATTCCAGCGTGATAGACTGCGTACCGGTTTTTTGCAGGCAAACCTCGTGGTTGAGCAAGTCTCTCAGACCCGGAGAGGCGTCAGGCTTCGAATCTTCATATCCAAGCGATTTTGCGATTTCAACCGCCTCGGATAATCTCGAGGCCGGGACTAATACATCCATGTCTCCCATGGGACGAAGACCAGGGTCGGGATAGATTGTCAGGGCAAAGCAAATGCCTTTTAGGAGGACAACTGGAATTTCAGCCTCATGAAACAGGCGGGCGAGAATCTCAAGTTCCTTGAAGTTTGTCTGATTCTGCATCCACGTGCCGGCATACATGAGGCGCAGAAAATTGCGAGTCTCATTTGGCAGGGATGAAAATTTCCCCGATTTGGAAAGCGTCCAATACAGGAGCGGCCCGACGCCCTCGGAATGCGCCTTGTGCGCCAAAGCATCCCAATCCGATGTTGAAAAGGAATCCCAATTCACTTCCTTTTCGCGATCCGAGATGATCAGGCTGAGGGTTTGGTTATCTATGCGCGCTGGCATCCAACGTTTCCTTCACGGCCTGCGCCACCCATTCCACCTGTTCATCGCGCATGGTGGGATAGAGCGGCAGGGTTACTTCGCGTGCCGCGGCTTCTTCGGTGAGCGGCAGGGACGCGCCGCGCTTTTGCCAGTCATCGTGATAAATCTGAAAATGATGTACGGGCGGATAATGGATGCTGGTCTGCACGCCGTGGGATTTGAGACCTTCCATGAAGCGGATGCGGTCCGTGCCCGGTGGGAGCAGGACCGGCAGGATGTGGTAGCAGGAGGTGCCGCGTTCTTCGCCAAACGGCATTTGGACTTCGGGCGCGAGTTCGGTCAGCAGTTCGCGATAGAGTGCAGTGAGTTGCTGGCGGCGCTGGTTGTAGGCGGGCAATTTTCCCAGTTGGACGCGGCCGAGGGCGGAGCGCATCTCATCAATGCGATAGTTGTAGCCCAGGTCCACCACATCGTAACTCCAGGCGTGACCCTTGTGACGGTCCCAACTGAGGGAGGTCATGCCGTGGGAGCGCAAAATCCGCAGGCGCTCGGCCAGCGCGTCATCGTCGGTGGCAAGCATCCCGCCTTCGCCAGTGGTCATGTTCTTGTTCGAGAAGAAACTGAAACAGCCGACCGCGCCCCAGGTTCCGAGCGTGCGTCCTTCCAGCGAGGAGCCGATCGCGTGCGCGGAATCCTCCAAAACGGTCAGGTTGTGGCGGTGGGCAATGTCCATGATGGCGGGCATATCGCAGGGAAATCCGGCGTAGTGGACAACCAAAATGGCGCGCGTCCGTTCCGTGATGCGAGATTCGATGGAAGCGGGGGAGATGTTCAACCAGTCGAGGCTTTCCACGTCCGCAAAGACGGGCGTCGCCCCGGTGTAGCGTACCGCGTTGGCAGTCGCGACGAACGTCAGCGAGGGAACAATGACCTCATCGCCGGGACCGATCCCCGTGGCGAGGCAGGCCAGATGCAGGGCGGCAGTGGCGTTGGTCACAGCCAGGGTATGTTTTGCACCGATGAAGGTTGCAAAATCCCGCTCAAAGCCCTGCGTGACCTCGCCCATGCTCAACCAGCCGGAGCGAATCACCTGCCGGACGGCCTCTTCTTCCGCCTCTCCAAAATCAATATCGGCTAACGGTACGCGCCAATCCATCAGTTGTCCTCCGGCAGAAATTGTTTCTTCATGTTGCAAAAATCCTCGTTGGCCTGGGCGTAATCGTCCGGGCGGCCCAAATCCATCCAATAGCCGTCGAAAGTATAACCGCACACCTTTTCTCCGTTGGCGAGCAATTTCAGGATCAGGTCGGGGAAATCCAGGTACTGGCCGACCGGGATGTAATCCATCACACGCGGCTCGAAGATATACACGCCCATGCTGACGGTGTAATCGGTGGTGGGCTTCTCGATATAACCGGAAACTCGATGATCGCCATCCCACTGGATGACACCCAGGTCTATCTTCACTTGCCGCTGGTGCGCGGCAATGGTGGCGATGCCGCCCTTCTGCTTGTGGAAGGCCACCAGTTTCCTCAAGTTGAGCGTGGTCAGCACGTCGCCGTTGGTAACCAAAAATGTTTTGTCCAAATCCGGCACCAGCGCAATCGGGCCTGCCGTGCCAAGCGGTTTGTCCTCGTAACTATAGGAGATATTCAAACCCCATTGCTCGCCGGTTCCAAAATAGGCGCGCAAAAGGCTGGACAGATGCCCCACCGTCAGCACCACGTGATTCACCCCGGCGCGTTTCATCTGGCGCAGGAGCACTTCCAGGATGGGCATGTCGTCAATCGGCATGAGCGGCTTGGGCAGGATGTGGGTGTAGGGCGCGAGACGCGTGCCTTTTCCACCGGCAAGAACAACAGCTTTCATAGTTTCCTCCTGATGATTTTTTGTACACGGATTTCACGGAGACAGGTAAACGGGTAGACAGGTAGACAGGTAAACACGTAGACAGGTAAACCGTCGCGCATGGAAAAAGTAATAAAAAATCCGTGCTTTTTCCGTGCAATCCGCCGAAGGATCCGTGTCCAAAGGGTTTTAATCACGCCGCTTCCCAATGAGCTAAAATTCATACCTGCCCGGGCGATATAAATCCATGTGCGAACGGATCCACGCAATTGTTTTGTCGAGTCCATCCTCAAAACTGACCTGCGGCGACCAGCCCAACTTTTCACGCGCCAGACGGTTATCGGAGATGAGGCGCAGGACTTCGGACTTTTCTGGACGCAGACGCTCCGAGTCAACCACGATCTGGACCGGGTGACCGATCTTTTGGACGATGCGCTCGGCGACATCGCCGATGCGGATCTCCTCCCCCGTCCCGAGGTTGAAGACGCCTCCTTCCGCCCCGACAGTTGCCGCGGCCGCCATAAAACCGGCCACCGTGTCGCTGACAAATGT
>CAYJLS010000200.1:0-6080 GCA_964371065.1 uncultured Anaerolineaceae bacterium | reverse complement strand
CATTCGATTATTCGTGACCCATTCGTGGACGGAATCTCCATCCTCCCCCAAATCCAACCAGTGACATTCTGTCCGCATACCAAATTTCCATTGTCGTATTTGGGGGAGGTGCCGAAGGCGGAGGGGGTTTCCTCCCACCCTCCGCGTTCACTTCATTGTCACAACAGACCTACTGTTACTGTCCTCCTCCAACAAACCATCCACGAATTCCGACCACGAATAAACGAACCCGCGCCGCCAGCCATTCGATTATTCGTGACCCATTCGTGGACGGAATCTCCATCCTCCCCCAAATCCCACCAGTGACATTCTGTCCGCATACCAAATTTTCATGTCGAATTTAGGGGGCGCTAAAGTGTGCTTCGCGAAGGCGGAGGGGTTGAGTGCCGCGAACTCCCCGCCAGCGACTCGACTAACCACAGCGCGCATGAGGTGTTTCGACAGCCCGCTAGGGAAGTGAGCCCCTACGGGGATGTGCTACGGGCACAACGAAAACCGAGGGTGGATTGCGAAAAAAGCGGTATCATGCTGAGGCGATTCGACGAGTGGACATCGTAATCGCCGGAGAGCCATGAGCCGCCGCGCACAACCCGTCGAGAATCACCGATGCCCGAATATTGGCTCGAATCCGGACCTAATGGGTTTGAAGATGGCGAACTTTGATAAAAGGTATTACTATACCAGTCCGCCACCCATTCCATTACGTTGCCAGCCATGTCAAACAGGCCATACGGACTGGCGTCACTTGCATAACTGCCAACAGCAGTTGTGTCTTCAACACAGCAATTGTCTTCCCAGTTTCCTTCCCAATAATTGGCTCGATTGCGATCAATCCCCTCGCCCCAGGGATAAGTGCGCCCGTCCGTCCCGCGCGCCGCTTTCTCCCATTCCGCTTCGGTCGGCAGACGCGCCCCGCGCCATTCGCAGTAAGTTACAGCCTTATTCCAATCCACATAAATTACAGGGTAGTTGTCATATTGTGAATCGCCGTAGTAACTGGAACGGGTATTGGATTTGGTATATTTGGGAGGCTGGCATGCGCCGCTGTTGACGCATACGCGGTACGCGGCATTACTCACTTCGTATTTGTCCATATAAAAAGATTCCAAATAAACCGTATGCACAGGCTCTTCATCGGTGAAATCATTTTTTTGGCAAAATGTGTCAGCAGCTTCAAGGTAAAATTTCTGGCACGCGGCATAGGCTACAGCCGCTGAACCGCCCATCGTGAATTCGCCTGCGGGGACCAGTCGCATCACTACACCTTTGCTGTCGGTGATCTCGTCCGGGGCATTAGACGGGATCGGGGCTTCGGTCGAATCTGGCACCGCGTACAGGTTGAACCCCTGCATCAGCGCAACAACGCCTGCGACCAGCAACATACATAAACACAAAACGCCCACCATCCCAATCGGCCAATATCGAATCCAACCGGATGATTTGGCAGGCATCGTTTGTGTAAAACGCATGTGCGGGACAGGTTTTTCCTCCACTGCCTCCCCTTTCATTTGGTTGACAGTCGCCTGCCTATTCAGCGTGGGCACGTGGGGGCGCACTGGTTGCGGTTGTGCAGACGCAGTCATGCCACCGAGCGCGGGTTGTTGCTGATTGACTTTTACCTTGGGCACAGAATTATTAGGAACAGAGTTATTCAGTCGATTTAAACCTTCAATGGCATAAAGATTCTGCGGATTAATGACAAGCACCCTCTCAAAACAATCCTTCTTTTGCTCTACATTTGAAACGCACCTCGACATCCATAACCACGCATTTTCGTCACGCGGGTTTTGTTTTATAACCTCTACCAAAAGGGGTTTAGCCTTTTCGGTGTCACCTGCTTTTATGTAGGCTACTGCTTGTTCGAGTAACGTTGCCATAATGGTTTCTCTATCGTGAATAAGTAAGAATACTTTCCAATGGAGCGCCAACCTTTATTCGACGGACAAAATCTTTTGAAACTACTTCAATATCTTCTTCGCCAAGTCTAAAACCTAAAATTTGCGCTAAGTAATCTCTTGTTTGCCAGTCGGGGATTTTTCTCCACTCTCCGCGCAGAAAGATATAAGTATCTGGCTCGTTGAATGCTCGAATTATTTTTTGCTTAGAAGGAGAAACTAACCTTCTAACATAAACCAAGACAAGCGTACTAATTGTGGAACCTAAAATCAAGAAGAAGAGGAGAATCAAAAACTGAATCTTGGCGTCTAAATTGCCTAATAATAAAATTGTGCCGAACAAAATACTCAGAAGTATAGGGATTGCAGTAATCAACCCTACTATTGTGCTAATTTTTTCTACTCTTTCCATATCTCCTCCAAATTTAATGACCTTATGCCGATTTTACTTTTTTTCTTTTACTGTCAATATGATTTTGAGTAAAACAACAAGATACCCAACCATAGAAATAATTATTATCAAACTAAAAAAGAAAATCAAAGTCTGAAGGGTTGGCAAATTCCAGATAGGCGATGTGGCAAATAATGGAAATTCGGAATGAGCAAATATACTGTATCCAAAATTAAACCCCTCATTACTGTAAAGCATTCCAATTAATGATGTTATCGTAATCAAGGCAAGATATTTACCCAATCCATATAACATCGGTTTTATAAGGATCGCATCAGATTTTTGGATTGTTTGACTTGAAAAAGCTGCAACTGCAAAAATGATACCGAGAGTTGCTAGACAGGCTTGAAATATTCCACCATACATTTGCAACAAGAATTCTTTACTAAGGTTACCTATTTCTAGGCCAAGAAAAATGAAAGCTATCCATCCCGTGGCTACAGCATTATCACCAGCAGAATTCAGTTTTATTGTATGCTCTCGGTGAAGCCATGATGTAATAAGGATGGCTAACGAAGAAGTGCCTAGTAATAAAATGATTATGTTTTGGTTAATCGCTCCCAACGTAAAGAGAACAATTGGTAGAATAATCGAAAATAAATACCACAACTGACGTGGGCGAATAGTATAAGAAAATACTGCTGGCACCGAGCTTAATACCGCAATAAACACAACAAGAAATCTCAAAAATCCTTCTCTAGATACATCATCCATGTTCTAAACCTTTTTCGTATGTATTGTGAGACCTGGCAAAATTGTTAATATTGCCAGGTCTCATCTTTGAAATTCTTACAACTTCGGGAACCTACTCACCACCTTCGCCGCCGTGGACGGTTTATCCACCGCCCCTCCCTGATGGATCCCAATCGGCGTGCCGATGGCCGTGTAGGCCAAATCAAGATACGCCAGACCCGTCAAGAACCTCTCCGCGTCCACCGCGCAGGACGTGACCCAGCCGATCCGCTCGCCGTTCACATTGACCACAGGGTCGCCGTTATGCGCCATGCGGACGCGCGGTTCGTCAAAGCGGAAGCGCACCACCACGCCCTTGCGTTCTTTCTCGCGCGCAAGATAGGCGTCACGCCCGATGAAGTAAGGTTTGTACGGTTTCACGTACGAACCGAATCCGCCGTGCGCCACGCCGAGATCGCGACCGTCAAAGATGGTGGTCGAGTAGCCCGACGCGTTCTTTGCGGCGGGCGTATCGAGACCACCTCTGTAAGAGCCGAGTCCCATCTCGTGACCATATAACGGCAGACCCGCTTCCGTCCGCAACGAGTCGCGCGCGCCCAAGCCGATCATCTTGACGCCAAACGCCTCGCCCGCTTTCAGGATCGCGTTCCAAAAATCAACCGCGCACTCAGGGTGGACGAACAACTCGAAGGCCATCTTCTCGCCCGTGTATCCCGTGCGCGACACGATTAAATCGAACCCGCCAATCACGGCATCGCACAGTTCAGTCCTCTTCAACTTGTTTACCTGTGTACGTGTATACGTGTCTACTCCCATAGCCAGCAAGATATCCCGACTTCGCGGTCCCTGCAAAGCAATGTCTATCCTCATATCCTCCCCAGCCTTCGGGTCACGCAAGTTGCGGATCTCCGCCTCGTAGCCATACGTCCGCGCCCACGGCTTGGCGTTGTCAATCTTCACCTTCCCATCTCGCACCGCCTCGAACCACGTCCGATCCTTGTCATCGTTCGACGCGTTCACCACCACCAGATACTTGTCCCACGCGCGGCGATAGACGAGCGTATCGTCAATCACATCCGCGTCGGGCGTCAGGAACTGGCTGTACAGGCTCTCGCCAGGTCGAAGATCCCCGCAATCGTTGGCGCAGATCGTATCCAGGAACGACGCCGCGTCCGCGCCCCGCACCTCGTACACGCCCATGTGCGACACGTCGAACAGCCCCGCCGCCCCCCGCGTGGCGAGATGTTCCTCCACCACCGACGTATACCAGACGGGCATCTCCCACCCCGCGAACGGGATGACCTTCGCTCCGCTGGATTTGTGGACGCCGAACAATTTCGTCTGCTTGAGGACTTCCGCTGGCTCGACCCACTCGTACGGAGGCAGCGCTTCATTCTGGACCTCGGAGCTGATCCCGATGAAATAAGGTTTATCCTCGATGACGGCTTTGCCGCGCGTAGGCCAGACGTGTTTGGCGCGCACCTTCCTCGTCTGGCTGACGACAAACGGTCCCGGCATTCTCTTTGCGCTGAAATCTTTTTCGCCATCCAACTTGAAGGATGTATATCCGTCCGAGAGATCGCGCAGCCAGGTCGCGACCAGCGCGGCTTTCTTCACAGGCGCCACCAGTTGATAGGTGAGGTTGTCCACATTGACCAGCGCACATTTGACAACACCCTTCGGCGTGTCAATCGTTGTGGCCTGACTCTGCTTCGGCTTCAACGCCGAGAGATCGGAGGAAACGGCGTAATTCAAAACCTGCCGCACGCGCGGTCCGCTCAGATCAAAGATGGCCGTGTCTTTGCCTTTGATGGCATCGTCAATGTAATAGAAGTGTGGATAGCCACTCTTTTTGTATCTGAAATCAATGCCCGCCTTCTCTGCCAACGTTCTAACTTTCAACTTGGCATCATTCAACACATTGAAATCAAGTTTTGCGCGGCGTTGGCGTCCCTTGTGGACAGTATCCACCGAATGTGGCGCGCAAGCCAGCAACACATCTGCCATGATGTTCGCCAGTTCACGCGTCTTCTTCTCATCGAAGCCGCGCTGTGTGATCCACGGCGTTCCCAAACGAATGCCGCTCGGGTCAGCCGAATTCTTGTCGCCAGGGATGGTGTTGCGATTGACCACCACACCGACAATATCCAAAATGCGCGCGGCCTGGTCGCCGCTCAGGGCTGTGCCATCCTCGCCAACGACAGTCGTCACATCAACATTGACGAGATGACAGTCCGTGCCGCCAAACGGGACGCGTAATCCGCGCTTCACGAACTGATCTGCCATCGCCTTCGCATTCGCAATCGTCTGCACCTGTAATTTCTTGAACTGCTTGGTTTGCGCGATCTTGAAAGTCAACGCCAGCGCCGCAAACACATTGACGTGCGGTCCGCCCTGCTCGCCGGGGAAGACGGCCTTGTCAATCTTCTTCGCAATCGCCGCGTCGGTTGTCATCAACACTGCGCCGCGTGGGCCATCCAGCGACTTGTGCGTGGTAGACATCACCACGTGGGCATATCCAATCGGCGAAGGGACAACGCCCGCCGCGACCAGTCCGCCGATGTGCGAGATGTCCGCCAAAAAATACGCGCCGACCTCATCCGCGATCTCGCGGAACTTCTTCCAATCGGGAACCCACGAATAGGATGAGTAGCCCGCGATCAACAGTTTGGGTTTGTTCTCCAACGCCATCTCACGTATGGCCTTGTAATCAAGCTTCTCGTTCTGGTCAATCGTGTAATGCACCGCCTTGAACCACTTGCCCGAGCGGTTGACCGACGACCCGTGCGAGAGGTGACCGCCGTGCAGAAGGTTGAGTCCCATGATGGTCTCGCCGAGGCCGATCAACGCCTGGTACACCGCGTTGTTGGCGGGCGCGCCCGAAAGCGCCTGCACGTTGACGAAAATCTGGTCAGCCGAATAACCATTGGCCGCGAAAGCCTCCGCCGCGCGCTTGCGGGCGAGCGCTTCCACCGCATCCGCATATTCCACGCCTTTGTAATAGCGCGGGTCACCGTTGCGGCGATAATTGGAAAGTCGCG
>CAYJLS010000199.1:0-6098 GCA_964371065.1 uncultured Anaerolineaceae bacterium | reverse complement strand
CTTCGGCGGACGGACACGGAAAAAATTAATAAAACCCGTGAGAATCCGCGTAATCCGTGCAATCCGTGTACAAAAGGGTTTTCCATGAGCCGATCTCGCTATGACTTGTAGGGTATTTTGCACAAAATTTAGGTGTCAGGTCTGCCTCTCCCCCCTCGCGGACGCGTGCCCGTCAGGGTAAAATAAGACGGAGGTCAAATGTTCCCTTCGAAAACAGTATCGCGCTCACTTCTCGTTGGGCTGTTCTTTCTAACAGCCTGTGCCGCGAATAGCGAGTCCCCGACCATCCCTGCAACGGTGACAGCGACTCAACCTCCGCCTCCCACAGCGACAAAAGTATTCCCTACGCCTTCCTCGCCCAGCGATTCGATCCTTTGGGACAACTTGCAAGTGACCATGTCCCAGCTTGAAATTACGGATGAGTACGTCACAGATTTTGGCTCGACTAGAATCCCATCTGCAGGGACAAAGTTTTTGTGGGTGCATGTTCGGTTGAAAAATACGGGCCAAATCGAAATGAACGTCCCAGTCTTTGAGCACTACAGCATTTTATATGCGGCGACCGAGATCAAGCCTATTTACGGCCATCGCCAGGGACATGCAGATTACACCTCGCTGGAGGCTGTCATTTTCCCGAATCAGGAATTGGATGGATGGCTTCGGTTTGATATACCCGACACTGCCGAGTTGAAAGATATGCGCTTTGCTTTTCTCCCTGAAAGCGCCCATGTGGGTGTCTCTTATTCTTCACCGAATTATCCCTACGCTGACAATAAACCGATTTATGTTTGGAACTGTGAACCTTGAGATTGGAGGCGTAACTTTCCTTTCCGTTTGGATGGGGGTTGTGGGGAGGTCGCATACCAAGCCCCCTACGGGGATATTCGGCGAGCGCGTGTCCATGACGGGATTTGGGCGTTAGCAATTTTCTTGACAAAAAGTATTGACAATCGTATACTCCAAATCAATAAAGCCCGTGGTTAGTCCCACCAGCCGCTGGTTGGATGGAAAAAGGCTAACCACCATTAACACCCCAAGGAGTGCGAAAGCACTCCTTGAATTTCTTAATCAGCCATCAGCCTGCGGGAGGTTTTATGAAAGCACACATTTTCATTGACTTTTGGAATCTTCAACTTTCTGTCATTTCGGTAGCGACATCTTCGTATCGGCTTGACTGGCAGAAAATATCCCCCTGGCTTATCACACAAGCGTCGAATGCAGTCGGACGCGCGTTGTCTTTTGAGGGGACTCATGTTTACATGTCTTACAGCCCCAACAGCAAAAAAGACGCGGGTTTGCGGGATTTTGCTACAAATGTCCTCAGCCGTTTCCCTGGAGTTCAGGTTTCGCTGGTCGAGCGGAAAGCACAAAGCGCGCCGATTTGCCCAACCTGCCATAAGCCAATCGCTTCGTGTCCGCATTGCGGGAACACCATCACTCGAACCGTGGAAAAGGGTGTTGACTCGGCAATTGTGACCGACATGGTGAAATTTGCATGGGAAGGCGCGCTGGAAGTTGCGATTTTGGTTTCGTCAGACCGAGACTTCATTCCAGCGGTTCACATGCTGACGGCCAAAGGATTCAAAGTCATCAACGCCCATTTCCCGCCAACGGGCATGAATCTCGCTGGCGTATGTTGGGCAAGCATTGACGTGAGAAAAGGATTGACTGACTTGGCGCGGTAAGACCTGACATGTTTCATCCGCGCCGTCACCAACCGTGACGCGTGCGTTGACATAGGCCACGATTAACCAGTCCCTCGCGAAAACATGTCAGGTTTGCCTCTCCCACGAGCGCGTGTCTGTGATGGGATATTGGCGGTCGGGTGAAACTGCCACAATTTAATATTCGCGACCAAAGACCTGACATGTTTCATCCGCGCCATCCCCAACCATGACGCGTGCGTGGACATAGGCCACGATTAACCAGCCCCTCGCGGAAACATGTCAGGTCTGCCTCCCCCGCGAGCGCGTGTCCATGACGGGATTTTGACAATGAGGGAAGTGCTATAATTCATCCATGCCGCTTACACCGAGAGCCATTCTATCCAACCAAAATGTCCGCTCTGCATTGCTACAAGCATGGACAGATTCCAATCCTGGTGTAACTGGCGGACATGAGGAAGGTGGATTCATCGTCAAAGACGATGACGATAATTTGAACATTATTCGCTGGCCGAAAGGATTGAAAGACAACATTCAAGTTCCGCCACTCCAAATTGCAAGTTTGACGAAATAGAAATTGTCGCTTCGTTTCATACCCATCCCAACACCGGCAGTGACTATCTCCAGGAACCAAGCGAAACCGACAAGCGCGCTGTCCGCGATGACCCTGATTTGAAAGGCTCTGAGTACGTTGGAGAATTTGTTGTCTCACAGGAAATTATTTTTCTTATTAGTCCTGCCGGACAAGTGCGCGAAATGGACGATACGCAAGCCGTGTTTACAGAGTAAGGAGTTTACGAATGGCTACTTTATCCACTGACGTTCTTCAAGATGATATGGCTGTTGCTCTCGCCCGCGTGATGGCAACCGCAAACAAATGCGCCCGCGAATTGAACGTGGACATTGTCCAGAGTCTCATCACGATTACGCAACACTTTGACAACGGGTTGCTCTGGCGGATTAATTACGGCCCCAAAGATTACATTGGCAAACGCGGCGGTGACTTGATGATCGAAGTCGGCGGGGAGGATATGAAAATCAAGCAGGTTTTGCGCGGACAATAAGACTCGCGATTGAGACCTGACATGTTTTATCCGCGCCGTTGCCAACCGTGACGCGTGCGTGGACATAAGCCACGATTAACCAGCCCCTCGCGGACATGTGCCCATCAGGGTAAAGATGTCAGATCTGCCTACACTTTTTCCCTATTGAACTGCGTCTCATACAACTGACGCCAACCCTCCCATCGCGAGCAACTGCTCGTGCGTGCCGAACCCCCTCCTGCCTCCCCCAAATCCGACAACTATAATTTTGTTCGCATACATGGTTTTCACTGTCGGATTTGGGGGAGGTGCCGAAGGCGGTGGGGGTTACACCCTCTCCCCTCTAAACTGCGTCTCGTACAACTGACTATATAACCCTCCCATCGCGAGCAACTGCTCGTGCGTTCCCCGCTCCACAATCTTGCCTCGATCCATCACCAGAATCAAATCTGCCGCGAGGATCGTGGACAGGCGGTGGGCGATGACGATGCTCGTCCGTCCCGCCATGACGCGTTTCAACGCGTCTTGAATCAGGGATTCGGATTCGCTATCCAATGAACTTGTGGCTTCATCCAAAACCAAAATGCGCGGGTCTTTGAGAATGACGCGCGCCAGGGCGATGCGTTGTTTTTCTCCGCCGCTCAAACGGTAGCCGCGCTCGCCGACGATCGTGTCGTAGCCGTCGGGCAGGTCAACGATGAACTGGTGAATGTTTGCGGCGCGCGCCGCGGCTTCCACTTCGGCGGGCGATGCATCGGGGCGGGCGTACGTCAGGTTGGTGTGGATGGTGTCGTGGAAGAGATACGTCTCCTGCGTCACCATGCCGATGGCGTTGGCGAGCGAGTCGAGCGTCACATCCTTCACGTCATGTCCGTCAATGCGGATGACGCCCTCGGTGGGATCGTACAGGCGCGGGATGAGATATGTCAGCGTGGTTTTGCCAGCGCCTGAGGGGCCGACTAACGCGACCAACTGTCCCGACGCGGCGATAAAGGAGACTCCCTCCAAAGCGACCTCGCGCGCCTGAGAGGTCGCATCAGCCTCCCCTGAGTCTGATTCGGGCTCTTCATCTTTTTTCTTCCCGTTAGTTTTTCCTGATAAAGACAGGACCGCGCCCACGTCTTCCATCCGCCCGTAGCGTTTGACATCCTTGAGCAGTTTGGATTCGTCCACGCTGTAGTTGAAAGTGACATTATCGAATTCAAGTTCGCCTTTGGCATCCTGCAAAACGAGCGCGTCTTCTTTTTCAACTATATCTTTAGGCAGGTCAATGATCTCGAAGACGCGCTCGAAACTGACCATGGACGTGGAAAACTCGACGGGCGCGCCCGCCAGTCCTTGCAGCGTGCCGTAGAGTTGACCGAGGAACGAGCCGAATGCGACGATGGTGCCGATGGTGAACGTGCCTTCAATGACGTACCAACCGCCCAGGCCGTAGACGAGCGCCATGCCAACCGCGCTGACCAGCCCGAGCATGACGAAGAACGACGAGCCGATCACCGCGCGGCGGATGCCGATGTCGCGCACGCTGGCGGCGCGCTCGCGGAAGCGGTCGGTCTCCTGGTTGGCGCGCCCGAACAATTTGACGAGCAGCGCGCCGCCGATGTTGAGAGTCTCGTTCATGTGCGCGTTCATCTTGGCGTTGTGATCCATGGCTGCGCGGGCAATGTCGCGCAGGACGTTGCCGAGCCGCTGCGCGAAGAAAATGAACAGCGGCAGGATCAGCACGCTGACGAGGGTCAGTTTCCATTCGAGCGAAAGCATGACGGCGAGGATCGCAATCGCTTCGATGATGTTGGTGATGATGCCGACGATGGTATTGCTGATGGCGTTCTGCGCGCCGACCACGTCGTTGTTGAGGCGCGACATCAACTCGCCGACTTTGGTGTTGGTGAAGAATCGCAGGGACATCCGTTGCAGTTTGCCGAAGAGCGCCACGCGCAAATCGTAGATGACGCCTTCGCCGACTTGCGAGTTCAAGCGCCGCTGGATAACGTTTATCCCGCCTTCGATGAGAGGCACTGCCAGCAATGCGCCTGCCAGCAGAATCAGTTGATTGAAATTTTTGGATGGCAGGGTATGGTCAATCATCTGCCTGAAGATCAGCGGCGTGACGAGGCTAAAGCCTGTGGTGAGGAGAATCGTCACCAACATCCCGCCGATGTGCCACCAGTAAGGTTTGGCGTAGTTGAGGACGCGCAATAAAAGTTCTCTTGTGACCTTGGGCTTTTCGTCGCCCTGACGCATTGCCATGAACCAGTCGTATCCGTGCATGGGGGTAGTCTCCTGGTCGAGTAGTCTCGTAGTCTAATGGTTTTGTAGTCGAATAGTCGGTAGGTTTTTGACCATCCGCCACCTGACTATAAGACCATCCGACTATTCGCGCAACTGGACGAGTGGGGATGTTGATGAAAGTCTGATGAGGGGGGAGGTGCGAAGGTATAATCTAGGTATGAAAATCGATTTATTTCGTATCGAAATTGCAAACGTCTTTCATGGACTTGCTCAATACCAGAAAACTATGGAGACACACCTTCCAGTTATTCAAGAATTGGAACAATCTTCCATAGAAAAATATAGAAACAACGAGTCGCCAAATACTGTGCCTTTTGATTCAATGATGGAAGAATACGACTGGATTTATGGATATTTCTTTCCCCGGTCACTCCGATACTCCTTCGTTGTTCTACTGTTTTTAGTAACTGAACATCAACTTAATCAATTGTGTGACGAGATAAAGAAAAGGCAAAATCTTCCAATTCGAGCCAACGAGATGAGTGGAGATGCGCTGAAACGATCGAAAGTGTATCTGGAAAAGGTGGCGGGAATATCAACCAAAAACTGGAGCGATATAGAAGATTTGTCAAAGGTAAGGAATTGTATTGTTCATTCTTTGGGTAAAGTAGAGCTTTCGAAAGACGAGAAGCATTTGAAACAACTTGTAAAGAAGAATATTGGTCTTTCAATTAGTGATAAAGACTCACAAGAAGAAGGCTTTCTGGTGATCAGTGCAGATTATTGCGAAGCTTCAGTTAATGTTGCAAAAAAGTTCTTTGATGAGATCTTTGATGCCGCTGATTTTGGACCCGAATTGAGTATGTATTGATTTTCTTAAACATGTTGAATTAAGCGAGGGGAATATGGTAGAAAAATACATTGCGCGTACTTCGATGGGATGTCGTCGGGATAAATCCCTCCCTCAGTACATGGAAGCCCTGCGGGCTGAGCCGCCTTTGGCGGCTTTCACGTACTGAGGAAGGACTTTAGTCCGCACGGGGGGATGATGCTCGCATGGGAAATGTTATAATTTTTACTGAAAAAGCAGTCTGATTGGTATTAGAGGTATATCCATGAACAATCAACTTCGACATATTCAGAAGCCAAGATGCTT
>CAYJLS010000198.1:0-6101 GCA_964371065.1 uncultured Anaerolineaceae bacterium | reverse complement strand
GGGTGAGCGGCAATATCGAAGGCAGGTCAGACGAAAGACAAGTGAAGCCATCGCCAATGCCGATCACCATGCCCGAACCTTTTTTGAACGCGTACAACTTATCATCATCCGCGCGCCCGATGACAAAGGCATAATCGCCTTGCAAATCACCATACGCGAGTCGAATCGCATCAATGAATTCGTATCCGCGCTTGATATATCTCTCCACCGCATGGACGCATGTCTCGCCATCATTCTGCGAACGGACAGTCATTCCCTCCGCCATGAATTCCAAACGCAATTCAACATTATTCACCACGTTGCCATTATGCGCGCCGACCATGTCACCGTTCGAATCCAAATGTGGCTGTGAATTAACTTGCGAAGGCTCGCCAAATGTCGCCCAGCGCAACTGCGTAATGCCGCGCTGTCCGCGCATCTCGGCGATGTTGTACTTCGCCGCCACCGAATCCACTTTGCCTGTATCTTTTCGCAGATCGATCTTGCCGTTGTTCAACGTTGCCGCGCCGACAGAATCATACCCGCGATAGGTGAGCCGTTCTGCGGCTGCGATCAAAATCGGTCCCAATGCTTCTTCTTTGTTTGTCACATATCCGAAAATTCCGCACATGGTAATCCTTTTACAAGTTGAGTTTTCACACGAAAAATGCCACGCCTTTTGGAGGTGCATGGCATTTTCTGTTTGGCAATGTGCTTTATCGCCAATTTTCGAGTTTTAGCGAATAGCCCAATTCCTGCAAGCGTTTGTAGTGTGCCGTATTGCCAGTGACCAGAGTCATGTTATGTTGAACGGCAATCGCCGCGATCATCGGGTCTGCCTTGCCAATGGGTTGACCGACGCGTTCAAGGTCTGCAAACATGCGTCCCGCTAGGATGGAGCAGTTTTGTTCAAACGGGATGACTTCGATAGCCTGCAAACCATTTATAAACTTTTCCAGCGCATCGGTCCGCCTCACCTTGTGCAAACCTTTGACAACCTCCATTACGGTAATGACTGAAATGGTGAACCGCTCGAAACTCTCTTTGTACGCAACTGCCTTTGACACAACCGCCGCGTTCTTTGCCTTGAGAATTTCCGAGAGAATATCCGTATCCAGTAACGCCTTGTTCATTTGCCCTCGTGGATACGGAGCGGCGTGGATTCGCGCGTTCGCATGGCGTACGTCACCACTTCATCCATCATGTCGGCGTCTTCAGCGAACATGCCAAGAAAGGGGTCAACTTTTGCCAGGTGGTCAAGATAAGCGCGCAATGCGGCGAGCATAATGTCGGATTCTGACTTATGCGTTTTCTTTGCGGCGCGCTGGAGCGCCCGATATGTCGTTTTCGGGAGTGAGAATTGAAATGAAACATTTTCGTTCATGGCGGCCTCCTTTTTGTAATTTTGAGGGGCTGAAATCATTATACTTTAATTCGCATTGTGACCAACAGATTACACCTCAATCCCCAGCCACTTGCGGATGAAGAAACCGATCACAAACGAGAATGTCGCCACGCTCAGGCTCAACACCGCCATTTCTACAAACCGCTCGCGGAAGGATTCGCCCTTGGCCACCGAGATGTAATAGTTGAACACCGCGATGATGATGACGCCTGTGGTCAACGCGATGGCGAGGTCAATGTAGAAGGTTTCGGGGCTGATCAGGTAGGGCAGGACGAGCAGGGTGACGGTGAAGATGTAGGCGATGCCCGTGTAGACCGCCGCGCGGATGGGATGCTTGTCCGTTTTTTCGGAGCGGGTGGACAGGTACTCGGAGGCGGCCATCGAGAGCGAGGCGGCGATGCCGGTGATGAGTCCCGAAAGGGCGATCAACTTCCCGTTTTGGAGGGCCAGCGTCAGCCCCGCGAGTGCGCCCGTCAGTTCGACGAGGGCGTCATTCAGTCCGAGCACGACCGATCCCGCGTAGCGCAGCCGCTCCTCGTCCAGCATCCCGATCAATTGACCCTCGTGGACGTTCTCCTCGTGCTGGAACTGCGCGGCTTCGGGGATGACCGCCGCGACGTCTGCGTAGTTTTTCTGGGCGGCCTCCTCGCTGCCCTCCATCAATTTGACGCCGAAGGTGAATCCGAAAACGCGGCTGACGAGGTAATAGAACCACATCTTGAACCAGTCGGGCTGGATTTCATGCCCACTGTATTTTTTCCAGCCGTGGTAGTGGCGCAGTTCGTCCTCCGCGATCTGCTGGAGGATTTTGGCGTTTTCGGGCGATTTGACCGCGCCCGCCAGTCGTTTGTAGATGTGATACTCGGTGATTTCTGTCCGCTGGAAGGTTTCCAGGATAGGGCCGATATTTTGTTCAGTTGTCATGTGAGTCTCCTGTTGGAGGGGATGCCTGTATTGTAAGCGAATTTTTTGCGGCAGAGGGATTCAACCCTGGACAACAAAACGAGCCTCGGAGTTGGGTCGCTCCGAGGCTTCTGCTTACTGATACCCACTGCTGGCCACTGGTTACGGTAATCCTCCGGCAACCGGCAACGTAGCGCCAATTTTGCGTTCTGCATTGACTTCATCCATTCTGCCGAAAGTCACCGTGGGTGTCATAATTCCCCAACAACCACTCATCGAAAAAGGCGAGCAGTCTTCTTTTATAACGGCGTGGATTATCCAGGTACATTTGCAGGTGAGGGACGTTTTCCTCCGCCCACAGAGTACGAGGCTCACGCGCGGCGTTGAAAAGCTTTTCCCCGGAGTCTGGCGGTGCGACTGAATCGGCCAGTCCCTGAACGATATACACCGGGCGCGGGCTGATTTTGGCGATCTCGTTCACTGGGCTAATCTCTTGGAGATGGATGCCGGTTTCGACTTCCGCCAGAAACTTTGCCAGCGGGTTGATGACGGGGTAGGGGATGAGAAAATCCAACTCGTCATCCAGCGAGGAAAATGGACTATCCACGAAGAGCGCTTCGATCTGCGGGAAGCGCGCCGCGGCCAGGATCAGTGTGGACGCGCCCATCGAGCCGCCCCATGCGCCGACATGCTCGACGCCCGGCTGGGCCAACGCGTAATCCAGCGCGGCTTTCACATCCAGCACTTCGAGGTAGCCGACCGTGGAAATTTCCCCATTGCTTTCCCCGTGCGCGCGTGCGTCCCAGGCCAGCACTCCATATCCCTTTCTCGCAAGCATTTCGTACACCCACTCGGGACGGTGGTTCCCGTACCCGTGCGCCAGCAGGATTACCGCGCCGTTATGCGGAGGCGTGTACCATGCAGACAGACGGATGCCGTCTTCGGTGAACAAGTCAACATCGTGGTATTCGATATCGAATTTTCTGAGCGTTTTTCCCTCTGGGATGAGGCGCGGCGGGTGGAGAACGTTGTTCACTTCTGCAAGACCGACAAGGGCGAGCAAAATAAACAAAGTGGCCATCGCCTTGACGGTGAAGATCAGAATGGAACGCGCACGAGACTTCTTGTTTTTCATGGAAAAAATTATAGCCCCCAGGAAGTTGGGTTTGAGAAAATTTACAGAAAATTTACAGCGGCGATGGTGGATTAAAAAGCCTCGAAGGTCTTCACCTTCGAGGCTTGGACTGTTGTTGTCTCACCTATAAGCTTTTCAAATAATTCTCAACGACATCCGCAAAAGTTTTGGCTTCCTGAAAAGTTGCCTCAACATCAGAGCGTTCAATATCCCAAATTTCACCATAGTCCCTGGTCTGTCGTTCTTCAAATCCATAATGCAGTGCACGGGAGAGTTCTTTTGGGAATATCCCTTTCCTGACGAACTCTTTATCGAAGAAAGCAATGGCGTGAGTATGCTTGGTTGCAGTTACACCTTTTGATGCGGCAAGAGCCAGAACGGCATAGAACATGGCGTAATAGGAGCGATTGATTACTCCACGTCGCAAATCTCGCGCAAGCAGAGTTTCGGCTTCGAGAAGTGTTTCCCGCGCCTCATTCATCCGCTCGCGGATAATCCGACTTTTTTCTTCATCCATTAGACTGCAATCCCCTCTTTCTTAATGGCTTTCAAGATGGGCTGGCCTTTCAACCTCTCACCACCGACCAGTGTTGAAATGACCACGCCCGAATCCAAACTGACCTCCCAGGCGATCTCTCGAATCTTCTTTCGCAAGGGAAGGTCTACATCGTTTGGTAATTCAATGTAAAGATCAAGATCGGAATACCTGGTCGCATCCCCGCGGGCGCGCGAACCGTAGACCACCACTCGCTTGACGGGGGTAACTTCAAGCAGGCGGCGCTTTACTTTGCGGGCAATCCGGGCGTCTTTTGTGGAAAGCATGTTTCTATTATACAGCAAACAAAAAGCCTCGAAGGCTTTCACCTCCGAGGCTTCTTCGTGCGCCAACCTGGGGTTGAGCAATCACCCATGCCTTGCGCCCGCGACCCGCTTGTGTTCCTCCATGTACGCCCGCAACAGGGCGTTCATTTTGGTTTGATAACCCTGTCCCTGTTCTTTGAACCATTCAATGAGGTCGCTGTCGAGTCTCAGGGTGAGTTGTTTTTTGGTGATCGGTTTCAGGCCGCGTCGAACGATGCCCTTTGCAAACATTTCTGGCGTCACTTCGGGAATGTCGGAAAGATCAATTTCCGCATCAGTCATCGCGTCGAGCCGCTTGAAGTCAGTGCC
The DNA here is from genome assembly GCA_964371065.1 of uncultured Anaerolineaceae bacterium. Classification (GTDB taxonomy): domain Bacteria; phylum Chloroflexota; class Anaerolineae; order Anaerolineales; family Villigracilaceae; genus Denitrolinea. Next base: position 1,509 of record CAYJLS010000198.1, on the reverse strand, counting down.
CGATTTGTTGGAAGTAGAGTTTTTCTTCATCTTTGGTTGCCTTTCTGGCCGAGATAATGCGAATCACGTCATTTTCATCCGTATGGGCGACAACGATCACGCGATAACTCAACAGTCCGAAGGTGGTGTACCGCGTTTCGCCATAATCAAAACGAGTATCTTCAATCGTGAAGACATCGCCGTCAAACATTGGGGGAACGTCGGCAAAATCAATCCCGTGTTTTTTCATGTTCGACAGGCGCTTGGCTTCATCCCATGTGAATTTCATGGTTTTCATTGTAACTACATATAGTAACTCTGTCAATGGCGGCTCCGAGTAACAAAAAGCCTCGCAGGTTTTCACCTCCAAGGCTTTCCTGATTTACCAATTACCACTCACCAATTACTCTGCCTTGTAATCCTCCGGCAACCAGCAACACAACACCAACTCGCGTGCCGCCTTCACTTCGTCCATCCTCCCAAACGGTGTGATGTGCGGAGCCTCGTGCAGAAGTTCGGGACTGGTCTTCGACTCTTCCGCGATCTTGATCAGCGCATCCGCGAAGGCATCGAGGGTATCCTTGTTCTCGGTCTCGGTCGGCTCGATCATCAGCGCTTCGTGGACGATGTGCGGGAAGTAGTTTGTCGGCGGGTGGAAGTTGTAGTCCATCAGCCGCTTGGCAATGTCGAGGGCGCGCACGTCCGAGCCTTCGAAGCGTCCCTCCGCGACGAACTCGTGCATGCAGATGCGGTCATACGGGACGTGATAGGTGTCGCGCAGGCGGGCCAGCAGGTAGTTGGCGTTCAGCACCGCGTACTGCGAGATTTCCTTGAGTCCATCCGGGCCGTGCATGAGGATATACGTGAAGGCGCGCACCAGTCCGCCACCGAAGTGACCGTGGAAGGCCTTCATCCGTCCGATGGACTTCTGGGGCTTGACGAAGCCGAACAGCGGAGCCGTCTCCTCGTCGCCTTCCTCGAGGATGCCGACCAGCGGTTCGGGCAGGAAGTCGGCGAGGTGTTCCGCGACTCCCACCGGACCTGAGCCTGGGCCGCCGCCTCCGTGCGGGACTGCGAACGTTTTGTGCAGGTTGAAGTGCATCAGGTCAATGCCCAGGTCGCCGGGGCGGACGATGCCGAGCAGGGCGTTCAGGTTCGCGCCGTCGCCGTAGACCAGGCCGCCGCAATCGTGTACGATCTTGATGACCTGCTCGATGTTTTCATCGAACATGCCCAGCGTGTTCGGGTTGGTGACCATGATGCCGACGACGGTATCGTCACACTGTTCTTTCAGCGCCTTTAAATCCACGTTGCCGCGCGCATCCGAGGGGATGGTGACAATCGTCAGGCCGATCATGCCCGAGGAGGCAGGGTTGGTGCCGTGCGCCGAATCGGGGATGAGCATCTTCACGCGTTTGTTATCGCCGCGCGATTTGTGGTAGGCGCGCATGATGAGCACGCCGGTAAATTCTCCGTGCGCGCCCGCCGCGGGTTGTAATGTCACAGCCGCGAAGCCGCTGATCTCTTTCA
>CAYJLS010000197.1:0-6139 GCA_964371065.1 uncultured Anaerolineaceae bacterium | reverse complement strand
TCTTTTGCCTCAGAATCTTCGCGGTTGTGATAGATTCTCAAGAGTAATACTATATCACCCAGGGTTAATAGATGTTGTTGAGAACAAGTCCGCATCCACATACGGACCGGTAGTATTATTCTGGGTTAAGGAATCCACTGTTCCATATTCGATCAGAACTGGGGATAGGTATTTCTCTTTATCAGTATTATCAAAATCTTTTTCCATCAGGTTACTCCTATACTATTCATTTTTTGGTAGTGGTAAAAATCCAAGTGATTTTGTCGGCTAAAACATCGATTTATCACTTTCGATTTGACCACTACCCATTTTTTATTAGCTTCTAGAGTAAGTATACAACGTTATTCATTTTCGAGCAAGAAAATCCCTGCCATGAGCCCCCGCAACAAAATAGTCATACAGTCCATTGAGATTTTTAAATCAATATCATTCTTCAATCCAAGCCAAACCGCATACATCTTTTCAACATCCAGGTAGGTTTGAGCCCGGGTTGATTTACATAAGGCCTCGAGGTGTTTTTCCAAATCTTGCGCATCTGCAAGTAAGCGATAGCCAATATCAGCAGCTTGCATCCCGCGGCGCTTGTTAAACCGTATCTCATTGGGGAGATAACCTGCCATTGCCTGACGAATTATCAAGCGGTTTGAATTATGATTAGTGACATAAAATTTATCTGGGATACCCAAACAGTATTCGATAAGTCGTTTATCCAACGTAGGATCACGCACCTCGAAATCATAGGCTGCCCCCTTTTCGGCGTGAAGCGCCTCCCAAGTGGATTTCCCCGGGATTAGCAGCTTGAAACGTGCTTCTCGCGACGAACGTGAAAAATTACTGAATGCTGGGTCATGGCTGGATGATCGCATTCGTTCCAGAAGATTTATGCGACGGGCAAAGTCCGGGTTGATCGCGGAATACTCAGACCAGGGTTCCTCATTCCGCTTAGATCGAAACCTCCGGTAATAAGCGTATACAGAAGCCGGCAGGATTGGCGCTAAAATTTTATACTTGATTATTTGCTTCAACTTTCGTTGACGAATAAGGGCGAATAACGATATTGATCCTAACCAACCACCCCATGAAACAGTACCGTTTCCCCCCTGCCCGGTCAGTAAAGTGCCAAATCCATTTGATTTAGCGCTTTCCATCAGTTGCAACATCCAATACATATTTCCTGCAGCGTGGAGTGGTTCATGATGTATTTCAAGCGAACGCTGGATCGCTTGAATTGGCGTATGATTTCTAGCCGAAATCGCCTGTAAATCAACATTACCACAATAGGTAGCAGTAGTATTGGCCAGTGGCCATTCATCCCCGTACCAATTATTTGGAAGCTGGTATTTTATATCAAAAGCTGGCACTGAGGTGTAGGCTTGTAAGCGTTCTCCTTTTTTACGCATTTCCTCTGCCGCCAGCGCAACCACTGAACCGGAATCTAACCCGCTGCTTAATTGAGCACAGACGGGTCGGTAACTTCGTAAGCGACAACGTACCGCTTCCCGATAATGGTCAAGAAAGCCTTCGATATATTCTTGTTCGGTTTTTAGGCGTAATTCCGGAATATTTTCCATGAACCAGTAGCGCCAGATCTTGACCTGGTCAGAGGTCAGCAACATCGAATGTGCATCCGGCAGCCTTTTTATGCCTTCGTAAATCGTGTTTTCCGGTGGATCGGGGCTCCATGAAACCAATCGTTGCGCCAGATAGAGTTCATTTACTTGAAGTTTTATTCCAGGCAATGCAAGCAATGCTTTTATCGAAGATGCAAATGCAAAGATTTTATGATCTAAATAGTAATAAAGCGCCGTATTCCCCCTATGGTCACGAGCCAAAAGTAATTGTTTCCTTGCTTCATCCCAGATAGCAAATGACCAATCGCCAATCAAGTGGCCGGGACAATCAACGCCCCATTTCTGATATGCTCGCAAAACAAGTTCACTATCCGGCATCCCATTTTGCTCGTGATAAGGAACTAATGCAGAAAATAAATCTTGCCTATTATCAATACGAGCCTCGCAAGTCAACAAGATATCGCCTTCCGGCGCGCGACGCGGCAAACGCTCACTGAGCGCCTCGGGGGTGTTATAAAACATGCACTGGCCCAGTCCTATTGATCCATCAATCAACACCTGATTGCCGTCAGGACCCCAATAAGCCATTTTCTCCCGCATGGCACCTAATATTTCTAGGCTAGCTGGCGATCCATCCCGTTGGAATATTCCAAAAATACCGCTCATGCCAATCCCTCTAAATCTTCGAGAATGGCGCTACGCACTTCAGGCAAGCGATCATACCCGGTTGGATAAGATAAACGCTTCACCGAGACACTGGCAGCCATTTTTGAGTAAAAATCCAGGCGCGCGACGGAATAACCCAACACGGCGTTAACGCGGGTAGTGAAATCGTAGCGAATCAATTCCACCACTGTATCACGGTGAGACAATGAACTGATGGTTATTTTTTGTTCTGACCTTCCCATGTCATTACGTTCCAATATATAAATGCAGGCTAAAGGCACAGGAACAGGGCAAAAACTTCCTTGCGCATCGTGCTCAATATGAGCAACCCGTTTTGTGAAACCCGGCAGAACCAAAGCCAATTCTCGGTGGTCGTCAACCAGCATCTCCGCAACTTCCGGGAAAAACCGTATCAAAGGGGTTCCTGGACGAGCCCAAATCTCGCCATCTTTTTCATCCAGGGGTAATTTATCATCCGCCAACAAGGGGAAACCGGCTTGCAAAAAGGCAGTTGTCAGCGTGCTCTTCCCGTGGCCCGAATCTGCCAAAAACACCACCGCATGGTCATTAACTACCACCGCCGACGCATGCAGACAGGGAATCCCCTGGAATTCAAGCCATAGTGCCAAAATGGTTGGCAGGAAATCCATCGTATAGGAATCTTTCAATTCCATATTCAAGATGTGGCCGATAATGGCTTGCCTGGAGATATAAAAATCAATGGAATCTGTGTAATGAGCAATATAGTATTCTTCGATTTGGTACAAAAACCAGGCAGGTTCGTTATTCTTTGTCCGGTAGACACTGGTGTAGACTGGATCAATTTCATCCCACTCAACCGCAATCGGCGCTGTATCCTGGCAGGTAAAAGCAATATCCACTTCTCCTTGCCCTTGTGGAAGGCGATTCCCAAATGAATAATCACTGGCCATTTTCAAGCCAAAGATCTGGTACACAGGCCAATCGTTTAGCAAAGCCCGGTTCTTGATGGATTGAAATTCTTTAGCCAGATCGCTCGAAAGCATTGTTTTTGCGTTTGCCATATCAGAATTTGACCATTGTATGGTTTCTCTTACCGCCAAACTGACGTTGGTTATGGTTATTTTTGGAACGCCGCGAATTTTTCAGTAATCGTTTCGGCTTCGCCCAGCGGTTGTCCCTGGAATTCGAGCCAGGCGTGGGCGCTGAGTTGACCGTCCTGTTTGCGGACACCGATCTTAAGTTCGACGGGGATGCCGCGTTTTGCCAGCAGTTTCTGCAAAGTCAGAGCGCGGCGCAGACAGGTCATTGGGTACAGGTGGTTATAACGCGCGCGGTCAACAGCAACCATCAGCCTGCGGATCAGGTCCCCGGTTTGTTCAGGCGAGGGGGTTGGAAGGGGAGTCAGACGAGCGGCAAAGGTTTGCAGATCTGAAAAAGGGAGTGTGCGCAGTTTCAGGTCAAAAAGCAACAGCCAGACCCAAGCCTGAACGAACAATAGCCAGTCTGCCGGGGAGAGACGGGAGGCGCTGCGCAATTTGCCAAGCACGGCTTTCAGGCCTTTATTCCACAGCGGGCCGTATATTGGCTAAGCCCTTTTCAATCATTTTGGAAGTCAGGGCGAGCAGATCGGCTTCCAGGCGCTCAGGCGTTACGTTATACTCGGTCAACAGGATCTCATAGGCGGGACGCAGCGCGCCGTGCTGGCGCAAGAGTTGCCACATGCGCGTGCCAACCGGGTCCAAACCAAAATAATGTCCGCCCTGGATATCGAGCAGGATGGTTTCTTCGCCGATCTCCTGGGTATAAACGATTTCGGGGATGTTGATACGTGTATCGAGATTGATGGTCATGGGAACTGGTTACCGATCCGGAAAATCTGTACTTTGGTCAATCCTATTATATCAGCCGGAAGTGAGCACCTGCTGGTTGGCGACCAGGGAACGATAGTATTCGCTGGTCCGCATCAATTCGGGATGCGAGCCGCTGGCAACCAAACGTTTTTCGTTGAGCACCAGGATGCGGTTGACATTTTTCACGGTGGTCAGGCGATGCGCGATCAGGAAAACCGTCCGCCCCTGGATCATGCCTTTGAGCGCCTCGATGAAGGAATTTTCCGTCAGGCTGTCGAGCGCGGAGGTGGGTTCGTCGAGGATGAGAATATCGGGATCTTTGATCAATGCGCGCGCAATCGCGACGCGCTGTTTCTGTCCCTCGGATAAGTTCACGCCGCTCTCCCCCACCAAAGCTTGATAACCGCCCGGCAGACCGACGATAAAATCATGGATGCCAGCCGTCTGCACGGCTCGAACAACATGCGCCTCATCCGCTTCGAGGTTGCCGTAGCGCAGATTTTCGAGGATCGTGCCGGAAAGCAGGAGACTGCTTTGGGGGACGTAGCCAATGCGCTGGCGGAGGGAAGCCAACTCGTAAACGGAGGCCGGCCGCCCGTCGAAGAAAAGATCGCCTTTCGTCGGCCGGTACAGGCGCAGGATCAGGCTGATCAGGGTCGTCTTGCCGACTCCGCTTGGGCCGACAATCGCGATGTGCTCGCCCGCCTCCACGTGGAAAGATAAATCTTCCAGCACCGACTCGCGTCCATCGTAGGAGAAAGTCGCATCTTTGAACTCGACCTCGCCTTTGAGGCGCTCGATCTTTTCACCGACACCCATATTCTCTTCGGGGACGATGCTGTACAAAGCCGAAACCCGCGCCAGCGAAGCCAGGGCATTTTGCATCTGCAGATTGGTGGAAGCCAGCGCCATGGCGGGACCGTAGACGTAACCCAAATAGGATTGGAAGGCAGTCAGGGAGCCAAAGGTCCAGTCGCCCTGGATGACCCAGTACGCGCCCGCCACGAAGACAACGGCATTGGCCAGCCCCGGCAATGCGCCGATCAACAGGTTCGCCAGCGAGCCGACCGTAGTCTGCTCCAGGCTGAGCTGCTGGGCAGCCTTCCACTCGGAGATCATTCGTCCGACCGTGCGCTTCTCGGAGGCGAAGGTTTTGATCAGCGTGGTGGAGGCCAGCGACTCTTGCAGGTTGCGCGAGACGTTAGCATGCTGTTCCATTTGCTCGTGGCTGAGCACGCGCATCTTGTGAGAAAAATAATTCAGCGCCACGACCAATAAGGGCAATAGCACCAGCACCGCCAGCGCCAGCCGCCACTCCAGATAAAACAAAAACGCCACCCCGCCTACAAAGCGGAGGGCGCTGCTGAGCGCGTATACCAGCGTCTGCGAGAAAAACCACTGCACCCCCTGCACATCCTGCTGGATGCGGGACATCAGGTAGCCGGTCTCAGTCTCGTCGAAAAAGGACTTCGGGAAATGCAAGAGACGCTCGAACAGGTCGCTCTGAACATCCAGAATAACGGCCTGCTCGAAACGGGTAAAGTAAAACTGCTGGATCGTTCCAAATCCCATGCTCAAAACTTTGACGCCTCCCAATAACAACAAAGCTAGCCATAATTTATCCAACTGGCGCGCCAGGATGACATCATCAATCAGGTAGCGGGTGATTAATGGCTGGGGAAATACTAAGAGGGAAGACAGGATTACAATCGTTACGCCCAGTACGCCTTTGCGCCAGTGACGCACGAAAAAGGGACGTAGATTTTCAAAATTAGCAAATGTGCTGGTATCGCCCTGTCCGTTAGCGACCCGATCTTTTGATTGCGTGCGAGATAAGCCTTTACGGAGATAGTCAATCCAGGAAGGCATTATTATTTTGACTCTTCTGGATTTACTTCCACGAGGCGGCGCTCCGGGAGGATTAGAACCAGTCCGCCATCGTCAAAGGTTTCGAGGACGGCATTTTTGGAAAGTTTATAGGTGGACATGGAGGGTACCTTTCATTATGGAGACCCTTAGTATTACAACGCAAAGTTACGAGTGAAAAGCTCTAATTGAGCCATCTTTTTT
>CAYJLS010000196.1:0-6188 GCA_964371065.1 uncultured Anaerolineaceae bacterium | reverse complement strand
CCGAACGTCAAGCCTTCTTCCGCCGCATCCGCGAACTGGCGAAGGGCGTGGCGGTAGCATATTGCGAACAGCGTAAAGGTTTGGAATATCCGTTGTTGAAAGAGAGTCAAAAGTCGAAAGTCGAAAGTCGCTCACTACCCACGATCTTTGACCTTCGACCTTCGACGTTCTTGCTTGAGATCGGCGTCGAAGAACTCCCCGCAAACGATGTCGACTCCGCCCATGCCTATCTCCTAACTCGCATCCCGCAACTCCTGAGCGAACTCCACCTCACCCACGGCGACATCCGCATCTACACTACCCCGAGGCGGATTGCCGTTTACGTAGAGAATCTCAGCCCCAACCAACCCGACCGCGAAGACCTCGTCAAAGGCCCTCCCGCCGATAAAGCCTTCGACAAAGACGGCAAACCGACTCAAGCCGCGCTTGGTTTTGCCAGGAAAAATAATCTCGACCCTGCCATGCTCGAAGCCCGCGAGATCGACGGCGGAAAATACGTGGCCGCTGTCGTCAAACAAAAGGGACGCCCAACTCCCGAAGTCCTCGTGGATGCGTTGCCCAAATTAGTCGAAAGCATCAAGTTTGATAAATCAATGAGATGGAATGACTCTGGCGTTTCATTCTCACGTCCGATCCGCTGGTATGTGGCGTTGCTCGGCGACATGGTCATCCCGTTCGAATATGCTGGCGTCGTCTCTGGCAACGTCTCCCGCGGACTTCGCCCGTATGGTTCCCCCGAAATCAAAATCGCTTCAGCCGATAAATATTTCGACACCATCTGCTTGGCAGGCATCCTGCTCGATAAAGAAGAACGCAAAGCATCCATCGTCGAACAGGTCAATCAAGCCGCGGCATTGGTCGGTGGTGAAGCCATCATCGAAGAAGATTTGTTGAACGAAGTCACGAATCTTATCGAAATGCCGACCGCCGTGATGGGTGGCTTCAATGAAGAATTCCTCTCATTGCCAAGAGATGTTTTGATTTCGGTGATGAAAAAACATCAAAGATATTTCCCCGTCGTAGGGGCGACCCTTGCGGTCGCCCTAGTTGATGAAAAAAAACAGGGGCAGAGACGGGGGCAAGCCCCATCCCTACGACCGCATTTCATCGCAATTAGAAATGGCGACGATCTTCACATTGATACCGTCCGCGAAGGGAACGAACACGTGCTCGGCGCGCGCTTTGCAGATGCAAATTTCTTCGTGCGCGAAGATGTCAAGCTCAAACTCGAAGAATATCGCCCCAAACTTTCGTCACTAACCTTTCACACAAAACTTGGCTCAATGTTGGATAAATCAGAACGCATTGAAAAATTGGTTAATGAATTGATCCCCACGATTGGTCTCGAAGCTGACCAAGCCATCTTTGCACGCCGCGCCGCACACTTGATGAAAGCGGATCTGGTGACTCAAATGGTCACTGAGATGACTTCGCTTCAAGGTATCATTGGTGGTGAGTATGCCATTAGAAGTGGCGAACAAAATGATGTCGCCATCGCAATCGGCGAGCAATATAAAACTGTGCCACAAACCAAAGCGGGTCTCGCCGTTGCATTGGCTGACAGACTCGATTCGTTAGTTGGTTTATTTGCCGCTGGTTTAGCGCCCACGGGTGCGAAAGACCCGTTCGGCCTGCGCCGCGCCGCGATTGGCATTGTCCAGCCGTTGATCGAGCATGATGTTGATTTTGATCTGACCGACGCGGTGAAGAAGTCTGCGAAGACTCAACCAATTGAAGTCAAAGACGAAGTACAAAAACAAATATTGGATTTCATCACTGGGCGCTTGAATGTGGTGTTGAAAGACATGGGCTACAAATACGATGTCGTGGACGCGGTGTTGGCTGAGCAAAGCGCCAATCCCTCCGCGGCCGCGAATGCCGTCAAGCAACTGGAAGCCTGGGTCAAACGGAAAGATTGGCACGAGATTCTGCCCGCCTTCGCGCGTTGCGTCCGCATCCTGAGATCGCAGACCGATGACCGAGGACTGAAGACCGAAGTGAATGAGAAGACTCTGGTTGACGCTGAGGAGAAAAATCTTCTTAAGGCTTTCCGTTCATCCGTCTCCCGTCCCCCGTCCACTGTCAACGAATTCCTTGAAATCGTCCTCAAACTCATCCCCTCCATCAATACGTTTTTCGACAAAGTGCTGGTTATGGCAGAGGATGAAAAGGTGAAACAAAACCGCCTCGCCCTTGTAGGACAAATTGCCAATTTGTCCAATGGCATCGCGGACTTGAGCAAGTTGGAGGGATTCTAAAACATGGTGAAGGAGCTTCTTCGTGCTTCGTCAGCCCGAAGGCTTGCACTGAGCCTGTCGAAGTGGCTTCGTAAAATTAGCACGGCGGATTTCATCCCCGTGCGGGCCAAAAGCCAGAAAAACGCTTATCGAATCAGGTTGCTCATCCGGGAGGAACCCCATGTCCGTTGACTACACTCAAAAATCGTACTGGCTGAATTCCTACGGGCCGTACACACCCAACGCGCCCGTGGAAGGTGAAGTCTCGGTAGATGTCGCCATCATCGGCGGCGGGTATACGGGACTTGCCACCGCATATTTTCTCCGCAAGGCCGAACCGACGATGAAGGTTGCCGTGCTGGAGGGCGAAGTCGTCGGCTACGGCGCGAGCGGACGGAATGGCGGCTTTGCCATGACGCTCTTCGGTCTCGAACCCGCCGTGACTGCGATGTTGTTTGGCAAACAGCGCACCGTGGACGCGCATCACTACTGCGAACGCTCGGTTGACTTGGTGCGCGACCTGATCCGCGAGCATAACATCCAGAGCGATTTTGAATACACGGGATTCCTTCGGCTGGCGACCACACCCGGTTACGTCAAGCGCATCCAGCACGACCTGGAATTGCTGACCGGCCTCGGTGTGACCGGCATCGAATGGATGGACCAGGCCAAAGCCCGCGCCGAGGTGAACAGTCCGCTGGTGCTGGGGGCGTGGAGCGAAGCGCGCTGCGGGATTTTGAACCCAGCCAAACAGGTCCGCGAATTGAAGCGGGTCGCGCAGGAGGCCGGCGCGGTCGTCTACGAGCAATCGCCTGTGACCGAGATCCGCCGTAGTGCAAAGTTCACTTTGCAAACGCCGCGCGGCACGGTCAGCGCGGACAAGATTGTTTTCGCCACGAACGCGTATTCGCATCTCATCCCCGAAATCTGGAATAAACAGGTTCCCGCCTTCACGCATATGGTCATCACGGAACCGCTGACGAAAGCCCAGATGGACTCAATTGGTTGGAAGAATCGCCAGGGACTCGAAGACGCACGCAACCTCGTCCATTATCTGCGCCTGACGGTGGACAACCGTCTCGCCATCGGCGGCAGTAACGTGACGATCACCTATGGCCGCGACATGGATCGGGATTTGAATCAAACTACGTTCGAGCAATTGGAGAAGGATACGGTTGAACTTTTCCCCGGCTTGAAAGATGTAAAGTTCACGTTTCGCTGGGGCGGTCCCGTCAGCGTGACTTTGCAAATGGCGCCCGCCATCGGCATGGTCGGCGACGCGCGGGCGTGGTACAGCCTCGGCTGTGTGGGTCACGGCGTCGCGCCGACGCACCTCAACGGGCAGACGCTGGCCGATCTCCTGCTCGAACGCAAGACCGACCTGACCTCGATCTGGTTCGTGGATCGCAAGCCCATCGCCTGGCCGCCCGAACCATTGCGCTGGGTGGCTTCGCAGGCTTTGCTTGGCTATTTGCACGCAGAGGACTGGTGGTACGAACGGGACATGAAGATGACAGCACAATAAACAGCTGCGAATTGGCGCTACAACCAGAACATCATATATAATTGGGATATGAGAAAGTCCCATATCTTCAATTGATAAGTCTGCCATGTAAATTGCCATCTTAACCAGAGGCATGGCAGACTTGAGCAAGCTCGAAGGGTTCTAATCTCATCATGCGCCTCGTTGCGTTCAATTACATCTTTGACAAGGACAATATTCTGCGAATTCGTTTTGAATTGGATCGCGGGCAGGTGTTGCCGTTTGTGGCGCAGTTGGAATGCCTTTTTGAAGATTCTGGGTGGCTCCCGGTTGTTCGCTACGACACGGCGCATGGATTTGCCCACCGTGATACAATGCGACCAAACGAAGAAACCGAGAAAACCGAGATCAGTGTCCGCAGTTACAAGGAAGGTTTGAATTACGCAATTGACGATATAAAAGCCAATTGGCAGGCATATCGTTGGAGGTATGAAGAATGGCCGAAAAAATAAAAACGAATATAGCCGAACGCAACATCACTCTGCTTGGGCAACTGATGGAATACTTGATTGACCACCCAAAAATGTTGGATGTCCTTCCCGACGATTTTGAATTGGTGATTCTGCCCGAGGATGACCCGGAGATCGTTCTATACAATCTCGATCTGCTCAAAAGGCATGGCAGGCAGGATAAACCTATTGTTCTCGCGCGGGTAAAAACCAGCGCGGAAAAGATAACCTCGCAACCGAGCATTTTTGTGCCAATTGCGGCATAAGATCTTAAGTTGTTTTTTCATTCCCTTGCCGACCTGGGCAAATTCGAAGGTTTCTAAAAAACGGGACTGGAGTGCATCCAGTCCCGTATTCGTTCACTCTATTTCCTTTGCTGAACCTCATCAATATAAACCTTGATCGAAGGCAGGGAGGTCATCTTCTCGTAGAAGAAATTATTGACGATGTTGATCACCTCGGCGCGGGCGGTCTCGACCTCGGCGTGCAGGCCCTGTCCGCTCTCCTGCTTGTCCAGGCTTTGGCGCAGGCGCAGAAGATGTTTGACCACCATCGTTTCCTCGTCGCCTTCCAGCGCCTGGATCACCGAGAGCGTCAATTGGTCGGCCTGTGCCTTCACGCTTTCGATGGGGATATTCGAGCCGGGCGCGCAACACTCCTCCATTGTGCGGAACAGCGACCAGACCTGGTACAGCATCGAGGCGGGTTCATCGAACAATTCGCGGATGAAGATGGCATCCTCGTAGCGCCCGGTGAGACGGAAGACGTTATACATCCGTTTGGCGGCCTTGCCGTAATTGATATCCATTGTCACGTACTTGTTGATCTCGTGCTCCAACTGCGCGACGTAATCTTCCAGCGCATTGGCCGAAACGTGCTGGGCGAGCTTGGAGAAGATGGGCACCGACTCGGCCTCCAGGTAGATTTCCTGGAAGTACGGATCCAGGTACCCGTCCAGCGGCGTGATCGTCCCGTCCGGCGCCTCCCACGTGACGTCGAGCATGTTGCTGGCATTGACGAGTTGGCCGCGCACCCCGTCGGCCGTCACCCAGTCCAGTTTGCACCAGCCGGGTTCCAACATGCCGTCCTCCCAGCGGATGGCCGTCGTCTGCCCGTCCGGCAGGAAGGCGTCGAATTGCCCGGCCGCGATCTCCTGCGGCGACCACGAGATGGAACTGCCCTTGGACTTTGGCTTGCCGCCGCGCACGACATCCATTTGGTACGACCCAAACTTGACCTCGATCAGCAGGTAGCTGGGACCTTTGACGGTTTGCAAAGCCTTCTGGTGGATCAAGTCTGCCAGGATCTTGCAAGCTGACTCGCGGCTCCCGGCAATGATGTTGACGCGCTCGAAGTAATCCGCGTCGCCGGGATAGGTTTGGATCTTGGACTGCGCCGCGGAGCCGGAGAGCGCCAACGCCGTCTCGACCATGCCGGGCACATCGTGGAATTCCACCAGGCGGCCGAGTTTGCGGAAATGCTCGAGGTCCGCGCTGCTGAAATCGAGCATGCTCACCTTATGCCCAAACACGCCGTCGCGCGTGTCCATCACGATGCCCGACTCGGATTGGCCGGCGGACATGGCCGTCAGCCATTGCAGGGCGTCCGCCTCATCCATTTCCACGCCCAATCGCCGGGCGGACTGAAGGATGCGGCCGAGTTCTTCTTTTGGTTCTGGAGATGGGTTGCTCATGGTCTGGTCCTTTTGTCCATACCGTCATTGCGAGCGTTCGTCCCTGGCACTGCCCGCCAGGGCAAGTGTGCGAAGCAATCCCCGCGCACGACCAGGAGATTGCTTTGTCGGGAAGACCACCCTCCTCGCAATGACGGACACGGCGGGCGGCTTGGAAGTAACTGGTTTAAGAATCTTTATGAATTTTTCTTTGCGGTCTTCGCGCTCTTCGCGGTTAATCTTTAGGATTGCTCCTCCAGCATTCTGCGGAAAAGTTTTGCCTGTGC
>CAYJLS010000195.1:0-6302 GCA_964371065.1 uncultured Anaerolineaceae bacterium | reverse complement strand
TACCCACGGTCACAAATTGCGCTTTCCACCTTCTGAAAAAGCGCAATTTGTGACCGAGTGCGGTATAGTTTGACAATCAGGAAAATTTCCGCGCTTCAAAGTGGCCAAATCCTAATAATAAAATACTGGAGAATCTTATGGAACATCATGACAAACATGAGCATGGAGAGCATGACCACGATCACCCTCATGAACAAGAGCGTGACCACGAACACGATCATGGGCATGGAGAGCGCGAACACCATGACGAACACGAACATGAGCATGAACATCCTCATGACCAAGACCATAAGCACGAACACAACCATGACCTTGAACACGGTCATCCGCACTCAAAGAATCAGGTGATTGCCTGGTTACAGCATTTGTTCATGCCGCATAGTCACGGACATCAACAAGCCGCGCTCGATCCCAATCTCGCAACGGATCGCGGCATGTGGGCTTTAAAGGTTTCATTAGTAGGATTGCTTGTCACCGCGACCTTTCAGGTGTTCATTGTGGCAATTAGCGGAAGCGTCGCGCTTTTAGCGGATACCATCCACAACTTCTCCGATGCGCTGACCGCCATCCCGCTCGGACTGGCCTTCTGGCTCTCGCGCCGCGCGCGCAATAAACGCTACACCTATGGCTATGGACGCGCCGAAGATATTGCGGGCGTGATCATCGTGTTGATGATCGCCTTCAGCGCGGGCGAAGCGATCTATCAGGCTATTTTGAAGCTCATCAACCCGCAACCCATCACCCACATTGGATGGGTCGCGGCCGCAGGGATCATCGGTTTTCTAGGGAATGAACTCGTGGCGATCCTCCGCATCCGTGTTGGAAAAGAGATCGGTTCCGCCGCTCTGATTGCGGACGGCTATCATGCCCGTACAGATGGCTTCACTTCACTGGCAGTGCTGGCAGGCGCAATTGGAGTGTGGCTTGGCTTCCCATTACTCGACCCAATTATCGGCCTGGGAATTGGAGCCGCGATTCTTGGCATCGTTTGGAAATCCGCGCAGGAGATGTGGCATCGTATGATGGATGCAGTTGACCCTGAAATCCATGAAGAATTTAAGCATACTGCTTCGCGCGTTAGCGGGGTATTGGATGTTCACAATACAGCCATACGCTGGCTGGGTCATCGCCTGTATGGTGAAATGCACATTATCGTGAATTGCCGGCAGACCACTCTGCAGAGTCACTTCATTGCTGAAGAAGTCCGCCATAACCTGTTCCACAAACTACCTGCATTAGTGGAAGTTGTCGTTCACACCGACCCATGCGAATGCGACGAGACAATTGAATATCATCCAACGAGTCATCATAACTTTATGTCCACTACATAGAGATGGGGTTCCTGGCGCAGGAAGTCGAGTCAACGGATTGGGGGGAAAGAGGAGACGGGAGACAGGAGACGGTGGAAATCCTTCGGCAATTAGCAAGCGGTGTATAATCTGGAACAGAGTATCCATGAACGAAGTTCACCCCAAAGGATAAAGGCCGTGTTCCGCGAGATTTATCCCGCCCCGCAGGCAACATCGCGAAGCATGTCGCGGTACGTTTTTTACATCAGCAACCATACGAGCCAGGAGAATACTATGTTTAGCGCTGTTCCGGTTCAAGAAAAAGGACAAGTCATCATTCCCACTGACGTTCAGCGCAGGCTGAAACTTAAACGGGGAGATATGGTCACGTTTGTGGAGACAGAAAGCGGCATTGTGATCAAGTCCCTGGACAAAGCCGCAGACGATCTGTTGCAAGGCCTTCGTCAACAACTGAAACAACGCGGAATATTGCTGGACAGATTGATGGAACGAAGTTTGCGGGATGGGGCCAACGCGGCAGCCAGGGAATTTGCCATTAACGACTCCGAAAAAGAGACGCTCCTCAACGCGTTGTCCATGCAGGCACAAGCGGCGCTTGGCAGGATCCAGGCTGAGGCCGAGCGGAACGGAACTTCGCGATTAACCGACGAGGAAATAGAAACCGAGATACAAGCGGTCAGGCAGGAAAAACGCAATGCTGATCGTCCTTGATACCAACGTGCTGGTTTCGGGGTTGTTGAATCAAAGTGGGTTTCCCGGACAAATCTTGAAACTGATTGTAGCAAGAGCAATTCACCTCGCGGCGGATCGCCGAATCCTGGACGAATACCATGATGTGACCAAACGGCCACATTTGAAAATTACCCCGCTTGATCGGCGGATTGTACTCGCGGAGATCAACGCGTCCAGCCTCCGAACAGATTCCCAACCCTCGATCTTTCCCCAAAAGATGTCATAGACCCCAAAGACCTGCCCTTCGCCGAAGTGGCCGTGGCCTCCCACGCGCAATTCCTGGTGACGGGCAACAGGAAACATTTCGGTTTCATGCAACGGTTCAACATTCCCGTCCTCAGCCCGGCTGAGTTTATCGAGAAAATTCAAGACGAAGAGACTGAAAAATGAAAACTCCCCCATGATAGCGACAAGCGGCGGCCAAACTTTGACCGCCGCTTTTTTCTTGTCATGCAATACGCAACACGCAACTGCGTAACTATCAAAACTACCGAACTACCCAACTACCCCTCCCTCATCCACCTCTTGCCCGCCGCGTGCGGATGCTGGTGATTCGCCATCGCATCCAGCAACTTTTCGGGGTCAGTTTCACAGCACAGCGACTCGCGGTGCTCGCGGAAGATAAATCCCTCCGCCACGGCGTGGTCAATGGCCGCCAGCAAGGGGGCGTAATAATTGCGGAGGTTCAACAGGCCGATCGGCTTTTCGTGCGCGCCGGTCTGCGCCCAGGTAATGGCCTCGAACAACTCGTCGAAGGTGCCGTAGCCGCCGGGCAGGGCGATGTAGCCCTCGGCCAGTTCGTGCATGCGCGCCTTGCGTGCGTGCATGTGCGCGGTAACATCCATGCGCGTCAGCCGCGCGTGCGCCAGCGGAGAGGTGTTCATCGAGGGGATGATCACGCCGATCACCTCGCCGCCCGCCTCCAGCGCGCCGTCGGCCAGCGCGCCCATCAGCCCGGTCTTGCCGCCGCCGTAGACGACGCGCATGCCGCGCCGGGCCAGGGTCGCGCCCAGAAAACGCGCGCCCGCCAAATAGTCCGCGTGAACCGAGTCCGAAGATCCACAAAAAACGCAAATCGAGTCCATTATTCCTCCGGTTGAGCAAATTGGCAATTTGCTCTACAATTTATCACAGTAGGACAAATTGGCAATTTATCCTACACTTTACCACACGTTAGAGTTGCATTAGTCGGCGCGTTTGATGCTTGACGCGGCAATTTGAAGGATTACAATCCATTCCATGGACTACAAGGACTACTACAAAATTCTCGGCGTGGAGCGTTCGGCCAACGCGGACGCGATCCGCAAGGCGTACCGCAAACTGGCGATGAAACACCATCCCGACCAGAACCCCGGCGACAAGGCGGCGGAGGAACGCTTCAAGGAAATCAACGAGGCCTACCAGGTCTTGAGCGACGACCAGAAGCGCGCCCGCTACGACCAACTCGGCAGCGCCTACTCGAACTGGCAGCAACGCGGCGGTTCGCCCCGCGACTTCAACTGGGGCGACTGGACTTCCGGCGGCGCGCCCGGCGGCGCGGGCGGGACGCGCGTCAGTGTGGAAGACCTGAACGAGATGTTCGGCAGCGCGGGCGGCGACTTGTTCTCGGACTTCTTCCGCTCGATCTTTGGGGGCGCGGCGGGCGCCTCTCCCCGGACCTCGGGGCGAGCGCGGCCTTCGGCAGGTTACCAGCAACCCGTAACGATCAGCCTGGCCGAAGCCTACAGCGGCGCGCGGCGCCAGTTGACGACCGGGTCGCGGCGCATGGAAGTGAAGATCCCGCCCGGTGTGCGGAGCGGCTCGAAGGTGCGCGTGGCCGGCGCAGCTCCCGAAGGGAGCGACCTGTATCTCATCGTGGAAGTGGCCGAAGACCCGCGCTTCGAACGCGACGGCGCCAACCTACGAACCGTCGCCAGCGTGGACGCGTTTACCGCCATCCTGGGCGGCGAAGCGGAAGTGGAGACGATGGCGGGCAAGGTCAAGTTGAGCATTCCCGCAGGCACGCAACCCGAACAGGTTTTTCGGCTGGCGGGACGCGGCATGCCGCCGTTGAACAAGAAGGATGCCAAAGGCGACCTGTACGTGAAGTTGAAAGTGACGATCCCGAAATATCTTTCGGCGAAGCAACGCGAGTTGCTCGAAGAGGCATCGAAAATTAAATTTTAGTATCTCGGCTGTACGCCCGTCATTGCGACCTTCGGGCAGGAAAAACACCTGCATCTTCGAGAAGCAATCTCCTGTTTGACGAGGAGATTGCTTCGTCGGGTCTCGATATGAGCGAGAAGAACACTCGCTCTACTCGACCCTCCTCGCAATGACGGCAATCAAAGAATAAAAGGAAAAAAATGAAACGGACTTTAATTGTTTTATCGGTTTTGGTTTTGGCCGCGCTGGCCTGCCAGGTCGGCTCGTTGCCCGCCGCGTCGGTCACGCCCGTTACCGCACCCATCCAACAGTCCCAGCCGGTCCCGGAAAGCGCCGCGCAAAGCCAGGAATTGCTGGTGGCGCTCTTCCAGCGCGTCAACCCCGGCGTAGTCGCCATCAAAACCGTCGGCGACCAGGCGGGATCGCTCGGTTCGGGCTTCGTCTACGACGCGCAGGGACACATCGTCACCAACTATCACGTGGTGGAAGGTTCGAAGCAGGTGGAGGTGGACTTCACCAGCGGGCTCAAAACCTATGGGACGGTCATCGGCGCCGACCTGGATTCGGACCTGGCCGTGGTCAAAGTGACCGCGCCCGCCGAAGAGTTGCATCCGCTGACGCTGGGCGACTCGGATGCGTTGCAGGTCGGGCAAACTGTGATCGCCATCGGCAATCCTTTCGGGCTGGACAGCACCATGACAACGGGCATCGTCTCGGCGCTCGGGCGCACGCTGGATTCGATGCACACCACCACCGGCGGCGGAGTCTTCACCGCAGGCGACATCATCCAGACCGACGCGGCCATCAACCCCGGCAATTCGGGCGGTCCGCTCTTCAATTTGAACGGCGAGGTGGTCGGCATCAACCGCGCCATCCGCACGGTCAACTCAACAACCAGCGGTGAGCCGCTCAACTCGGGCATCGGATTCGCGGTCTCATCCAATATTGTCAAACGCGTGGTTCCCGTGCTGATCGAAAAGGGCAAATACGATTATCCCTATCTCGGCATCACTTCGATGAACGAACTGAGCCTGCCGGTCATTGAGGCGCTGGGGCTGAAAAGCCAGGTCGGCGCGTACGTGACCGGCGTGACCAAGGGCGGTCCCGCGGACAAGGCGGGCATCCAGGCGGGCGACCAACCCACCAGTATTCAGAACCTGCCGGCAGGCGGCGACCTGATCACCGCCATTGACGGCCACCCGATCAAGACTTTCGATGATCTCCTGCGTTATCTGATCAACAACAAATCACCGGGCGATACGGTGACGCTCACCGTCCTGCGCGGCGAGCAGACGCTGGAGATTACGGTTACGCTGGCGAAGAGGCCGTAACCATTTACTCACTGCCCTGAGCGGAGGGCGGCGCTTGTCGTCCGCAGTCGAAGGGCAAGCACATGGAACACTACTTGCTCTTGCAATCCGTCCTTCGACTTCGGGAGTACCCTCCGCTCAGGACGGTGGTAATCAAGAATCAAAAACCCGCCATCTCAACGATGACGGGCTTTTTCTTACCCAAACCTTTCTTCTTTCCACACATCCGCGCGGTTGTGATAACCGGCCTGTTCCCAAAATCCCTCGCGGTCACGCGGCATGAACTCCAGCGACCTCAGCCACTTCGCGCCTTTCCAAAAATAAGGAGTCTCCAGTTCGAGGCCGGAGACATGTCCCACCACGCCGCGCAGGGGATAGCCGTGGTCGGCGGTGATCGGCTCCCCGTTCAGGTGCGTGGCGAGCAGGAAGTTTTCCGCCAGCACAACTTCGAGCGGCAGGTTGACCGTGAATCCGTATTCCGCGTGTTGCATCACGTGCGTGGCGGAGGGCTTGATCTTGATCAGTCCGTTCTCCACCAGCGTCCGCACAGACACGCCTTCCCAAACCGTGTCGAACTTGCTCCAGCGCGTCACGCAGTGGATGTCCATTTGGATTTTTGCGCGTGGCAGTCCGTTAAACTCGTTCCAGTCCCATCGTTTCTCTTCCTCCACTTCGCCCCAGATGCGGAAATCCCACGCGGCGGCATTGAACGGCGGGACCGGCCCATAGTGCAGGATGGGGAATTTGAGCGTCAGCGCCTGGCCGGGCGGGAGGCGTCCTTCACTGCGGATGCGCTCTTCTTCTT
>CAYJLS010000194.1:0-6361 GCA_964371065.1 uncultured Anaerolineaceae bacterium | reverse complement strand
TTTCAACTCCTCTTTCTCTACTCATGCTACCAACTGATTTTAGTCACACTCATTTCATTTCCCCTCAAAATCCGCAAGATAATCATCTGGTAAAGGCGCGTCGAAATCATCTGGCACCGTGAATTCCCCCGCGCAAAGTCCATAGGGACGAGGAGACGCAAGGGAAGACAAGGTTGGCTTAACTTCCACCATCGGCTTGCCGTTCTCCATAACGATCAGTGTCTCTCCGGCCTGCGCGCGGCGTAAATAAGCAAATAGGTTGCGTTCCATATCCTTCAACGGCACTTTAAAGACTGACTTGGTAAGCATGTTGCACCTCGAATGTTTCAACTATACATCAACATGGTTTTCACTGCAAGCTGAATTATGCCAACAAAAGTCACACTGACTTCCGCTATTACCCGTTACAATTAAGGTATGAAAATCCTGGCAATCATCTCCGGCGAGTACGGCATCCGCCACGTGGACAACCTGCGGAAACACGCGCCCGCGGGCTGGACTATAGAAACGTGGAAAGCGCCTGGGGTCTTTCCGCTCATCATGGATTATCCCGAAGACTATTTGCCGAAGAGTTTCCCGCCCAGCGACCTGATTTTATCCTTCGCGGAAAACCGATCGGTGGCGGAACTCATCCCGGAGATCGCCCAAATGACGGGGGCGCGCGGCGTGATCGCCGCGGTGGACAGCGAAGCCTGGCTCCCGCGCGGGTTGGCGCGTCAACTGATCGGATGGCTGGCGCGCATGAACGTAGCTTGCGCCACGCCCAAACCGCTCTGCTCGCTCACCGAACGCGACTACAAAGTGACGCGTCGCGAGCGCGAGATGTACGATAGTCCGGTCATCGCGGAGTTTGCAAAATACTTCGGCCAGCCCGATATCCGTCTCAGCGTGGACGAGGCCTCTCGGACGGTATCCGCCGCGACGGTCCAGAGGGACGCGGTGTGTGGGTGTGCGCGTCACGTCGCGGAGAAATTAGTCGGCTTGCCGGTGGACGAGGCGGAGGAACGCGCGGGGCTGTTCCATCATCATTTTCCCTGCCTGGCGAGCATGGTCAAGTTGAACGATTACAACCACGACACGTTGATGCACGAGTCGGGGCATTTGTTGCAGGAAAATTTGGCCGAGCAGTTGAAGCCGTTCAAGCAGACGAAGTATATTTCCCCCGGAACGAAAAGCGAATAAAGTCAAACCACGTAGTGACGAATTTATTCGTCCCGACGACTAAAGTCGTCACTACATGGATTCATCATTCCTTCGGGATACCAACCTGGATTATCCCCTCCACCACGCGGACAGGGTAGGCGGGGACATCCACCACGGCGGGCATCTGCATCACCTTCCCCGTGCGGACATCGAACTCGGCTCCATGCCGCGGACAGACAATGTTGAAGCCTTCGATCTCGCCGTCGCCCAGCGGCCCATCGTCGTGGGTGCAGACATCGCCGATGGCGAAGAACTGCCCCGCGATATTGAAGATAACGAGGGGGCGATCGGCAACTTCCACAAAAAGACGTTGTCCGTTGGGGAGTTCGGAGGCGGGGGCGATCTCCACGAATTCGATTTTTGATTCATCCAATGTTGCATAGTTATACATGGGCAATCACTAGGCGATATTGATTTTTGTTTCTATTCCACCAGTTCATCGCTGGCCTCCCCTAACCCGTAGACTCCAGCCTTCAACACTTTCAGCGAAAGCAACGCGCATTTCAAGCGGACGGGGCCGAGGTCAATGCCGAGCATTTCAAGAACAGAGTCTTTGTTGAGTTGCTTCACTTCTTCGAGCGGCTTGCCGATGATAGACTCAACCAACAAATCGGCGGAGGCCTGCGAGATGGCGCATCCGTGACCGTCAAAGCGCGCGTCGCTGACCTTGCCATCCGCGTCCACGCGCAGATCAATCTGGATGTGGTCGCCGCACAGCGGATTATTGTCCGCAAACGAGATGTCGTGCGGGTCCAATTTGCCCTTATAAGAGGGATTCTTGTAGTGCTCGATGATGACTTCGCGATAGAGATCGTCCATATTCACTCCCGTCATTGCGAGGGTGTTCTCCCCGAAGCAATCTCCTTGCCAGCGTGGGGATTGCTTCGTCGGGGAGAGCGCCCTCCTCGCAATGACGAATGTTTTTTAACCAAACATTTTCTTGACTTTGTAAATCCCGTCCACCAGCAAATCCACTTCATCCTTCTTATTATACAGATAGAAGGAGGCGCGGGTGCTGGCGGGGATGCCGAATTTCTCGTGCAAGGGTTGCGCGCAGTGATGACCGGCGCGGACGGCGATGCCGTCACGGTCGAGGATTTGCGCCACATCGTGTGGGTGAACGCCATCGAGCGTGAACGAGGCGACGCCGCCTTTTTTATCAGCCGAGGGACCAAACACCTTGACGCCGGGGATTTCTTCCAATCGTTCGAGCGCGTATTCGGTGATTTCATGCTCGTGCGCGGTGATGCTGGTCATGCCAATTTTCGTCAGGTAATCCACCGCCGCGCCGAAACCGACTGCCTCCGCGATGGCGGGAGTCCCGGCTTCGAATTTGTGCGGGAGGGTGTTCGGGCGGAAAGAGCGCAGTTTCACTTCCTTGATCATGTCGCCGCCGCCGAGGAAGGGCGGCATGGACTCGAGCAAGTCCGCTCGGCCATACAGCGCGCCGACCCCCGTCGGGCCGCACATCTTGTGCGCGGAGAAGGCCAGGAAGTCCGCGCCGAGGGCCTGCACGTCAACCGTCAGATGCGGGACGGACTGGGCCGCGTCCACAAGGGTGACAGCCCCGGCGTCCCGCGCGAGGCGGATGATCTCAGCCGCGGGGTTAATCGTCCCGAGCACGTTCGACATGTGCGTAAACGCGACCAGCTTCGGGGTCCGCGCGAGGAGCGAACGGTAGGCGTCCAAATCGAGCAGGCCGTCTGCCGTCACAGGGATAAAGTCCAACTCGATGCCGCGCTCGGCCTGAAGCATGTGCCAGGGGACGAGGTTCGAGTGATGCTCCATCTCGGTGAGAATGACGAGATCGCCCGCCTTGAGATTCGCCCGCGCCCAGGTGTAGGCGACCAGGTTGATCGACTCGGTGGTGTTGCGCGTGTAGATGATTTGACGAGCGGAGGGCGCGTTGATGAATTTCGCGATCTTCTCGCGCGCCTGCTCGTAGAGCGCGGTGGCTTCCTCGGCTAGTGTGTGGACGCCGCGATGGATGTTGGCGTTCGAGCGGCGATAAAAATCGTTCATCGCCTCGATGACCGGAAGAGGCTTTTGCGAGGTGGCCGTGGAATCGAGATAGACGACGCGCACGCCGGGCCGCGTCTCGCGCTGGAGGATGGGGAAGTCGCCGCGAATTTCGTTAACGTTGAGCATGGGGAACCGGGCTAGTAATTGATGATTTCCTGCCTGGCCGATTTCTTTGCCAACACAGGACGGATGTGTTCGGATGTCAGTGGATACCAGAGAATGCGATCCGGCACCATCCAGCCATCCGTCAGAAAAACGTTCGAGCGGAACTGGACAGCCACCATTTTATTGTCCACCTGCACGACAATGCCTTTGATCCAGCCGCGCACGCGGTCGTTGTTCTTTTCGTGATCGCAAAAAACTTCGACCGTGTCGCCCACTTCATAAACATGTTCGGTGCCAGGCGCCTTCATGTATGAAACCTGCGACCCAACGCGTCCACCCCGGACTGGCCGCCGTTCAATCACGGGCGGCGCAGCTTTTACCTGCTTTGCTTTTGTTTTTGTTGGCATTTGTCTCTCTATCGTATTATAGGATATCAACCCATCTTTTGCAAAATGGCTTGCTGGAATCTTGCGCGCACACCCTCGAACGGGATGCGTTGCATGATCGGATCAAAGAAGCCTTCGACGACCAGCCGCTCGGCCTCGACCTGGGGGATGCCGCGGCTTTTCAGGTAGAACAGCGGCTCCTGCTCCAACTTGCCGACGGTGGCGCCGTGCGTACAGCGGACATCGTCCGCGAGGATCTCCAACCCTGGGATGGAATCTGCTCTCGCATCTTCGCTCAGGACGATGTTGCGGTTGGCCTGATACCCGTCCGTTTTCTGCGCGCCGGGCGCGACGTAGATCATGCCCTGCCACACTGAGCGGCTCTTGCCTTTGAGCGCGCCTTTGAAAAGCAGGTCGCTGGTGGTGTGTGGCGCGAGATGATTCTGCTGGGTATCGTGGTCGAGGTGCTGAGTCCCGTCGGTGAAGTAGAAGCCAGACATGCGTCCCTGTGCGCCCTCGCCGACCAGGTCGAGGTCGGAGAAGTTTTTGGTGAGGCGTGAACCAACTGCGCCAAAGATCCAGTCGAGGTTGCCGCCGCGTTCGACGCGGGCGCGCTCGTGGGAGAAATTCCAAACGTGGCGTCCCCACGACTGCAATTCCACAAAGCGCAGGTTGGCGTTTTCGCCCACGTGGATTTCCACCACGCCCGCGTGCATGGCGTGACCGATTTCATCGGGCGAGGCGGCCTCGTGGACATACGTCACCGACGCGCCATCGTCCACGAAGACGATCAGGTGGGAGAAGTGTGCCAGATCCACGCCGGGACCCCAAAGGATGGAGTGAAGCGGATATTCCACTTCCATGTTTTTGGGGACGTAGAGCAAAATACCGTTTTGCGAAAGCGCAGAGGCAAGCGCGGCAAATTTTCCGTCTTCGGGCTTGACGATCTGGCCGATCAACTTCGCAAGCAGGTCGGCGTGATTCTTTTCCGCGGTGCGAAAGTCGGTGAAGACCATGCCCTTCTTTGCCAGCGCATCTTCCAGAAATATTTGCGAGCCGCCGGGGAGCAGGGTAATTTGTCCGCCGTGCTGGTCGCCGACGAGGGGCTTGAGCAAGTCATCGGGGACAATCGGCAGGTCTTCGAACGCGCCGTCTTTGGGAAGTTTGAAATCGGACGCGGGCAGGAAGCGCAAGTCCGTGCGGCGCCAGGCTTCGTCTGTGGTGAGGGGGAGGGAACGCGCCTTAAACGCGTCCCAGGCCGAGGTCCGGAAGGAGGCGAGACCATTCTTCGAGGCGGGGATATCGGCCTGGGTGAAGGAAAAATCTCGTGCGGCATAGTCAGTTCGTCGCTGTCTTGAAACAACTACTTTTGGTTTTTCCTGCATATCAACCGATTGATCCTTCCATTTGGAGTTGGATGAGGCGGTTCATTTCGACGGCGTATTCCATCGGGAGTTCCTTGACCAGCGGCTCGATGAAGCCGGAGACGACCATGGTGGTGGCTTCCCCTTCGCTGAGGCCGCGCGACATGAGATAGAAGAGTTGCTCCTCGCCGACCTTCGAGACCGAAGCCTCGTGGCCGATGGTTACATCGTCTTCATCAATCTCGATGGTCGGATAGGTATCCGAACGCGATTGCGGATCGAGCAGAAGCGCGTCGCAAACCGTATTGGACCTGACACCCTTCGCGCCCTTGTGGACCTTGAGCAGGCCGCGGAAGGAAGCGCGCCCACCTCCCTTGCTGATGGATTTGGATGTAACCTTGCTGGTTGTGTTCGGCGCAAAGTGATACATCTTGCCGCCCGCATCCTGAGTCTGGCCAGGGCCTGCGAACGCCATCGAAAGCATTTCGCCGCGCGCACCGGGTTCCATCAAATAACAGGACGGATATTTCATGGTCAGCTTGGATCCCAAATTTGCGTCCACCCATTCGTGGGAAGCGTTCGCAAAAACCTTGGCGCGCTGGGTGACGAGGTTGAACACGTTAGTGGACCAGTTTTGAATGGTCGAATAACGCGAGCGCGCGCCTTTCTTGACGATGATCTCGATCACGCCGGAGTGGAAGGAGTTGGTGGTGTATTGGGGCGCGGTGCAGTTATGCGAGACCACGCCTTCCGCAACATAGGATTCGTCTTCCTCAACAGAGAAGTTGTAGACTTCAGTCTCCTGCTCTTCGACGGTTATTTCTTTAATCGGGACGTACAAGAAATTTTCGTCAAGCGAGAAGGGGGATCCGCTTAGGTCGCCTGTGGGCGCGTCCACGCTGACAATTTCGCCAAACTTTGGGTTGAACGGTGAAGCGATCACCACCGCGTAAATATCCATGCGCGGAGATTCTCGATGTTGAATATTCACAGATGCGGCAACGCCCAGCCGCAAGCACGCATCACGGAAACCATAAGCAAGATCCGCAGAGACTGTGTTGTAGCGGAACATATTCTTGGTTGAGTCATAACTTCCATCGCCGCGCCACATGCCTTTGACCAGTTCAGCAAGCAAGACAGGCTCCGCGCTGGAAACCCATTCAGGGATATGCTTTTCGTACACGTTTGAACCGAACTCACGAGCAAAGGTTCGGGCAGTTTCGGTGGATGAAAGTACGAGCGTTTGCCCGTTTTGGCGCGGAGCATTCTCAATCGGCGATT
>CAYJLS010000193.1:371-6394 GCA_964371065.1 uncultured Anaerolineaceae bacterium | reverse complement strand
CGCGCAGGGTGGTGCCGTATTCGCGGAAATATTTTTCGCGCAGGCGCGGCACATCCGCGGGCGCGATGCCCATGCGCTCGCGCATGTAAACGTTCATGCGCTCCTTGATCGCCAGCCACAAGCCGCTGGCGGCGGGATAAAGCGTGTCGTCGAGGTCGAAGAAAATGGTGGTGAATTGCACGGGGCGATTATAATCGAGCCATGCCTATTCGCCTGCTCTCTTCCGAAGTCGCCTCGCAGATCGCGGCGGGCGAAGTGATCGAACGCCCCGCCTCGGTGGTGAAGGAACTTGTCGAAAATTCATTGGACGCTTCCGCGCGCACCCTCACCGTGATGGTCGCGGAGGCAGGTCGACGCGCCATCGAAGTTGCGGACGACGGGATGGGGATTCCCGCGCCCGAACTGGAGTTGGCCGTTTCGCGTCACGCGACCTCGAAGTTGCTCCGCGCCGAGGAGCTTTTTTCCATCGGGACGTTGGGATTCCGCGGCGAAGCGCTGGCCTCTATCGGCTCGGTCTCGCGGCTGACGATGACCTCGCGCGTTGCAGACTCGGCCTCGGGCGCGCGCTTGAAGGTGGAAGGCGGCATCAGCGGCAAACTGGAAAAAGTCGGCGCGCCGGTTGGAACCGTGGTGCGCGTCGAAGACTTGTTTTACAACGTGCCCGCGCGCCTGAAATTCCTGAAAACCGACACGACCGAGCGCCGCGCCATTGACGGCCTGCTGACGCGCTACGCGCTGGCGTATCCGTCTGTGCGTTTCAAGTTGACCGAGGACGCGAACGTCACCCTGCAAACGAGCGGCGACGGCGACCGCCGCGCTATTCTCGCCGCGCTGTACGGCGTGGAAGTGGCGAAGCAAATGTTGGAAGTCACTGCCGAAGAAGAGGGCTTGACG
This sequence comes from uncultured Anaerolineaceae bacterium, assembly GCA_964371065.1. Lineage (GTDB taxonomy): Bacteria > Chloroflexota > Anaerolineae > Anaerolineales > Villigracilaceae > Denitrolinea. The sequence goes on along the minus strand of CAYJLS010000193.1, from coordinate 5,500 downwards.
ATGACGGGCTACACCAGTCCCACCGCGTTGACGCGTTCCAATCGCAAGGAGATCACCTTCTTCGTCAATGGCCGCTGGGTCTCCGACACGCCGCTGACGACCGCGCTCATCCAGGCCTATCACACGCTGTTGATGGTGGGACGTTATCCGATGGCGGCATTGTTTCTGGAGATCAGTCCCGAAGATGTGGATGTGAACGTGCATCCCGCCAAAGCCGAAGTGCGCTTTAAAAATCAGGATCGCGTCTTCAGTTTTGTCCAGCGCGCCGCGCGGCGGACTCTGCTGGCGTATGCGCCCATCCCGCAGGTCGCACCGACATTGTGGGGCGGCGCGGCGCGTCCCGCCCAACCGCGCGAGCCTGGGTTGGATTGGAGTATGGCAAGTGACGTTGAACGTCAAACGTTGAACATTGAAGGTTCGCCAGCCAATACGCAAAATCAGACGGAAGTAGATAACGTTCAACGTTCAACGTTAAACCTTCCACTTCTTAGACTCATCGGCCAGATCGGACAAACCTATCTCGTGGCAGAAGGTCCCGATGGGCTATATCTCATTGACCAGCACGCTGCGCACGAACGCGTCCTGTTCGAGAAGTTGATGGCGCAACATGACCAGAAGAAGATTCCGTCACAGTCTCTGCTCTCACCCGCAGTGGTGCAACTCCCGCCTCAATCCGCTCAATTACTAATAACCCAATTACCAATCCTCCAGCATTTCGGATTTGACGTGGAGGAGTTCGGCGGCAACTCGTTCCAGGTGCGCGCCGTGCCTGCATTGTTCGCGGGCGCGGACCCCGCCTCGGCGTTGCGCGCGCTGGTGGAGGATTTCGAGGAGGATGAGACTCCGCTCCAAGCCGAGGTGGAAGCGAAACTGGCGGGACGCGTCTGCAAGCGGCTGGCGGTCAAAGCGGGACAGACGCTTTCGCCCGGTGAACAGCGCGCCCTGCTTAACGACCTGGAAGCCTGCGCGTCGCCGCGCACCTGTCCGCATGGCAGGCCGACGATGATTCACCTATCTGTGGATATGTTGGAACGTCAGTTTGGGAGGAAGTAGTTACGTAGTTTGGTGGTTGGGTAGTTTAGTAGTTGGATGGTGGAATGTTGCGTCCCACGGGGATGCTTCGCAATGTTGCGTATTTCGTGTGTACCTGTCTACTTGTCTACCCACCTACCTTCGGGGGATTTTCTTCACGCCGCGCGGCAATCGGAGTATGAACGCCGTCCCCACACCGACCTTGCTTTTCACTTCCAATGTGCCGTTGTGCCCTTGCATGATCTGCTTACAGATGGAAAGTCCCAGTCCGGTGCCGCCCGCCTTGCTCTCGTGTTCGCGCACCCGGTAAAATTTCTCGAACAGATGCGGCAGCGCGTCTTCGGGGATACCCATGCCCGTATCCTGCGCGGTGATGGCGATTTCCGTTTCTGTTGCGTCGGCGCTGATGATGACCGATCCGCTCGGACGGTTGTATTTGATGGCGTTGCTCAACAGGTTGAGAATCACCTGCTTGATCTTGTCGCGGTCGGCTTCGAGCAGGGGCAGGTTTTCGGGGGAGTCCACCCTGAGTTGGATGCGCGTCTCGTCCGCCTTGCCCTGCATCACATCCTTGCACTCGTAGATGAGATCGTTCACGCTGAAGTGCGTCTTGTGGAATTGGACGCGTCCCGATTCCAGGCGCGCCAAATCCAGGAACGAGGAGGCCAGCGTGTTCAGGCGCAGGGTCTCGTTGTGGATGTTGTAAATGATCTGGTCGTGCTGTTCCTTCGAAATTTCGGGGCGCAGAAGCAGGTACGTGGCAGTGCTGAGCGAGGCCAGCGGCGTCCGCAGTTCGTGGACGAATTCCGCGATCAGGTCCGATTGCTGGAAAAGCCGCGCGTTCTCGATGGCCACCGCGGCCTGCGCGCCCAGCACCAGCAACAGGTTTTCATCGGCATCGGTAAAGTTGCCTTTGTTCTTGTTCAACACTTCCAGCACACCGACCACTTTTTCCTTCGTGATCAATGGCACGCCCAACAGCGATTGGGTTGGGAATCCCGTCGTCTGTTCGACATCGCTGAAGAAGCGCGGGTCGCCGTGCGCTTCCTCCGTGCGGACGGTTCGGCGGTTGGTGACGATCCAGCCCGCAATACTGCCTTCCAGCGGCACGACCAGTCCGCGCATGGTGGGTTGGTCCATGTTGGTGGCCACCTGAAAATATAACTGCCGCGCCGTTCCGTCGTAGAGCAGGATCGAACCCGCCTCCGCGTCGGTGATCTCCGCCGCGGCCGCGACGATTCGGCGCAGGAGCGTGTCCAGGTCCAGGGTGGAGGCGAGGTCGCGGGCGATGTCAATCAGGTGGCGGTAGCCGTCCAGTCGTTGCGTTGCGATTTCAGCCATGGTATACCTGTTCCGCGATGGCCGGCAGGACCTCGGCTACATCCTCGAGGATGACCAGGTCTGCGCGGACGTTGAGATAGGTGGGCGAGTTGTTGACGATGATCAGGTGTGCGCCGCGGTCGAGCGCCTGCATCGGCAGTCCCGCCACGGGCAGCACCTCGAGCGAGGACCCGGCCACCAGCATCAGGTCACATTGACGCGCTTCGCGTTGCGCCTCCAGCCAGGCCTTTTGCGGCAACTGCTCGCCGAACAGGATCACATCCGGCTTCAATATTCCTCCACACTTCGGGCAGTGCGGAATGATTCCCTTTTCAATGAACGGCTCCAAATATTTTTCCGATCCCACCTGGTGAAAACATTGCGTGCAGGAGAGTGTTGCCAGCGTGCCGTGCATTTCCGCCACATGTTGCGCGCCGGCTTTCTGGTGCAGGATGTCTATGTTTTGGGTGGCGATCAGGCGCAGGCGCCCGGCCTTTTCCAGTTCAGCCAGGGCGATGTGGGCGGGATTGGGTTGGGCGTTAAAGATCTGCCGCGCCAGCGGGCGGAACCAGGCATAGAACCTTTCGGGAGCGGTGCGGAAGGTGCTCAGCGAGGCCACTTCCAGCGGCTCGTCGCGTGACCACAGGCCGGTGCCCTCGGAACGAAAATCCGGGATCCCGGACGGCGTGGAAATGCCCGCGCCGGTCAATACCATGGCCCGCTTCGCCTGGCGGAATAAATCGGCGGCAAATTGGATGGCTGCTGAGGTTTGTTCCGAAAACGGGGTCATTTCCCTGCCGCCTCATTTTGGATGAGGTGGTCTGCCAGTTTGAGGATTTGCTTTGCAGTTACACTGTCCGGCTGGCACAGGACGGCCGCCGTCTGCATACGCGTGGCCTGCGTCAGCAGTTCGGGCGCGGGGGTGAACACCACCGTGATGGGATGTCCCAGTTTATCCTGTACCGCCGAAACAGTTAAAAGTGTATCCGAGCGGATGCGGTTGTTGAGCGCCACCGTAATGCGCTCTTTTTTCAAGCCCAGTTTGATCAATTCTTCAATCAGCGCCTGGGTATGCAGGATCGTATTCGACACACCCTCCAGCACGATCACGGTATCGTTGCAGGCAAGCAAAAGTTTTTGGACGAACGGCGGCAGGCTGCTCCCCAGGTCCAGTACCACATAGCGTGTCAGTGAAGATAATTTTTCAAGCGTTGCTTGATATTGAGCCACCTGGCTGATGAGATGCACGTCGCTGGGATGGTCGGATGCCAGCATAAGTTTGACGCCTGAAATGTGCGGAACGAGCGCGTTCTTCACCCGTTCCCGCGTGACCTCGGACGGGGTCCCGCTCAGTAACTGCCCCAGCGCTTTTTGGTTGTTCATCCCCAGATCCAGCCCGAGCGTGCCTTTGCCCGGCACCATCTCGACCAGCGCCACATCCGACTGCGAGCGGTTGAACAATCCCACCGCGAGGTTTATGGCAATGGTGGAGACGCCCAACCCGCCCCGCGCCGCCAGCACGCCGACCACGTGCGCGCGTCCTGCCTTGTCGGGAGCGGCGGATTTTTTTTCGCGCTGGCCGGAGCGCGACAACAAGGCTTTGACGTGTGCCTGTAATTCGGATGGGTGGGTGGGTTTGGTCAGGTAATCGTCCGCGCCGACTTCGAAGCCCGCCACTTTATCGTCCAGCTGGGTCTTGGCGGTGAACATGAGGATGGGTGTATTGGCCGTGACGGGATTCTGGCGCAGTTGACGGGTCACTTCGTACCCGTCCATATCGGGCATCATCACGTCCAGGAGGATCAGGTCTGGTTGCTCTTCCACAGCCTTGTCCAGTCCCTGCCGGCCATTGGTAGCCGCGGTGATTTGATAACCCTGGCGCTGGAGCATCAAACCGACCAGGCGCAGGGTGTCTACATCATCGTCCACGATTAGGATTTTTTCAGCCATACTCAATCCTTCCTGTTATCAGTGAGTCTACTGCAAAAACCTTTTTTAAACACAAAGGACACGAAGGATACAAAGGAAATTCAAAGACGTTTGAAAATGTTAAACTTTCACGCAGATTACCTTGCCCCGAAGAACATCGGGATGATAAAAAAAGATTCGTGTTTTTGCTTTTTCTCCCTGGCGGGTAGTGCCAGGAAATCCGCCAAGAGCATTTCGTGAAATGCTGATAATATATTTCACAGTCTAGCATAAAGCAGGCATTCAAGCAAGATTCTAATCCATGTCCATGTTATAATAAGTTTGACGGGCAACTTCCCTGTTTGGGGATGACAGGCTTCGACGGAGGAGGCTGGTCCCGGAATGCGAGCCGAGAGGCGCCGATCTCGATAACTCAGCGCAAAACCTCAAGTGCCAATCGCACTTCCTACGCTGCTATGCCCCTCGCTGCCTAAGCCAGGACGTAACAGTCGGTCTCATTCGTGAGACCCGTCCACCGGCCCCGATCTCCGCCAGGGACCGGCCCGGGCGAGACAAACGCGGAGTGCTGCACATGACGCCGCTACCCGTGCAAAAGACAAAGCGGCTGGCCGCAGGCGATTCTTGCCGGACGAGATGCCTGCGGTGACCACCTTCGACCGGCTACGCTCGTAGATTTCCGAGGGTCGATTCTTTCGGACCCGGGTTCGATTCCCGGCATCTCCACTTTGACGAACGCGCACCCAACAGGGGTGCGCGTTCCATTTCGGACGGGGTCCCCATTCAGGGGATGATATTCGATTCCCGGCATCTCCACTTTGACGAACGCGCACCCAACAGGGGTGCGCGTT
>CAYJLS010000193.1:0-271 GCA_964371065.1 uncultured Anaerolineaceae bacterium | reverse complement strand
CCATTTCGGACGGCGTCTCCATTCAGGAGATGGTATTCAATTCCCGCCATCTTCACCATTTGCCATCCCTTGAAGGGTGGGCGTCAGAATCTTGAGGCTTTAACAAGAAGGCCTTTTTAAACACAAAGTACACAAAGATCACGAAGGGGAAAGAAGCGCAAAATTGTAAATTCTCCCCCTTTGTATACTTTGTGACCTTCGTGTTTAAAGGTTTTTTTTCTCTACCGTACAAATACGAGTAAATTTCGTCATTGCGAGGAGGGCGCACTTC
>CAYJLS010000192.1:0-6409 GCA_964371065.1 uncultured Anaerolineaceae bacterium | reverse complement strand
ATTTCTGCTTCGCCATCTTTTCGTCTCCTTATCGAAGATAACTGGTTACAGCAACTGAGCCCACGATGGGATTTGAACCCATGACCCCGTTCTTACCAAGAACGTGCTCTGCCGACTGAGCTACGTGGGCTTAACGTGCTGCCCGGCGCGTGCCGGGAGTGGGCGGTGAAGGATTCGAACCTCCGAAGGCTTCTGCCAACTGATTTACAGTCAGTCCCCTTTGGCCACTTGGGTAACCGCCCGGTTAGTCTAGTAGTCTTCTCGTCTACTAGTCACTTGGTCTTGTTGAGACAAGGCCAACTGACTAAGAGACCAGCCGACCTATTCAGTTGTGGAGCCGACGACGAGAATCGAACTCGTAACCGCCCGCTTACAAGGCGGGTGCTCTGCCGATTGAGCTACGTCGGCCTGCCTGTTTTTAAGCAGTGAAATTATACCAAAGCCTATTGAGGGTCGCAAGACTTGGCATTAAAACTGCTCCAGGGAGTCCGGAGCAGACAAGGCGGAAGTTTATCAGTGTTAGAGGGATGCGTCAAGCAATTTCGGGAACATTTCACAACTCTTGACAAAAAAGCAATCCCTCGTATAATATCGAACAGGTGTTCTAATTATGAACAAGGCAAATGTTTACTCACTAGCATTGGAAGCCCTGGCGGAACTTGCGCCCGAAATCAACGCGGCGGGCGCGGATGTTACGCCTGTCCTGCCATCCCTGACCGATGTGTTGGCCGACTTCGCCCGCCTGCCCCGCGAAGCCCTGTTCCTCGGCATCGCCGATGACGCGCTCCCCATTCTTTTGAATCTGAACGATCCCGTTCCCGGGCCCTTACTGGTTTCCGCCGACGAAGGCGCAGGCAAGACGGCCTTCCTGAAACTGGTCGCAAAAGCTCTGATCGAATTACGCCATCCGAACGATGTTCAATTTGGCGCGCTAACCGCCTACCCAGAGGAATGGAAGGGATTCGATCAATCCGCACATTGCGCGGGCATCTTCCCCGTTTATCACAAAAGCGCGATGGATTTCATCTTGTCCCTCGGCGAATGGGCGCACACAAACAAGTCGCGCCAATCCGTGGTGGTGTTGCTGGATGACCTGACTCGCATGGAAGAGGCCGACCCCGAAGCAAAAGACACCCTGCGCTGGTTGCTGTTGCGCGGACCGGCGCGGCGCGTCTGGCCCATCGTGACGCTGAATCCCGCTCGGGGCGAAAGCGTCCTGCCGTGGCTGGAGCTCTTCCGCACGCGCATCTTCGGGACGATCAAAGACGCTGGTTTGGCGGAACCCCTCGCGAGGTCCGCGGGAGGCGAATTGGAGTCGCTTGTCAAAGGTTCCCAGTTTGCCATGCTCGAAGGGTCGAATTGGTTGCGGTTTTGGATCCCGCGCCTGGACGAAGGAGAGTCAAAATGAATCGCGGCATGTTGTGGTTCGACGCATGGCGAAACCACCTTATGAAGAAAAAGCAGACGGGGGAAATTTTTGATGCAATCTTCCCATAAGATTTGGAACATTACTTTAGTTCGAATAAATCCGCTCTACCTATTGGCCCACCCACTCCTTTGAAAATATACGACTGATAATCGGGGCTAATGGCCTTCTTTTCTTTTAGCAAATCCAATAAACGAACAAAGAACCACAGTAAAACCGGTACATCTAAATCATGATAAACCCACATTACTTGTTCTTCAGTGGCGGATCCGTGTGGATATATTTCAATTAACCCAGCATCCAATACACACACAATATCAATGGTTTTTTCCCATGGGATTCCTGCGTTCATTCCCTGAAGATGAGTTGCAATCTGATGGAGTTGATTAGTTTTCCAGCTAGATTTGTAAGCAAATAGTACTCCTGCAATCCATCCATTCTCACGATGTAAACTCTTTACTGTTTTTATTTTCTCGACTGCATCCCCCAATTCGGAAATTGTCAGTTTCGATTTTACTTCGACAACCGCATACACGGGTTCAGCGGGGAAAATTCTATAGTGCTTACCCGCCAATAAAAGAGGGCAGTTTGAAGAATCAAATACTATCAAATCGCATTGTTGGCTTGTCGCTCCTGAAACATCAACGATTTCACCGCTTGAAATTGCATATTGTCCCGGCAAATATGATTGAAGGAATCCAGCCAAACCAACCTCTCGCTCAACGCCGCGTTCTCCAAGGTGTTTTATCTGATTGTTAAAATGTTCAAAATCAACCAGCATTTGCGAACCGATCGCATTGAACACTTCTTTTAGATCCATTCTTTTCTCCTTAAAAATTTTATTCGATCCCAATCGCCACAACCATTGCCACTGCATAACCCTGGCTGTGACTCAGGCTCAACGACCAGTTCGTGAGTCCCTGCTCCTTCGCCAACCGCTCCGCCGCGCCGCACAGGACCAGTTGCGGCGCGCCCGACTCGGCGCGCAGGATCTCGATCTCCTGCCAGGACACATCGCCGATCCCGCAACCCAGCGCCTTCGCCGCCGCTTCCTTTGCCGCGAACCGCCCTGCCAGCGACTCGATTTTTTTCGCGTTGGCTTCCAGTTCGCGCGGTGTGAAAATGCGCTGGAGAAAACGCTCGCCATGCGTCGCAATCGCAGCGCGCAGGCGATCTATTTCAAGCAAGTCAATCCCGGTTGCGAGTCTCATCCAACCTCATCACGGCCCGGCAATCGCAATCGCCAATCGCTGCGGGTCAATGAACTTTGCGGCCGCGGCCTGAACTTCATGGCGCGTCACCGCGCGCACCTTGCCCGCGTACTCGCGGTAATAATCCAGCCCCAGGTTGTAGCGTTCGATGTTGAGCAACGCGCCCGTCACGCCGCCATTGGACTCCAACGAGAGCGGCAATCGCCCAACATAATTATCCTGGCTATCGGACAACTCCTGATTCGTGACGCCATCCTTGACAAAGCGCTCCAACTCGGAGACGATCAAATCCGCGGCTTTCTGGACGTTGAGCGGATTCACGCCCGCCGAAACATCCCACACGCCCGGGCCGAATCCCGCGCTCAAACTGCTCGAGGCGTAATACGCCAGCCCCGACTTCTCACGGACAACGTCCCCGATGCGCCCCATCATGCCAAACTGCCCAAGGACGGAATTTCCCAGCGAAGCCGCCAGGAACTCGGGATCGTTTCGCTTGGGGCCAATCGTCCCGATGACAAGATCGCTCTGACTCTTGCCCGCAATCTTGTGGACGCGCCGCTTCGTCTTCCTGGGCGGACTCTGGCCTGGAACTTCGGGCCGCTCCGCCTGCGCGGGGTTTTTCCAGCCGCCCAGCGCGCGCTGCACCAAATCCACGGCCCGCTTTGGCTCCACCGCGCCGACCACCGCAATCACCATTCCGCGCGGACCGAACGTATTGCGGTGGAAATCCCGCAAATCCTTGCGCGTGATGGATTGGATCGTCTCCGGCCAGCCGTCGTCGGGACGGCTGTACGGATGCCCCTCGAACAGGATCTCGTCGAAGATGAGACCGGCCATATCGGACGTATCCTGCGCGCGGATGCCCAGCCCGGTCAGCAACTGGGCGCGCAGGCGTTCCACCTGGTCTTTTGGAAAGGCGGGGAACTGGATCGTCTCGGAAAGCACGTTCAGCAGCAGGGGCAAATCCTCCGCCAGCGACCGTCCGCTAAAACCGGAGGTGTGCGCGCCCGAGTCATACCCGAATCCCGCGCCGACCGATTCCAGCGCGTCGTAGATGTTTTGCATGTCGCGTTTGGCGGTGCCGCGCATCAGCCCCGAGCAGACAAAATCCGCGAGTCCCAGTTTGTCATCCGTTTCAAAGAGGTTTCCTGAAGTGACAGTTCCGCTGATGACGACCGACGGGCTGTTGAAGTTGGCGCGGCTCAGGACGGTGATGCCGTTCGGCAGGACCTCGCGATGGATATCATCGTGACCCGGCAGGCTGATGCTCTTGATTCTTTTGCTAGCCATTTGCAACCTCCCCGTTTCCCGTTGGGACGTACGTCCCGACCACGCGGCTTTGCGGGCGGAAATATTCGCGCGCCACGCGTTGCACGTCCGCAAGCGTGACCGCGGCCAGTTTGTCGAGATAGGTCAGGAACCAGTTGTAATTCGCGAACATTTCAGAATAGCCCATCCAAAATCCCTGGTTGGTGATGCTTTCGCTCCCATAGGCAAAGATGGCGCGCGCCTGTTTGATGGCGCGTGTGATCTCCGCTTTGGCGACGCGCGCCTCGCGCACGCGCGCGATCTCCGCATCCAGCGCGGCCAGCGCCTCCTGCGGTTTGCGCTTCGGATGCACCGTGAGCGTGAACGTGTAAAGATACGGGTCAACCGTGGCGGCCGCGCCGCCCGAAACGCCGACCGCATATTCCTTTTCCACCAGGGCGCGATAGAGGCGCGAGGTGCGGTTCGAGATGCCGCCCCCAAACATGTTGAGACTGCTCGGCCCGGCCAGCAGACTGTCCAGCACGGATAGCGCATAAAAGTCCGGGTGAGAGGCGGCCGGGAAACGGTAGGCCACCTGAAGGTAGGTGGTTTCGCCCGGCCCCTCCACGTTCAGGGTCAGTTCACCCATCTGTTGCGGTTCGTGACGCGCCAGCCGCGGCGGAGTCGCGCCCGCAGGGATCGGCTCGAATAATTCCCGAATGCGCGCCAGCATGGATTGGGTGTCGAAGTCCCCGGCCACCGCCATGACGGCATTGTTCGGCACGTAATAGGTTTTGTAATGCTGGTAGAGATCCTCGCGGGTTATCGTCCGCAGGTCGGCCTTATCGCCGAGGATCTCATGGTGATATGGGTGGACGCGGAACGCGGCGTGCGTGATGGCCTCGCCCAGGCGGAAGAGCGGCTCGTTCTCGCTCCCCTCGCGCTCGGAGATGATGACCGTGCGCTCGGAGGCCACCTCCCTGGAAGGAAACAGGCTGTTCGTCATGCGGTCAGCTTCGAGGCGCAGGGCCAGGTCAATTTTATCGGCGGGCATGGTCTCGAAGTACGTCGTCCAGTCCATGTAGGTGAAGGCGTTCCAAAAACCGCCGTCGCGCGAGACGGCCTTATCGAGCGCCTTGGCGGGAAATTTGGGCGTGCCTTTGAACTGCATATGTTCCGTCCAATGCGAGATACCGGTCCTGCCGGTCGTCTCATCCTTTGAACCGACGCGGTACCACACCCACGAGGAAACCAGCGGCGCGGTGTGAATCTCTTTCAGAAAAACGGTCAGGCCGTTCGAGAGAGTGGTCTTCTTAAAATCCTTTTTCATGAGGCTCCATATGATTCTTGTAAATTAGAAGTCTGACCGTCATTGCGAGAGCGGCGTACTTCCGCTCGAAGCAATCTCCACGCAAAGGGGGATTGCTTCGTCGGGCTGGTCTCGATACGCAAAGAACGCTACTCGACCACCGCCCTCCTCGCAATGACGGTAGAACTGAACTATTTCTTCGGCACTTCGTCACAGACAAGCGTGTTATGGTCGGTCAACGCTTTCGGATCGAGCAGGCAGTATAACGGAGCAATCACATCCTGCAAACCCTTGAACGGCGCATTCAAATCGGTGTTCGCGAGAGGGATGTCAACGTTCACGTTCAACGAAACCGGGATCGTCGTCTCCACCGGGACGCATAGATCCAGGTTGACCGGCAAGGCGGTGTTGGGCGGCAGGACAATCCTCGTCGTGGCATTGGTAATATTCAAGCCGCCGGTTTGCACCGTCACTCTGGCATCCGGGATGATAACTTCCTGGTTGATGACGACCGACGTGCCGGTCCTGATGCACACGTCCAGCCGCACCGGCACCGTCGTGGAGACCGGGATTTGCGTAACGATGTGCGCCTTTTCCATGAGTTCGAAATTTTCATACAACCCGCCGACTGTTTCCAGCGGCATGGATGTCAAACTCATCAACTCATTCACTTTGAGATTTAATCTCCTGACATAAAACAACAGGATGATGACCACCGCGATCAGGATGGCATCCACGAGCAGGGATATCCAGCTGGTCACATTCCAGAAAGCGTGCGTGTATCGCTCTCTCCTCGACTTTACGCCGGATCCCGCTTCGGGAGGCGGCGGACGCGTGCCCCGGGCGTGCGCCGCCGGCGGTTGGCGCGGCGGCGCGGCGGGAGGCGACGCGAGTTTGGGCGCGCGCGGCAAACGGTCCAGGATGGAGCGGGAAGGTTTAGGCGGGCGCGCCGGCTCGTCCTCTTTATCTCCATCCAAAATAGTGTGGAAACGTGCGGTCGGGTCATCCTTCTGAGAGTCGGGAGAGGTGGATTTTGTCATGTGGCCTCCATCAATGGGGGTAATCTTAACACAAGATGGGGCATTCGCCCATTCGCGCGACGGGGATTTTATGACAAATGGCAGTGGCTTTTGGGAGCCGAATTTTGTAAAATAGGATGAGGTTGTGTCCGTAACTTCAAGCGCATTCCTGCGACTAATACGTTAGCGTCCGCCA
>CAYJLS010000191.1:0-6464 GCA_964371065.1 uncultured Anaerolineaceae bacterium | reverse complement strand
TTACCCAAACCTGCCCGTCACATAATCCTCCGTCCGCTTGTCTTTGGGGTTGGTGAAAATCTCCTGCCCAGGTCGGAACTCCACCAGTTCGCCCTGCAAAAAGAAGGCGGCGTGGTCGGCGATGCGGCCTGCCTGTTGGACAGAGTGCGGGACGAGGATGATGGTGTAATCCTTTTTCAGTTCCTGCAATGCGGCTTCCACCTTGCCTGTGGAGATCGGGTCGAGTCCCGAGGTCGGTTCGTCGAGCAGGATGACCTGGGGTTGGAGCGCCAGCACACGCGCCAGGCAGACGCGCTGTTGCTGTCCGCCCGAGAGCGCGATGGCGGGTTCATCGAGGCGGTCTTTGACCTCGTCCCAAATCGCGGCGAGACGGAGACTGCGCTCCACGGCCTCGTCGAGGCGCGAGCGACGCGTCTCGCCCGCCAGTTCCAGCCCATAGGTCAGGTTCGACCGAATGCTCATCGGCAGGACGACGGGGCGGGCGAAGACCATCCCCACCTTGCGGCGCAGGGCGATCACGTCCGTTTTCGGGTCAAGGATGTTTTCGCCGTCAATCAGGATTTTTCCCGTCGAGGCGCGCACTTCGGTCAGGTCGTTGAGGCGGTTGAGACAGCGCAACAGCGTGGACTTGCCGCCGCCCGCAGGTCCGAACAGCACCGTGATCTCGTTGGCGGGAATCCCCATGCTGACGTTGCGGAGCGACTCGGTCCCGTCGGAATATTGAAGCGACAAATTTTCGATGATGATTTTGTCTACCACTGCCGCCTCGCTCTCGCGCGTGACCTGATGACGGTCGCCGTTAAATTCATCCCCAGCACGAAGACGAGGAGCACGAGCGCCGTCCCGTACTGGATCTGGATCGGCATCTCGGGGACTTGCGTGGAGATGACAAAGAGGTGATACGGGAGCGCCATGGTCGCGTCGAACGGGGAGTTGGGGAGGCGCGGCAGGAAGAAGGCCGCGCCCGTGAACAGGATCGGCGCGGTCTCGCCCGCGGCGCGTTCGAGGCCGAGGATGACTCCCGTCAGGATACCAGGCAACGCCTCCTTCAGGACGATGCGGCGGATCGTCTGCCAGCGGGTCGCACCGACCGAGATGCTGACGGTGCGGAACGCCTGCGGGACGGCGCGCAAAGCCTCCTCCGAGGTGCTGATGATAACGGGAATGGTCATGATCGAGAGCGTCATGGAGGCGGCCAGGATGCTGGTGCCAAATTTGAGGAAGAGAACGAACAGCCCCAATCCGAACAGGCCGTAGACCACCGAAGGGATGCCCGCCAGGTTGATGATGGCGATGCGAATGAGACGCGTCCATCGGTTGTCGGGCGCGTACTCGGCGAGATAGATCGCCGCGGCGACTCCGAGCGGGACGGAGAAGAGGGCTGTGCCGAGCGTTAGGTACAACGTGCCGACGATAGCGGGGAGGATTCCACCCGCACGCATTCCATCACGCGGGAAGCCTGTGATGAACTCCCACGAGATGGCCGATCCGCCCTTGCTGAGGATATAGATCACCACTGCGACAATGGGAGTCACGGTGGCAAGGGTCATCAGCGCCAGCGCGCCGAAGCCGAGACGTTGGAGGAGGTTGCGATTGATTCTCATACCATCATTTTTATTTCGAGGGGCAACTGAAAAACAATCTCGTTGCTTTGCGCGGCGGCTTCGTTTTTCAAACGGTCCAAAGCCTGTTGGCAATATTCAAGGTTGTTATCAATCAAAACGCACTGCCTGCCCAGCGACAGCGCGGCAATACCTGTTGTGCCACTGCCTGCAAACGGGTCAATCACCAATCCGTTTTCTGGGCAAAGCAGTTTTATAAAGAATAATGGCAGGTCAACGGGGAAAACGGCGGGGTGTCCCTTGTTTTTCCCGACCAATGGAATATTGAGAACATTCGATGGCAGAACCGTCTGCTTGCCGACCCACTTTGAAATGTCGCGCCCAAAGCCGCTGGCATTGACCGAATTGTGGCGGCTCACATCATTTTTTCCCAAATTCCGCAATCGAGACTCCACCCAATCGCCAATCGGTTTTCGGACGGCATCCGCATTGAAATAAGGGCGTTTGGATTTCGACAGGTGGAAGCAATACTCCCATCCATCGCGCAAGCGCGTGGGCCAATAACCTGGCATGGGATTCGGTTTTTGCCAGAGATAATCATCAATGGCATACCAGCCGCGCTCGCTCAGTGCTTCGATCACGTGCCAGACATACCGATGACGGACACCGTCCAGAACCTTATCTTTGATGTTGATGACCAGACTTCCTGTTGGCTTGAGAGCATTAAAGAAAGGCTCGTGGAACGTCAGGAACCATTCGGCATATTTGTCGGGGTGAATGCTGTCGTAGTGGTTTTTACGCGCGTCGGCATACGGCGGCGAAGTGACGATCAAATCCACCTGTCCATTGAACTCAGCCAGTTCAACGCGGCTGTCGCCATGGATCACCATGCAGGTCGCGCCTTCCCTAGCAACCAAAGTGCGTAAGGTTTGAACTGTACTATCCATTACTGTACCATTCACGATAATATCCTCTCCGCGCGTTTCCTGGTGCGGAACACAACCGACGACGCGGCGACGTTCACCGCCAGCGAAATCAGAAACAGAACCAGACCGATGAAAAACAATACGTGGTAATGGACGCTTCCGCCAGCGACTTCGCCCATTTCCGCGGCGATAGTGGCGGTCATCGTGCGGACGGGGGAGAAGAGACTGCCGAGTTTGATCGCCATCACAGGCGCGTTGCCCGTTACCATCATCACGGTCATCGTCTCGCCGATGGCGCGGCCGATGCCGAGCATGACCGCGGTCAGCACACCCGAGCGCGCGGCGGGCAGGGTCACACGCCAGATGGTCTGCCAGCGCGTCGCGCCCAAAGCCCAGGCGCCTTCGCGGTAGGAACGCGGCACCGAGTCCAGCGCGTCCTCGGCAATGGAGACAATCGTCGGGACGGCGATGCCGCCCAAAAGGATGGACCCCGCCAGGGCGGTCAGACCCGTTGGCAGGTCCAGGAAGCGGCGCAGGAACGGGGCGAGGACGAGGATGCCGAGAAATCCCAGCACGACCGAAGGCAGTCCCGCGAGCAGTTCCACCAGCGGCTTGAGGATCTCGCGCACCCAGCGCGGGGCGATCTCAGAGATGAAGACCGCGGTCGCGATCCCAAACGGGAAGGCGATCACCAGCGCGCCGATGGTGATGATGACCGAGCCGGTGAGGAGCGGCAGGAGACCAAAATAATTTTCAATCGGATACCAGCGGACGGCGAACAGGTCGCCGATCTTGACTTCGCCCAGCGCAGGCAGTCCTTCGCGGAGCAGGAAAAAGAAGATGGCTGCCACAAATACAATGGCCGAATATCCGCTAACTCGGATGAGGCGGGTGATGAGGTATTCGCGCCAGTTGAGGGATTTTTCCATGGTCACCTGTAAGACCTGACATGTCTCCAAGAAAGTCCGATGATCGGAGCCTGCGTCCGCGCAATCGTTCTGGTTAATCACGGCGCGGATGAGACATGTCAGGTCTCTACTGTTTGATTGGTACAAACCCAAGTTGCAAGACGATCTCCTGTGCTTCGGGCGAGAGGATCCAATCGAGATAGGTTTCGACAATGCCCGTCGGTTCGCCCGCGGTGTACATGTACAGGTCGCGCGCGATGGGATAGGTTTTGTCGTTGACCGTTTCCACCGACGGCAAAACGAACGGCTCGCCCGCGAACTTGGCAATGGCGATCATCTTCAAATCTTTTGGCACGTAGCCGAGGCCGTCATAGCCGATGGCGTTGGGATTGTCGCGCACCTCGGCAATGATCCCTTCTGATGATGGAAGCAAAAGTGTGTCCATCGAGAAGAGAGTCTTATCATCTTTTTTGCCGAGGCGCAAAACGGTTTCAAGAAAATAAACGTGCGTGCCAGAGTTGGTTTCACGCGAGAGTCGCACGATGGGACGGTCGTCGCCGCCGACTTCGTTCCAGTTGGTGATCTTGCCGCTGTAAATATCGGAGATTTGCTGGAGCGTCAACTCGCTGACGGGATTTTCGGGATTGACGATCACCGCGATGGCGTCACGCGCGATGATATGCTCCACGGGCTGGATGCCGTTGGCTTGCGCCTGCGCGATCTCTTCATCCTTGATTTGGCGCGAGGCGTTGGCGATGTCCACCGTCCCGTTGATGAGCGCGGCAAGTCCCGTGCCTGATCCTCCACCTGTCACCGAGATGCGGACTTCGGGATGCTCGGCCTGGTACCGTTCCGCCCATGCCAGCGCAAGGTTGACGATGGTATCGGAGCCTTTGTTTTCGATGTAGGACGCGGGGGAGTTAGAGGAGGTTTGAGATGAGGAACTGCAAGAGGAAAGCAGAATGCAGAACGCAGAAAGCAAATAAAGCGCGCGGGGCAGTTTCATCGGCTCGATTATAGCGGAAAAATTTACGGGACGCGGATCGCGAAGCACGCGGAGGGCGCAGATTTTAAATTCTTTTTAAACACGAAGGTCACAAAGGCAACGAAGGAAAAGCCCGTAAAATCAAGGCTCTTTTTCCCTTTGTGTACTTCGTGCCCTTCGCGAAGCACCCTGTGGGTTGTGTTTAGGCTCTTTCCCGCTTAAATGATAAAATTCCCCCATGCCCGAACCCGCATCCATATTCTCCATCCAAAACCTGAACTTTTATTACGGCGCGAAGCGCGCCCTCTCCGGCATCAGCATGGAGGTGGAGCCGCGCAAGGTCACCGCGCTGATTGGGCCGTCGGGATGCGGCAAGTCCACGTTCCTGCGCTGTCTCAACCGCATGAACGACACCATCGCCGGGACGCGCGTCGAGGGGAAAATTTTGCTGAACGGCGAGGACATCTACACCCAAAGCATGGACGTGGTGAACCTGCGCCAACGCGTGGGCATGGTCTTCCAAAAACCCAACCCGTTCCCGCAGTCCATTTACGACAATGCGGCCTTCGGTCCGCGCGTCCTCGGCAATGCGGGGACGAAAGCGCAACTGGACGAATTGGTGGAGACCAGCCTGCGCCGCGCCGCGCTATGGGACGATGTAAAAGACATCCTGCGCGAGAACGCGCTCGGACTGGCGCTCGGCCAGCAACAACGGCTGTGCATCGCCCGCGTCATCGCCGTGCAACCCGAAGTCATTTTGATGGACGAGGCCACCTCGGCGCTCGACCCGGTCGCGACCCTGCGCGTTGAGGAATTGATCGCCGAGTTGAAGCGCGATTACACCATCGTCATCGTGACGCACAACATGCAACAAGCCGCGCGCATCTCGGATTTCACTGGTTTATTCTGGCTGGGCGAACTGGTGGAGTTCTCGCCGACAAGCGAGATCTTTATGAAACCGAAAGAGGAATTAACGGAGGCGTATATTACGGGCAGGATGGGGTAATTCCAAATCAAAATTGCCGCTTGACCTAACCCCAAATTGTCTGTATAGTGAAGACATCCACTGCGGACAGTAAATGAATCTCTACGGCTTTACCGACACGGTAAACTTCCTGGCTTTGATTGCCTCCTTTTGGTTGAGGCCTGCCTCGTCACGCGCAACCCGTGCGCACCCACCGCCTGGCCGGCCGCTGAAGGAAAAACTTTCTCAACCCCATGCGCCCCTGGCCTGCAAAACCTACCTGGTGAATTTGCCGCTTTGCACCCTGCACGTGATGGAGGCGGGCACAGGATCGCCGCTCATCATGGTCCCGGCCACCATTTCCGAATTGGAAAATTGGACTTCCATGGTGCAGTTCATGTCCCAATGGTTTCGGGTGTACTTCTTCGAACTGCCCGGCCACGGACGTTCCACCCCGTTCGCCCAGAAGTTTTCCACGGAATTGGTTGCGGAAACCGTGGCGCAGTTCGCGGATCACATCGGAGCGGAGCGTTTCAACCTGATGGGATTCTCGTTTGGCGGCATCCTGGCCATGAAAACATTTCAACTTTTGCATGATCGCATCGAGCGCGTCGTCTTCATTGCCCCCTGCCTCACCAGGCGCGCCGTCCAGATGTCGCCCATCCAGCGAAATATGTCTCGATTGTTCAGCCGACTGCTAAAAAACCCTGCCTTTCGCGCCTTCCTGATACAGGCCAGGAAAAACGATCTCAGCCGCAACCTGCTGGTGAACATGATTCGTTCGATTGGCAAGGTGGAAAAAGCCATTCCGCTGGATGAAAAAATATCGAAAATGGGTCCAACAACCATGGATGTAATCGCCTGTGAACTGCACGACATCCTCACCTCGGAATTCAGCCGCCCGCCGGTTAAACACCAAACGCCCTGCTATTTTGCCATGTCCATCTACGATCCTCTCCTGGACTTTCAGACCACCCTGGATGAGTTGCATTATCATTTTGAAAACATCAACACGGTCGAGTTGAAATTCCCTTTTCACCAGCCGCCGCGATCCTTCACTTTCGATGAACTAAATCGGGACTTCGGCCCAACAGTAAATCGCTTTATGTCAGTCGAATC
>CAYJLS010000190.1:0-6611 GCA_964371065.1 uncultured Anaerolineaceae bacterium | reverse complement strand
GATTCCACGCGCACGATCTCGGGATGCGCGGTCGGCGAAAAACTCATGCTCTCGTCCGAAAGTTCCTCGGTCAGTTTTTCGCCGGGGCGGATACCCGTGAACGCGATCTCGATGTCGCGTCCGGGTTCGAGTCCAGACAGGCGAATGAGATCCTCCGCCAGGTCCAAAATCCGCACGGGCTGTCCCATGTTCAGGAAAAACACCTCGCCGCCCGCGCCCATCGCGGCGGACTGCAACACCAGGTGCACGGCCTCCGGGATGGTCATAAAATATCGCCGCATTTCCGGGTGCGTCACCGTCACCGGCCCGCCGCGCGCGATCTGCTTTTTGAACAGCGGGACAATGCTTCCGCGGCTTCCCAGCACGTTGCCAAAGCGCACCACCGAATATGCGCGTCCCGCGTGATGCGCGGCGTTCAGGACGATCATCTCGGCCAGACGTTTGGTCGCGCCCATGACGCTGACCGGGCGAATGGCCTTATCCGTTGAAATGAGGACGAGTCTTTCCACCCCGTGCCTGTTCGCCGCTTCGACGAGGTTACGCGTCCCGAGCACGTTGTTCGTCACCGCCTCCGCCACGTTGGCCTCCATCAGCGGGACGTGCTTGTGCGCCGCGGCGTGGAACACCACCTGCGGACGCCTCTCTGCAAACACGGATTCGAGCCGCGGCTCATCGCGCACATCCGCAATGACGGGATGCAGCGAGATCGAAGGGAAGTCCTCGCGCAGTTCCAGCAGGGCTTCGAAGATGCTGTTCTCGCCGTGGCCGAGCAAAACCAGTTCCGATGGACTCCAGCGCGCGATCTGGCGCGAGAGTTCGCGTCCGATGGAGCCGCCCGCGCCGGTAACGAGTACCCGCTTCCCGTTCAGGCTCGAACCGACGAGCCGGTCGTCAATCGTCACGGGATCGCGGCGGAGCAGGTCGGTGATGTCCACTTCGCGCAGGCGGTTCACGCTGACCGTCCCGCCGATCAGTTCGTACATACCGGGCATCGTGCGCGAGGGGATGCCCTTCCTTCGGCAAATATCGGTGATCTGGCGCAACACCTGTCCTGACGCGGATGGGATGGCGATCACCACCTCGTCCACCTGGTGGTGATCGAGCACGGAGGCCAGGTCGGCCACCTTGCCGATGACGGAAACGCCGTAGATTTCCTGGCGCTGTTTGGCGGGGTCATCGTCTAGGAAACCGATCGGCGCCCAGTCGAGTTGACTCGTCTTTTGCAGTTCGCGGGCCACCAGCGCGCCCGCGTCCCCCGCGCCGATGATAAGCGTCTTGCGGCCTTTGATACTTTTCGCGCCGGTCTGCTCGCTCAGGATACGCAGGGCAAAACGCGACCCACCGATCAGCACCAGCGAGAGAAGCCAGTCAATCCCCAGCGCGGTGCGCGGCATGCCCGGTAATACCAGCCCGGCGGCAATCAACGCCCACATCACCCCACCCGTCAACACCGAAGCCGTCGTGACCGCCACCGCGATCAATTTGAGTTCACTCGTACTGGCGTACACCCACAGGCGACGATAAAGCCCGAAGAAATGATAGGTGGGGATTTTCACCAGCAGGGCCACACCCGCCATGAAGAGGATGGCAGGGAAGTAAAACGGCATCTGGCTGACATCATAACGCAACGCAAAACTGCCCAGCACCGAGACAAGGATGAGCACAATGTCTCCGATGAGGACAAAGCGGTTGCGAAAGAAGGATCGGGGATTCATAGGAAAGGATGAAAGATGAAAGCGTGTTGCGTGTTCCGTGTGTGCCTGTTTCCTGTGTACCTTGTACCTGTGTACCTGTGTGCCTGTCTACGTGTTTACCTGTCTACCTGCTCCACCGTCTGCCGCAAACCTTCAGCCAACGAGACCCCCGCGCGAAAGCCGAGCAGGTCGGCGGCTTTTTGCGGACTGCCGATGGAGCGGTAAATATCGCCGGCGCGCGATTCCGCGAATTCGGGCATGGGCGCGGACGGGAACAGGTCCTGCAGAATTTCAATGAGATCGTTGATGCGCGTTTCGAGTCCCGTGCAGATGTTGAACACCTGCCCCGGCGCGGACGGGTGGACTGCCGCGACCAAATTGGCGCGGACAACGTCCCCGACGAAGATCAGGTCGCGCGTCTGGCCGCCGTCGCCGAAGATGGTGATGGGTTTATTTTCCAGCAGGCGGCGGATGAAGATCGGCACGGCCGCGGCATATTGCGAATCGGGACGCTGGCGCGGACCGTAGACATTGAAGTAGCGCAGGCCAACCACTTCCAGCCCAAAGGAGGTGGTATAGAGTTGGCCGTAAATTTCGTCCACGCGTTTGGAGGCGGCGTAGGGCGAGAGCGGACGGAGGGGAGTCTCCTCGCTGAGGGGGTACGCGTCCGAGTCGCCGTAGACCGCCGCGCTGGAGGCGAAGACCACGCGCCGCACGCCGTATTTGTGCGCGGCCTGCAAAAGGGACGCGGTGCCGGTCACGTTCACGTCGAAGCAATCAACCGGCTCCTTCATGGACTGGGGTACGGAAACAAACGCGGCCTGGTGAAAAACCGTCTCGACGCCGCGGCAGGCCTGGGTCACGCGTGTGGCGTCGCGCAGGTCGGCCTCGACGATCTCAACGTCGAGTCCCGCCAGGTTTTCGCGTTTGCCGGTCGAGAAGTTGTCCAGCACGCGGACGCGGTCGCCGCGTTCGAGCAGGGTGCGGACGATGTGCGAGCCGATGAAGCCCGCGCCGCCGGTAACTAAAATATTCATTGCGCGACCTCTTTCCTCAACGAACCGTCATTGCGAGGAGGATGTTCTTCCCGACGAAGCAATCCCCTCCCACGCGGAGATTGCTTCGCAGCGAACGCTCGCAATGACGACGTAAAAGGATGGTCTTGGAGGTTACAAGACATTTACTTCACCTCCCCGCCCCGCGTGCGACCGTGCCAATGGTGCGAAGCACGATCTGGATGTCCATCATCAGCGTGCGATGTTTGATGTAGTAGAGGTCGTATTCGAGTTTGACCGCCGTCTCGGTGACGCTGGCAACGTAGCCGTAGTTAATCTGCGCCCAGCCGGTGAGACCGGGCTTGACCAGCAGGCGGGCGCGGTAGAAGGGAATCTGCCGCTGGAATTCGGCCACCAGTTCGGGGCGTTCGGCGCGCGGCCCGACGAGACTCATCTCGCCGTGCAGGACATTCCAAAACTGCGGCAGTTCGTCGAGACGCGTCTTGCGCAGGAAGTTGCCGACGCGCGTGACGCGCGGATCGTTTTTGGAGGCCAGGCGCGCCTTGCCGTCCGCCTCGGCGTTTTTATCCATGCTGCGGAATTTTCGGATATTGAACAGCGACCCGCGTTTGCCCAGGCGGGATTGGGTATAGAAGATGGGCCGGCCGCTGTCAATGACGGTCGCCAGCGCGGCAAACGGAAAGACGATGAAAAACAATGCCATGCCCGCCAGCCCGCCGAGAATATCCAAAACGCGTTTGAGCAATTCGTAGAAACCGCTGACGCGCGCCTGGTCCACGAACGAGCGCACGATCCAGTCCGATTCGAGGTGGTGGATCGGGACGCGGCCGGTCATTTCCTCGTAGAGCGTGGGCATGGGGATGATCTCCAGGCCGCGCTCCTGCGCGTCCAAAATCCGCTGGAAAGTGACGCCGCGCATGATGCCCATGATGCCGATGATCACATCCGAAATTTGCAGGTCTTCGATCACCTGCAACAACTGTTCGCTATTGCCAAAGATAGGATAACCCTCGCAGGTCTTTCCGGTTTTGTCGCGGTCATCGTCCAGGAAACCGATGAACTGGAACGGCGGCGGACTCATCTTCCGGTACAGATGCGCCAGCGTGCGTCCCGCCTTGCCCGCGCCGACGACCAGGATGCGGCGCTGGAGTCCCGACGAGGTGTAGAGGCGGATATAGAGCATGCGCCAGCCCAGGGTCAGGAACGAGGCGAGCAGGAGGAAGGCGCCCACAATGATGCGCGGCAGGGACGCCGGGTCGCGATAGGTCAGGAAGACCAGCGAGTACAGCACCAGCCCCAGGGAGGCGGCCACCGCGATGCCGCGCAGGGTGCGTCCGCGATGGGCGGCGATGTGCGGGTCGTAAATCTCGACCAGGAAGATGATCCACAGGATCGGTAAAAAATAAAACCAGAACGGCACTTCGGCGCTGGGAAAATATTTAATCGCCCGCACCGGCGGGATGCCGCTGGCGATCAACTTGTACCAAGCGTAGCCCAGCCAGGAATAGTACGCCCCCGCCGCGGCCAGGATGGATGCGACCAGGTCGCCAACGAATAGCAATGTGCGATGCTCGCTCGGCCTGAGACGCAGGCCGACGGATCGAGGGGAACGCTCAGCCATTTACTTTTCCCGGGGATGTGAGCAAACTCCAGAGCAGTCCCCCGCCCCAAGAGAAATGAATCGTGGCAACGGCAACCGGAAAACCAAAGAGCAAACCGGGCTGCCTCTGCTTTACAGCCAGCATGGTTCCTGCCAGAAACAAAATGCCCGCGTAGGCCAGCAATTCCACGCCCAGCAAAATCCGCGCAGGCATCCAGAACGAAAGCGCCAGCAACGCGATCAGGCTGGCCACGAAGACGGGCGGTAGCGCCTGCCGCCAGCGCAGCGTCTCGGGATAACGCCGCAACATGCGCGCCTTCCAAAATCCATAACGCCAGTATTGACGCGCCAGCGCGCCGAGGCTGGGACGCGCAAAATAGACGGAGCGGATGCGCGGGTCCAGCCAGACGGTTTTGCCCGCCCGCCGCACGCGCGCGTTGAACTCGTAATCCTCGTTCGCCAGCAGGGACTCGTCGAACGCGCCGACCTCGTCAAAGAGGGATTTGCGGTACGCGCCGAACGGGACGGTGTCCACCGCGCCCGCCTCGGGTTTCAGACGATAGGCCGCGTCCCCCGCGCCAAATGGATGCGCGGCCGCGGCCGCGATCCCCGCCGCAACCCAGCCCGCCGCGCCCGCGCGGATTTCCCACACGCCGCCCACGTTGTCGCCGCGGCCCTCGTCCAGGGCGCGCACACAGTTCTCCACGTAATCGGGGTACGGCTGTGAGTGCGCGTCCATGCGGATGATGATCTCGCCGCGCGCGGCTTCGATGGCGCGGTTGAGCGCGGCCGGGATGATGCGCGCGGTATTTTCCACCACGCGCACAGACAAATCGGGGTGGGATTGTTGAAAGTCGGTAATCATTTCACGCGTGCGGTCTTTTGACATGGAATACGAAACCACCACCTCCATTTCGGCGCGGGGAAACGTCTGCCCATGAATGGCAGACAGCGTATCGCCGATGGTGGCTTCTTCATTATAGCAGGGGATGATGATGGAGACTTTGGGCATGGTTATTACGTAATACGCAGTACGTGTTACGTAGTGCGTGTTGCGTAGTGCGTGTTACGTGTTGCGTGTTGCGTAAGGCGGTTATTTCTTGCGAGTTGCAATCGTTGCGACATTCGGCTGAGAGAGCGGCAAGCGGACGGTGAAGACCGTCCCCCGCGCCAACTGACTGCGGACGGCTATTTTACCACCGTGCGCGCCCGCAATCTCCTGCGCGATCGCCAGCGCCAGTCGCCAGCCCCAGCCCGGCCCTGCGCGTGAGACGTTCATCCGCGCTTGTTCCACAAACTTTTCCAAATATCCATCAGGGCCGAACGGCTTAACGATATCCAAAAAAGGCGGCGGTAGGGTTCATCCCCGCTAAACATCCCCCACAAGATGCGAATATGCGTTTGCCGTTGGAACGGCTGGCCGATCTCAGCCGCGACCGCCTTCTCCCAGGCTCGCAACAAGAATGGGATGCGGCGGGTGATGTCCCAGAGGAAGAACAACAGCCGCCCGTAGAAATTATCAACGGCAATTCCCCGGCAAACAGGCGCGTAGCCTCGGGCAAAATCCCGCCGCGAGATGCCGCGCTGGATGGCGGTTTGCGCGGCGGCGCGCGCAGTGACGAAGGCCATGCCCATTCCGTTTTTATAGAGACGCGTGACGGCCGCATCGCCCACGGCAACCATGCGATCGGCATAATAGCCCCCGGCCGCCGTCACGGCTACGTGCGGCGCGCAGCCGCAGAGTCTGTGAAGCCCATCCGGGAATAACGCCGGAAAGCCGTTTCCATCCAGGAAATCGCCCACCGCGCCAGGTTGCAAATGCCGGCCGAGCAGGGAAATATTGGCGTAGCGTCCCTTGGGAATCAGCGCGCCAAAGATCAAACCGGGCGGGTGATCGAAATAAACCTGCACGCTGTGATCGCGGAGCTCCGCCGGGATCATAATCTCATCCTGCGCCATGACCTCGGTTCGAGGCGGACGATAGCCCCAGGCTGGATCCAACGGCGGGCGGCTGTTGACTCCCGTCGCCAGAATCACCAGGTCCGCTTCGAGGGTTTCCTGCGCGGTAACGACCAGCGGGCGGGAGCCGGGCTGAATGGAACGCACTTTCACGCGCTGGACGATGGCGCCGCTTTCCCTGGCCTGGTCCAAGAGCCAGCCGTCAAATGTATTCGGAAAAGGCAGAGCGCCCCATCGGGGGCCGCCGCCCCGGTAGACGCTCATGATGTGCCGTTCGGAGTCTGGACGATGGATTTGCAACTCCGCCTTATCCAGGTGAAGGATATAAGTATCCAATTCCGC
>CAYJLS010000189.1:0-6648 GCA_964371065.1 uncultured Anaerolineaceae bacterium | reverse complement strand
CCGCCCAATGTCGGCGAAACCTGTCCGCCCGTTGAAAAAACCAATTCCGAGCGCGCCGCCAATTCGGGATACAGACTCGGGAACGCGATGAAATACTCCGCGCCGCGCCGGTCGAGATAATCGGCGATGCGCGCCTCGTCGCGCAAAAACGGGATGACCTCCGGCGAGACCAGCCCCGCCAGGTCAATCAACGGATGGCGGGCGAAATACCCCAGCGCGCCGATATCGTGCGCGGCCACCAGCGCCCCGGGCGGGAGATTGGCGTCCACCCATTTCGCGGTCGCCACCATCTCCGATTCGATCAGTGCGACATCCTGCGCGTAGGACTTTGCTCCCAGCCCGACGAAGCCGACGGACACGCAGACGATGACCGCCGCCCAGGCCGCTCGCGTCACGCGTGACCCGGGGCGGGTCGCGGTTTTCTCGAAGGTTCGCGCCGCCCCGAGCAGTCCCCACAAAAAGAGGATCGGCATGGCGGGCATGAGATAGCGTCCGTGCTGGTACGGCGGCAGGCGCAGCGCGTAGAGGAGAACGTAACCCGCGAACCAGAGCATCCCCGCCAGCGTACCCCAAGCGCGCTCGCGGACGGATTTCACCAGCCAGATAATTACGCCCGGCAACAACACCAGCGACGGGCCGGTGAAAATTTGCAGGAAAGTCAGGCCGAGTTTTTCGAGCAACGGTTTGGCCTGCCACGCGGTGTACTCGGCCTGCTTGGCGTAAAACGTATTCGGGAAGGGATGACCAGAAAGCATCAAATTGAACAGCAGGTACAGCCCAAATAAAAACCCAAAGCCGATGAAGAAACGCGTCAGCGAGGAGACGCGCCGTTCGCGCAGGGACAGGGTCAACAGCGCGGGGCCGAGCAGGGTCAAACCGTCGGGGCGCGCCCAGACCGATAGCGCAGTCAACAGGCCGAGGGTCAGGGGGCGAGGCGAGGGCTCGGTCAGCAGGACCAGGATCATCGTCACGAGCGAGGCGTGGAGCAGGGTCTCCATCCCCGATCCCGCGGACCAGACGAGATGCCACTCGAAGGCGAAGAAAAGTCCGATGAGCGGAACGCGTGGACGGTAGGAAGTCAAAAGGCGGCGCGCCGAAATTTCCGCGAAGGCGGAGAGGGCAAAGAGGAAGAGGCCGCCGAGGAAGTACGTCCAAACGTAGGGAGCGAGGCGGATCAAAAAACCAATGGCGAGCAATGCCGACCAAAGCGGCGCGGTGGAGCCTGCGGAGGGGACGCCCGGCAGGAAGGCCCACTCGCCGCGCAGGGCCAGGTTGCGGGCGTAGGTCAGGTGGATCCACGCGTCGTCGAGGGGAAAGCCGAGGCGCAAGGTGAACGCACTGGCCGCGAGGTAGATGCCGAGGCTGAGCGCGGACGCGGCCGCGAGGAGGAACAGGGCGCGGCGGTCGAGGTCAGTGGAGGATTTCGTAGAGGCGGTTGCCATCGGATTCTCCGAGGTAGCGGAAGGATGGATTTGAGTTAGGCTGATCGTACAGATCGCGCAGTTCACCCGACGTGCCTTCGGGTTCAAGGACGAGATAGCGGACATCGTAGCGCGCCGCCACCGCCAGGATGGCGGGCAGGCCGCCTGTGGGAAGCGCGATGGCAGCGCGGCCTGTGACCACGTTGTAACCCGGCGGGTTGCGGACAACAATCACCGCCTCGCGGGGCGCGCCCTGTTGGAGGAGGAGAGTCTCCACCGCCGCGTAGTGACCATCCTCGCGCTCCCAGCCGGGCAGGACGCGCAGGACGAAGATGACCGCCGTCATCAGGACGGCGACACCGACCAGCGCGCCCTGAAAGACAACGAAGGCGCGCTCGTCGAACCAGCCGCGCCGCCGCGCCGAGGCGATGATTGCATCCAGGCCAACGGGCGCGGCCACCCACCAGACGGGTTGCAGCGCCGCGCCCGCGTGGAAGAATGCGCCGCGCCCGCCCGCGAACGGGAAGACGAGAGTCATCGCGGCGAGGAGCAAAATCCACGCCAGCGCGGCAAAGCGGACGCGCGCGTCTTTGCGAAGTTGCCACAAACCAATGAGGATGAACGGAAAGAGCAGGATGCCTCCCTGCGCGGCAAAAGCATTGAGCAGGTTGATTCTCAACGCGGCCAGGCGGACTTGCAGGATGGCGTCCCAACCGGAATCCAGCCAGCGTTGCATGGTCAATTGCGAAGCGGGATAGGCGAAGGTGTCGTTGTAGTTCGTCAGCCAAAGGGCGCGGCTTCCGCCTGGAGCCATGAGGGAGCCGAAGACGGACAGGTTGCGCGCGTACCAGGGGGAGAGGAGGAGGAGGTAGCCGGCCAGAAGGAAGAAGGAAGAAGGCAGAAGGCGGAGGAGGAAAGATGAAAGATGAAGGATGAAGGATGAAAGAATGCGCGGCAAACGTTGAACGTTGAACGTTGAACGTTGATTGAGAAATGTGGGTTGCGGAGTCTCCGTGTTTACCTGTGTACTTGTGTACGTGTTTACTTGTCTACCTCCCCACCAAATCGCAACCAGGAAGGAAATCCCCAGCCAGAGCAGGCCGTCGGAGCGGGCGAGGGTCATCAAGGCGGAGATGAGGCCGAGGAGGAAGAAAGGAATCAGTGATCGGTAATTGGTAAATGGTAATTGGTCCGCCGTGGTGGATTCGATGAGGGATGAAAGAAGGAGGAAGAACGAAATCCCCAAAACCATGTAGATGGCGTAATTGTCCGTGACGGGGAGGAAGGGCGCGTAGTAGATGGGGAAACAGGCCAGAAGTCCAGAGAGAAGCGAGAGGGCGCGGTTGGAGGTCAGGCGAAAGGCGAGCAGCGCGGTCAGGGGCGGGACGAGCGCCGCGAGCAGGATGAATCCGAGGCGGGCGGCGGCGAAGGTGGTCTGTCCCGTGAGCCACATTCCAATCGCGGAAATGATAGAGGCGAGCGGCATCCAATAGGCGTGGGAGGGTTGGGGTAGGTTGGGCGGGTCGGCGAGGTAGTTCCAGAGATAGGGTTCGGTGAAGCCATTGCCGCGCGCCAGTTGAATCCCGCCGCCGAAATAATAGTCCGCGTCCATGTAGCCGGGCAGGGACTGGAATTGCGCGATGGCAAGCGGAACGGCCAGGCCGAGGAGGAAGAGGAGGAGGAGAGCGCGGCGGGTCATTTGCGGAGTTCCCGTTTGGCTTCGTCCAGCCAGGTGCGCGGCGAGCGGACGACGTACCAGCGAACCCAGTACAAGCCGAGGATGGCCAGCGCGGGCGGCAGGAGGAAGGCCAGCCCGTCGGCGGGAACGCGTGAGGCGAGGAGCGGCCAGCGCAGGAAAAGGGGCAACGCAAAAAACACGAGGAGAAAAAGCGAGATGGTAAGGTAGGGACGTTTTTCCCAGCGTTCCCACGCAAAGGGCAGGATGAGCGTAAACGAAAAAACGAGCGGCGCGAGATTGGCGAAGGTGTTGGAAAATCCCAGCAGGGGCGTGGCGGCCAACGCCAACGCGGCGACCCAGGCCACGCGGCGGAAGTCCCGGCCGCGCGAGGCGCTAAACCATTCGATGACCAGAATGAGGAGCAGAATGGCAACCAGCAGGAGCGTCAGGCGCGCGCCATATTGCGGAAGCCATTGGCTCATAAAGCGGGTGGGCGTGAAAATATCGTCGGCGCGCAGGTTGGCGGTGACGGCGCGCAGGTAGGGCCAGATCCAATCGGGATAAAAGAGAAAGCCGACGGCGTTGAGCAAGAACCAGGTCATGCCCAACCCGGCGAAGACGCGCCAGCGTTTGGCGGAATACGCACCGAGGAGGATGAACAACCAGAGCAGGAGAGTCACTTCCCATTTCATGGCGGCGATGGCCAGCAGAAAACCCGCGAACTCATCGTGGAAATCGCGCATGGACATCAGCGCGCCGACCAGCGCCAGCGCCAGCAAAATGGAAAACGACCCATCGGCGAGGGCGATCAGGCTGTAGTACCACGCCAGCGAGAAGGCCAGCAGGAGGAAATTGAACCAGCCTTTCGGTTGCCAGTCTGCGAGGCGCAGGGCGAGGGTGGCGAGCAGGAGCAACCCGAGTTCGGAAAGAGTCATCCAAACCGCGCGCGCCCAGACAGGGTCAGGGAGGAGCGCAAAGGGGAAAAATAAAATCAGGAGCGGAAACGGGATGTCGAGCGCGTAGGGAAATTCAGCCGCGTGGGCGGCGCGTCCGTAGACTTCAAATTGGGTCCGCCCGGCGACGGCGCGGCTGTACGGGTCAGTATTCTCAAACAGAAAGGCGCGCGAACCGTTCCAGGCGGGGAGGAAATCCGCGCCCGCGCCGAATTGTCCCGCGAGACGCCAGTTCAGCGCGAGCAGTCCCGCCGCCAACACCAAAACGAGAAAGATGACGGCGAGAATCGCCCGGAACTCTTTGACCGTGAGAAAGCGTTTTTTCATATTTCATGGCAGACCCTAAAGGTTTCGGAAAACTTTAGGGTTTTTGCAGTGGACTCGCAAATAGAATCTTCCAGAGCGGCCTAATTTAGAATTCTTCGATTGGCGGTCAGAATGTTGATCCCCTTGCCTTTAAAATCCGAATCGTGGGTTACCAACACCAGGCTGTTTGTCATGCAAAGGCCTGTTAATATCTGGTCATTGAAGTCGCTCGGGCTAGTTTCAAACTCTGTCAGCAAGGCGTTGA
This sequence comes from uncultured Anaerolineaceae bacterium, assembly GCA_964371065.1. Lineage (GTDB taxonomy): Bacteria > Chloroflexota > Anaerolineae > Anaerolineales > Villigracilaceae > Denitrolinea. Next base: position 2,025 of record CAYJLS010000189.1, on the reverse strand, counting down.
TATCGATAGTTGAAAAACCACTCTCGATACGCGCTGCAAATTTCAAGATATTTCGCACAGCGGCGGCAATGGCTTGCGCGATGGGTTGAAAGTCGGGGCTGTTGCGGAACTGCTTAAAATCTGGACGGCGGGATTTGTTTGGATATTGGATATCATATTCGATGCGCGCAAAGCGGTTGATAAACTCAGAAACTACCAGCACATCCACCCAAATTTGGCTTTTTGCCCGCATGGCTTCTGCAAGAGCATTGGAATAGATTTGAGTCTTGGGGTCATTTGGCGCGCCCTGCGGCCCATAAAGAGAAAGCCAGATATTGGCATCAAAAAACAGTTTGTCCGTTTCGATGAATTGATGGGCGGTGATGTCAATTGCATTACTCATCGTCATCCCCCATCGCTTCACGCCGTACTGCTTCAATAACGGCGGGGTCTTTGAAGTATTGCTTGGCGGTATCAATCACGCGCTTTAAGAGCGCCAGATCATCCTTTTCTATATTTGTAACAGACAGCCTTTCTTTGAGTAAATCGTTATCAAAGAAACCGTAAAGTTGACCAATGGCAGCATTCAAGAATGCTGAGGTGAGACTTTCAACATTCTGGAAGGAGAGACGAACATTTTTTCCGTCTTTGAGTGCCTGCTGGATTTGTTCGAAGACTTTTTGACCATCTTGGGAGGCTACACACAGACTGCTGCCCACGATTTCGTAAATACGGAGAGTGATAATATCGCTCATTGAATTATCCTTTTAGAAAAGATCTTCTGGTTTATGTTCAGTTGATAAAATGTATGAGTTAGTATCTGCTGTATTGATTTCAATATTTACTACTGTGCCAGGGAAGGGATAAGGAAGAGTTTTCTTGACAATAGTGCCGTCGGCGCATTGTTCCCAATAGCCTGTAAATGATACAGCTTGAATTCGCCCTCGATTCAAGCGAATAAACTCACGTAATAATTTTAGCCCGAGGCCTCCAGGAATTGATCCTGTCTTTGTAGTGTTTCTACCTTCCATCGCCCAATCAATTGCTTCTTCAGGAGGAAGATTCAATCCTTTTTTGTCGATTAGAGTTTGGGAAATACCAATTCCCAGATCTGCGATTGCAAAATCAATGTGTTTTTTGTTGGGAAAATATTGTCCACAAGTAAAAATACCAAGCTCTGTTTTCGAGTGAATGACTGCATTGCTGAATAATTCAAAGATACTCTCCCAGAATTTCTTCCGTAAGGCTTCCGACATTTCAGGGATGGCTTTATTTTTGAAGTGTTGCTCAATGTAAGCGCCAAAAAAGCGATCATCCTTGGTTTCGAAACTTTGATATTGAATGGTGGTTCCCCATTCATCTACTTTTTTTGCATGCCCGTAAAAACTCAGGAAGCCATTTTTTTGGAAGATTTTTTGAACCCTTTCGGTCAGGTGTTCAAATCGAACCATATTCAATTGATGGCTGGCACGGTAAAGAATCGCTCCCAGCGGGGCGCACATGTTGGCATCCACCCAATTCGCGGCGGACATGTCGAGCGCAATCGGCGAATATTCCAGTGAATTCACGCGTTCAGCCAAATTGACCAGTATGGTAAAGCCCTGGAAATCGCTTCGAATGGGTGGCAGAGAAATATCTACGCGGGTAGGCATAGTTCTATTATACCCATCTATTCTTCCTCCCCCTCCAATTCCGCGCCCGCGCCGTATTGTCCCGCGAGCCACCCATTAAATGTCAGCAATCCCACCGCGAGGGCGAGTCCACCGGCTTGAGGACGCGCGAGTGGGACAATCGCTCGTAAGCGCGGCGCGGCTCGACCGCGATCCAGCCGACGGGTCTACCGTCCGCGTAGGCCAGCAGGCCGGGGACGACGCCCGACTCCACGCTGGATTTTTGCATCTGGCGGGCAGGCTCGCCGGTGTTTTCACTCATGGCCTTGCCGCGCAATTTCCAGAACATGCACCAGCACCCGCCGCGCGGGCCGAAGAGCCGCTCGAAATCGGCGAAGCGGTCGGGGGTCAAGGGGTGAAACGAGAGGGAGAGAGG
>CAYJLS010000188.1:0-6799 GCA_964371065.1 uncultured Anaerolineaceae bacterium | reverse complement strand
GCCGCGCTATGGATAGTATACAAAAAACACGAGGTGATATTCAAGCGCCAGAAAGGGTGATTCTTGCATCCCCGCAAAAATGGGTGCTATACTTGCCGCGCGCAAAAGATTACGGAGAACTCCAATGGCATCCCCATCCATCAACCAAACCACCGCGCGCATTCTGCTCGGTCCCGGCCCTTCGATGACTTCCCCCCGGGTGATGAACGCCCTGCAAACGCCCACAGTCGGGCATCTCGACCCGCGCCTGCTGGCGCTCTACGAGGAGGAACAGCGTCTGCTGCGCGGCGCGTTCCAAACCAAAAACGAATGGACCTTCGCGCTTTCGGGAACAGGCACGTCGGGCATGGAAGCCGCGCTCGCCAACCTGGTCGAACCGGGCGACAACGCGCTGGCCGCCATCCACGGTTATTTCGGGGAACGACTGGCCGAGATCGCCTCCCGCCAGGGCGCGCAAGTGGAGCGCATCACGCGTCCGCTGGGCGAGATTTTCACGGTGGAGGAAATCGAAGCCGCGCTCAAAAAGAAGAAATATAAACTGCTCGCCCTCGTCCACGCCGAGACTTCGACGGGCGCGGAGCAACTCCATATCCCCGAAATTGCGGAGGCGGCGCACCGTCACGGCGCGTTGCTCCTGCTCGACACGGTCACATCGCTGGGAGGCATCCCGGTCAAAATGGATGAATGGGATGTGGACGCGGCCTACTCGGCCAGCCAGAAAAACCTGTCCGCGCCTTCGGGACTGGCGCCGATCACCATCGGACCGCGCGCCCGCGCCGTCATCGAAAAGCGGACGCGCTCCGTCAGTTCGTTCTACCTGGACTTGAAGTTGTACGCGGCGTACTGGAACGGAGTCCACGCCTATCACCATACCGCCTCCTCCACCCTGCATTACGCGCTGACCGAGGCGCTGCGCGACCTGATGGAGGAAAGTCTCGAGGGCCGCTTCGCCCGTCACCGCGCCAACGCGCAACGTCTCTGGGACGGGCTGGAGGGACTCGGCGCACCGCCGTTCATCGCACACGAATACCGCCTGCCACCGCTGACGACGGCCCGCGTCCCGTCCGGCGTGGACGCGCACCAAGTCCGCGCCCGCCTGCTGGAGGAGTTCAACATCGAGATCGCGGCGGGATTCGGCGCGCTCAAAGATCAGGTCTGGCGCATCGGGCTGATGGGGTATTCCAGCCGCGCGGAGAACGTGGACTTGTTGCTGGAGGCGTTGAAAAAACTGGTGTAATAGCCAAAACTTTCGCTTACACGGAGTCCAACGTCTTCGCGAAGCACCCCTGTGGGGCCCGACGTTGGTTGCAAAGTCAGGAGACTTTGCGCTCCGAGCGAAATTCTTGATAACAAAAAACTGGCTCCTTGCCTTCGGCGGGAACCAGTTTTTCATAATCCGTTTAGCCGTGGACGGCCTTGGCCTCGTCCGTATCGTTGGCCTTGTAGCCGGGACCGCTTTTGAAATAGGCGTAGTTGGGCTGGATGTCGGCAGTCAAGTCCACAACTTCACCGGCCGCGAGTTGCTTGACTGTATCCAATATCACTTTGACGCCGTGTTCGTTGGCGCCTTCGAAGTGACCGGTCAAGCCGACGCGGGAGATGTACTCGCCGCCTTTGGCCGTGTACGCCGCAGGCACATCGCTTTCCGGGAAGATGGCGTTGTACGGGCAGGCGGGGACGCAGGCGCCGCAGTCAATGCAAGTGTCGGGATCAATGTAGTACCAGGGGTTTTCGCCCTGTGGAACGCCAGGCACGATGCACTCGACCGGGCAGACTTCCACGCATCCGCTATCGCGCAGGCACAGGCTGGTGATGATATGAGTCATACAGTTCTCCTTGTGTGAAATGAAAAAGCCAGATAACTTATTATATCTGGCTTCGCGCCTGTGACAAGGCATTATTTTTCAGGACAGATCCTAGCCGTTGAAGCGGCGCGCGACCTCGTCCCAGTTGACCACGTTCCACCAGTTGGTGACGTATTCCGCGCGGCGGTTCTGGTACTTGAGATAGTAGGCATGTTCCCACACGTCAACGCACAGGACGGGAGCGAGTCCCTCGGACAGGGGATTGTCCTGGTTGGCGGTGGAGACAACGGCCAGTCCGCTACCTTTCTTGACCAGCCAGGCCCAGCCCGAACCGAAACGCCCGTTGGCGGCTTTTTCAAATTCCGCCTTGAAGGCGTCGAACGAACCGAAGGCCGCCTCAATTGCTTTGGCGAGTCCGCCCTTCGGCGCGCCGCCCGCCTTGGGCGCCATGATCTCCCAGAACATGGAATGGTTCCACGTCCCGCCGCCGTGGTTGCGGATGGCGACGCGGACAGCCTCGGGGACCGCGTTCAAGTCGCCGAGCAGGGACTCCAGCGATTTGCCCGCCAGTTCGGGATGCTTCTCGATGGCGGCGTTGAGATTGGTCACGTATGCCTGGTGATGTTTGTCGTGGTGGATAGTCATGGTCTGCGCGTCAATGGTGGGTTCGAGCGCGTCGACCGAGTATGGAAGTTTGGGAAGTTCGAAAGCCATTTTAATCTCCTTGTGTTGTATAGCGCTATTTTACCCCGCTCTTCGATAATGTCAAGAATTTGGATGATATTTATACGATTATCTAACAAATTTCTTGCTACCGTACATTTTAGATTCTGCCCAACATCTTTCAACGCGAATTGCGCGAATGCTAAAGCACGATGTACTAAAGTACGATGTGAGCGAATTCCGCGAAGGAAAATGGAGAGAATTCGTGACATTCGCCTATTCGCGGTATTCGCGTTAAGAATTTGTACGGTAGAGAAACAAATTTCAAGTCAACCCGTCTGCGTCTTTTTTCACCAACCTGCGTATATGACGGTGAAAACACAGAACCTTGGAGGTATCCATGTCCACACAAAAACAACCCCTGCGCCGCTCAAAAAACAACCGCATGATCGCGGGCGTCTGCGGCGGATTGTCCGAATTCTTTGGCATCAGTTCGTTCTGGTTCCGCCTGGCCTTCGTTATCGCCCTCATCCCCGGCGGCGTGCCGGGCATCCTCGTCTACATCATCATTTGGATGATCGTGCCAAGCGAGTGAGCCAGTCACCAGTAATCAGTCATCAGTAATCAGTCATCGGTTTTCAGTCATCGGTAACCTCCGAGTGGAAAAGCTCGGAGGTTTTCGCGCTTGCGTTTCATTTGCTTTCCATCTACAATCCGCCCACCAAAACTACCAAACTATCGAACTATCAAACTATCAAACTAACATGACTAAATCCCGCATTGCCCTAGCCATCTTCATCGCCATCCTGGCCGTCTCCACCGCCTCCATCTTCATCCGCCAGGCGCAACAGGACGCGCCCTCGCTGGTCATCGCGGCGGCGCGGCTGACCCTGGCCAGCCTGGCCCTCGCGCCGTTTGCCCTGCTCCGTCACCGCGACGAAATCCGCGCCCTGACGCGCCGCGAGTGGTTTCTGGCCGCGCTGGCGGGACTCTTCCTCTCCGTCCACTTTGCCACCTGGATCACCTCGCTCGAATACACCACCGTCATCGCCTCGGTTGCGCTGGTCAGCACGGGCCCGCTGTGGGTGGCGTTGCTCTCCCCCCTGTTTCTTCGGGAGATTCCCACGCGCTGGGTCTGGATCGGCATGGGACTGTCCCTGCTGGGCGGGATCATCGTCGGGCTGGGAGATTCCTGTTCCGTCACCGCCCTGAGCGGAGTGAGCGAAGCGAACGAAGTCGAAGGGCGATTCCTGACCTGCCCGCCTCTCGCGGACCTTTTAGCGGGTTCCGCGTTCCTCGGCAATTTCCTGGCGCTGGCGGGCGCGTGGGCGGTGGCCGCCTACTTGATGATCGGACGAAGATTACGCGCGAAGATCAGCCTCGTCCCATACATCTTCATCGTTTACGGCGTCGCGGCGCTGGCCCTGCTCCTCACCATGCTGGCCGCGCGGCAGACTCCCTTTGGCTACCCGCCCGTCGCCTATTTGTGGATGCTCCTCCTCGCCCTCATCCCCCAACTGATCGGGCATTCCACCTACAACTGGGCCTTGCGCTACATGCCCGCCTCGCTAGTCTCTGTGACCACGCTTGGCGAACCGATTGGTTCGGCCATCCTGGCGTTTTTCATTCTCGGCGAATCTCCCTCCTCGCTGACACTGCTCGGCGGCGCGTTGATTTTAGTGGGGATTTATCTGGCTTCGATTTCAAGAAACTCCCATTGACAAAATAGCCCATCCGTTCTAATATTACAGCATGGACGCCCTCTCCCGCCTGAAACTGCTTTCCTCTCAAATGTCTTTCGAGGCAGATGTGGAACACCGCCCTTCGGTAAATTTTCAGGTAACCCGTCCTTCGACTTCGGGGGTACCCTCCGCTCCCCCTTCGGGGACTTCGCAGGGCGGCGAGCCCCCTAAACCCACCTGCTTCACACCCAAAGAAAAAGACCAGGCCTTCGTTCACCCGGCGCAACTCCCCAACGGGAAAAATATTCTCCTGCTGAAAACCCTGCTCTCGTCCGCCTGCGAACGGGACTGTTTCTACTGTCCCTTCCGCGCGGGACGCGACTTCCGCCGCGCCACGTTCCAACCCGAAGAATTCGCCAACCTTTTCATCAAGTTAAACCAATCCGGCGCGGCGGAGGGCATCTTCCTCAGTTCAGGGCTGGCTGGCGGAGGCGTCCGCACGCAGGATAAATTGCTGGATACCGCCGACATCCTGCGAAACAAACTCGGCTTTCGCGGCTACATCCATTTGAAGATCATGCCGGGCGCAGAGAAGGCGCAGGTCTACCGCGCCATGCAACTCGCGGACCGCGTCTCGGTCAACCTCGAAGCGCCAAACACCGACCGGTTGGCGCGGCTGGCTCCGCACAAACAATTCCTCGATGAACTGCTCCAACCTTTGAAATGGGTGGAACAAATCCGCCGCAGCCAACCCGCCTACAAAGGCTGGAACGGACGTTGGCCCTCCTCGGTCACGCAATTCGTGGCGGGCGGCGCGGACGAATCCGACCTGGAACTGCTCACCACCACCGAGTGGCTGCACAAAAACGTCCGCCTCGGACGCGCTTACTTCTCGGCCTTCTCCCCCATCCGCGACACGCCGCTCGAAAACAAGGCCGCGGTGGCGCCCCTGCGCGAGCATCGCCTGTACCAGGCCTCGTTCCTTTTGCGGGATTATGGATTCGACCTGGAGGATTTGCCCTTCGCGGACGGCGGCAACCTCCCGCTCGAATCGGACCCCAAACTGGCCTGGGCGCGCCGTCACCTGGCCGATCGGCCTGTGGAAGTTAACTGGGCCGACAAACGCGAGTTACTGCGCGTCCCGGGCATCGGTCCAAAGGGAGCCGAGGCCATTCTGCGGGCGCGGCGCGAGGGCCGCCTGCGGGAATTGTCCCATTTGCGAAAACTCGGCATCTCCATCCAGTGCGCCGCCCCCTTTGTGCTGGTCAATGGGCATCGAAGCCCGACCCAAATTTCAATGTTCTGATTTTTTCAGGCTTTGCCAGGCCCCCACCCACGGCTTGCCGAGACGGTGATTGTCACTGACCTGCACCTTGCCCAGTTTCCCGGCGATCTGCGGCAGGAGCAAGGCCACCGCGCCCCAGTCGTCCGCGAGAACGGCGGATTTCATCTTTGCGGCGGTCACTCCCGCCCACATCCATTCCATGCGAAACTTATCGGCCTTCACCCAGTAGTCGCGCTTTTCCCAGGCAGCCACGGAGGCGTCAATCCCGTCCGCGATGACGGACAGGGCCAGGGAGATGAACGCGGCCAGGTCGCGCGCGGCCGCTGTCGGTTCGGATTGTTTCGCCAATTCACGGATGGCAAGCACGATGGCTTTGGTCAGTCGTGTGCGGTCTTTTCCAGTGGAATCGGGATTGATGACGCGGCTCAAGAAGATACTCCGTCGGGATGGGTGTGGTTGAAACGAGGCGGGATTATACCCGTAAAAATCTTTGCTTGACAATCCTCCCATCCGCTAGTAAAATTCCGCACGCTTAACAACCGAAACAGTCTGGCCGAGATAGCTCAGTTGGTAGAGCACGCGACTGAAAATCGCGGTGTCCCCAGTTCGATCCTGGGTCTCGGCACACTAAACAAACTTGTCGCATGGATACGAACCTTACCAGAGAACACATTCAGCGCCTTTATTTTGAGGAGCGACTCTCGACTCGGCAAATTGCTTCCCGGCTTGGCGTGAGCCAATCCACCATAATGAGAGTTTTGCAAGAATCGCCGCTAAGGTCTAAATCAGAGGCAGCGAAAATTCGATATGAACCTCTCAGTCTGGCAGGCAACTATGAAGAACTCGCTTATTTGGTAGGCGTTTATTTGGGAGATGGCTGTTTAGTCCAGAATTCACGAACAGAACTCTTAGATATTGCTTGCGATTCTAAATATCGTAATCTGATCGAGAGGTTCGCCAGTCTTGTGAACCGAGTTTTTGGAAAACCTCCCATCCTGCGCAAAGATCCTTTCTCGAATTGTGTTCATATTCGATTGTATGGCACAGGCATAAGTTCGACTCTCGGTTTTGAACCCGGACCTAAGAACAGATGTGATCTGCATATCCCAGAATGGATCACAGCAAACGAAAGTTGGAGTAGATGGTGTTTGCGTGGATTATTTGAAACGGACGGTTATATACACCATCGGCGTGGACGAGATAAAAGCGTTGTGGTAGGATTCTCCAACACTAATGAAGCATTGCTTGACGATGTCCAGCAACTTTTATACAATCTGCGGTACGAGAAATTTCGACGAAGTAAAGCAAGTATTGATTGTTGGCAATTCGATGAAGCGTTGCGGTTTATTGCTGACGTTGGTTTG
>CAYJLS010000187.1:2398-6839 GCA_964371065.1 uncultured Anaerolineaceae bacterium | reverse complement strand
AGAAGCCCATAGTAGCGAAGAAGCAGGGTAATGCCTGTGGAGCGAAGGGGCTTTACTGAGAGCATGCTTCAATCGAGATGTGAGGAAAACCGCTTGACTCAAAAAGTCACACTACGGAAAAGACTTTCCACACTGAGGGCGAGGCTGGTCAAGAGGCCAAACAGGTGTATTTGTAAGACCTGTGAAAGCCTGAGACGAGAGCTTTCAGGAGAGCCGGATGCGGGAAAACCGCACGTCCGGTTCGAGGAGGGGGGAGCAGGGCGTGTAGCAAGGCATATGGTAACTGAGCCACAGAAGGGGAAACCCGGACACAGACGTACCCCGTAGCCTAAACTATATTCCCTGCTCCTCTACTCTACTTGACCACCTCACCCGCCACTTTCCACCTTCCTCAACACTGCGTCAATATGCTTCAGGTCCACGCACAAGCCACCCACGCGGCGCATTTCACTTTTTGCAGAATCGGTAAAACCCTGTCTCCCAAAGAGGGCGTAATGGATGTGCCAGCCCTCCCCCATGTCCGGCAGGTCGGGCATCATTTTACGAGTCTTTTCCTCGATCAGGTCGCGGGCAACCTGGCGGTCAATTTTGTCTACGCCCCATTTGCATTCGCCCAATAACAGGTGCTTGCTTTCCCAATTGACGGCCGCCACATCCACCTGGACGCGCCTGCTCCAATGACTGCCGACTGCGGTCGGAGTAAATGGCAGGTTGCCGTCCCTGCCCTGCGCGATCACCCATTGGCGGCACAGATCCTCGAATGCCGTCGCGCCGACGAAAGCGCGCAAATCCTTTTGGATACGTTCCAGGATCTGTTCCGCTTCAAGCAACGGATTGTCCTGAAAAGGCGCGAGGAAGTGAAAATAAAAGCGGAAGTAGGCGTCGCCCAGATGATAGCGCCCGGAACGCGACTTGCCGCGTTCGCCTGCCCGCACTGTCAACGGCAGGCGGCGCTCCACCAGGCGCAATTCCTGCAATGTGGAGAGATACGCGTTGACCCCACTGCCCGGCAGGAAAGCGTGTTCGCTGATCTCGTTCAAGGCATGATGGCCCGCGCCAATGGCTTTCAACACGGCCATGTAGTTCTTCAATTCCTTCACTTCATCGTAAAGCAAAAACGACGGCTCCGCGAGAAACATGCCGCCAGGAGCCAGGATCACATTGCGAATATTTTCCACAAGCGCTTGGTCCGGGTTCAGCCAATTCAAATACGCGGGAATGCCGCCCACCATGGCGTAAGCGGCTACGCGTTTTTCCGCGCTCCAGCGTGGAAAGAATTCCCGCAAACTGGAAAACGGCAGGGGGGTGAGATGCCATTGGGCCGTCATCCTGCCGAAAAGCGGGGACTGCCGCGAAAGCAGGGTTTCCATCACGCGCACGTGCGATCCACACAGGATGATGATGAGATTTGAGTGTTGGAAGTGCTGGTCCCAGGCGTGTTGCAAGGCGGACAGCATGGCCGAATCCGCTTCGGCGGCGTAGGGCAGTTCGTCCAGGATCAGGATGTGCTTTTTGTTTTTCAGCACGCCCGCGGCGGCCTCCCAAAGCGAAGGCCAGGAGCGAGGAGCCGGGGCGCTCTCTTCCGGGACGTCGAGCAGCCGCGCAAACAGGCGATTGCGTTGCATGGTGGGACTTTCGCGCACCGCCGCCCAATATGTGAAATCCACTCCGCTGTTGCGCGCCCAATGCAAAAGCAATTCGGTTTTCCCGACGCGGCGACGCCCATACAGCAAAACCAGTTGGGCGGGGCCGGGATGCTTGCGGTCGAGCAGGCTGTTCAGAAAGGCGAGTTCCTGTCGGCGGTCAACGAACATGGCTGGCTCCTTTTATATAACTGGGATTATTATAATCTGGATTATATAAAGTCGTCCCCGTCTTCCACCATCCCATCACCGCCCACGGGAACATGGCAAAGAATCCCGCCAACGCCGCGCCGCCGAGTTCGGTCACCGTATCGGGATCGAGACAGACCAGGATTCCGCTCAACCCGGTGATGATGTAACTGAGGACTGCCAGCCGGTCATCTTGAACTTTGGGTTGCCCGCTGTTTCGAGATGCGATCAGCCAATTGACGAGGAACACGCTGAACGTCGTCAGCCACCAACCCCAGTAATTTTGCAGGGGAATGCCGAAGTACGCGCCCTGGACTTCCCAAATCCAGTGTCCGCCGCGCACCATCATCGGATCCATCATCACATCCCAGGCGGTCATGATGACTCCGCCGAGCGCGGCGACCGTCAGTCCGCGCTTCCAGTCCTCAGAGCGCGGCGCGATCCGCTCGGCGATGACCAGGGATGGGTACATCATCATGAACCACGCGGCGGGAATCAGGTACGGCACGAGGCCGAGGAACTTGGGTCCCAGTTTTTCGGTGTAGTGATACGGGCCGTAAACCAGTCCAGTCGCGACGCCGAGGCTTTCATACGCCAGGCTGATGAAAAAGGACAGCGCGAACAACGTCAGCGCGGCGCGCCAGTTCCAGCGCTGGCTGGCGTGCAGGAGGGCGAATCCAAACCCGAGCAGGGTCGTCAGCGGGGTGAGCATCGGATTGAACAACGGGAACAGGTTGAAGCGGAGAACGAGCACGTTGTAGGCGCTTAGGAGCGCGAACGCTATCAGAAAAATCCACATCAGTTTTCGGGTCATGGCAGGCCTCCGTCTCAATTTTACATCTTCCCCCAATTCGGTGTATACTCGCCGAAGATTTTATCCCAGGAGGCCCTGCCATGAAACGAGCGGTCAGCATCAGCATTGGATCGTCGAAGCGCAACAAGAAGGTGGAAGTGACGTTGCTGGGCGAAAAGGTCAGCATCGAACGCATCGGCACGGACGGCGATATGGAAGCCGCCGCATTGAAATATAAAGAGTTGGATGGAACGGTGGACGCCTTCGGCGTGGGCGGCGCGGATTTGGGGGCCATCGTGGAAGGCAAGTTCTATCCATTTCATTCCGTTCAAAAATTAGTGCGCTACATCCAGAAGACTCCCGTCGTGGACGGTGGCGGTTTAAAGAACACGCTCGAAAACAAAGCCCCCGCCTTTCTCGAAAAACATCTCAAGGATTACCTCGACCAGCACGGCCGCAAGATGATGATGACCGTGGGCGTGGACCGCTGGGGACTCTCCAGGTCGTTCGTCGAAGCAGGCTACGAGACGGTCTTCTGCGACCTGATGTTTGCGCTGGATGTCCCGATCCCGATCCGCACGTTGAAGGGACTCCGCATCCTGGCCGGCATCATGATCCCCATCGTGACGCGCTTCTTCCCGTTCGAGTGGCTGTATCCCACCGGCGAAAAGCAGGATGTGCGTACGCCGAAATGGGAAAAATATTATCAGTGGGCCACCGTTGTGGCGGGCGATTGTCTCTACATCAAACGCAACATGCCCGATGACATGAAGGGCAAGGTCATCGTCACCAACACCACCACGCCCGAAGACGTGGAACTGTTCAGGCAGTGCGGCGTGAAATACCTCGTCACCACCACGCCCGTCATGGACGGACGCTCCTTCGGCACAAACATGATGGAAGCTGCGCTGGTGGCGATCTCCGGCAAGAACCGTCCGCTCACCTGGCCTGAGTTGACCGAAATGCTCGATCAACTCGGCTTCGAGCCGCAGTTGCAGGAACTCAATTGATTTACGATTTCAGATTTTTGATTTACGATTTATCGCGCATCTTCGTCATGGAATGCGCTCGTATTTCACCAATCGTAAATCGTCAATCGTAAATCGAAAATATCTGGAGGTTTTATGTACGCTATCGTAACCGCAGGTGGCATCCCCCAGCCAGAAGATCCCCTGTATTCCTATTCCAAGGGTGATTCCAAAGCGCTGATTGACATGGCTGGCAAGCCCATGATCCAATGGGTACTGGATGCGCTCAACGCCGCACAACAGGTGGACACCATCATCCTGATCGGCCTCTCTGCCAGGAGCGGGCTGACCAGCGCCAAGCCGATCCACTACGTCCCCAACCAGGGACGCATGCTCGCCAACATCGTGGCGGGCGTGAACAAGGCTCTTGAACTTGATCCAAAGACCGAGTACGTGCTGGCCGTTTCCTCCGACATTCCCACGCTCAAAGGGGAGATGGTGGACTGGCTGGTGTCCAAGTGCATGGAAACAAAGGATGAACTGTACTATGGCGTCTGCCCGCGTGAAGTGATGGAAGCGCGCTTTCCCGATTCGAAGCGGACTTACACCCGCCTCAAAGACATTGAACTGTGCGGCGCGGACATCCACATCACCCACGTCCGCATGACCACCGAACATCTTGACCTGTGGGAGCAGTTGATCGGCAACCGCAAGTCCCCGATGCGACAGGCCTCCCTCGTCGGTCTCGGCGCCTTCTGGAAGATATTCACCCACAGCGCCGCGCTGGATGAACTCGTGGAGCACGTCTGCAATCGTCTCGGCATCAAAGGCCGCGTTATCGTCTGGGA
>CAYJLS010000187.1:0-2298 GCA_964371065.1 uncultured Anaerolineaceae bacterium | reverse complement strand
GACGCGCGTCTCTCCGACCGCCTGCGCGTGGCCGAACAACCCGGCCTGCTTCGCACACTGGCGGTCTTTTTCGCGCATTCGGGGGATTCGTGGTTCTGGGGACTGGGACTGCTCCTCTTGTGGCGGCTCGGCGATTCATTTTGGAAACAGTGGGCGCTCGTCCTATTTGCCGGAATCGCGGGGCTGGCCGTCATCGTGCTGACCATCAAATTCACCGTCCGCCGCCGCCGCCCCGCAGGGGAATGGGGCGGAATCTATCGCAACACCGACCCGCACTCCTTCCCGTCGGGCCACGCGGCACGCGCCTTCCTGATCGCCGTCCTCGCCCTCGGATTCGGCCCCGCGTGGCTGGCAATCCTGCTTTGCATTTGGGCGCCGCTCGTTTCGCTGGCGCGCGTCTCGATGGGCGTGCATTATGCGTCCGACATCCTCGCCGGGGCGATTTTGGGAATCCTCGTCGGGTGGGCCGGCTTGGAATTTATCCCCGCGCTTTTGGCGTGGCTCACTGGTTTGTTGCCTGCGTTAATCCATTAGCCAGAATCTGTCGCAAACCAACAACGCCTCGCGGTTCACTCCGCGAGGCGTTGCTCTTTTCCACTGATAACTGATAACTGGTTACTGATTACTGGTTACTGTCTTCAAATGCTCCTCGATATGCGCCAGGCTGCGCTCGACCCAGGCCTGTGTGGTGAAGCCGCCGCCGTAGGCCGCGTGTCGGCTGGGACGCGTCCAGGCCTCGGGCGGGAGTCCCCTCAGCCGCGCGACGGCCTCTTGCACGGAACCAGCCAACTCGTCCAGAATGGATGCGAGCGGTTCGTCCGGGTGGTAATGCTCGGCCATCCACGCGTCGCCGTCGAAATTCTCGAACAGCGGATCGTCCTCCTCGAGCGTGCGGCGGACGCGCATTCCGTAGACCATCTTCTCGACGTCGCGCGTGTGCGCCGCGATCTGGTGCGCGCTCCAGCCGCCCGCCTCGCGCGGGACGTTTGGGCTGTCCGCCGTTTCGACGGCTTCGCGGAACTCGCGCGCGGCCGCTTCGTAGCGGTCGAGCAGGCGTTGGCGGTATTCAAGCAATTGATCCATTTTGCCTCTCTTTGTAGATCGAATTGGCAATTTGACCTACGGCACGTTGACGATATGCCCGGTGAGATGCGCGGCTTGCTCACTGCACAGGAAGGACACCGCGCGCGACAGGTCCGCGGGGACGTTGGCGCCGCTATTTTGGAAGCGACCCAGCCCGCGCCCCACCGCGTGGACGCGGATGCCGTAGGCGAACAGTTCGCGCGCCGCCTGCCGCGTCAGGCCGACGAGTCCGAACAGGCTGGACACGTAGGCGGCGCGGTCGAGCGCGACGGTGCCGCCGGGGAATGAGGCCATGTTGACGATCACGCCCCCGCCGCGCTCGCGCATGAGGCGCCCGGCAGATTGCATGGTGAGGAACGGGCCGGTCAGGTTTACGTCGAGGGTGCGATGCCAGTCCCATTCGTCCATGTCGAGCAGGGCGGCGCGCGGTTCGACCGAGGCGTGGTTGATGAGCGCGTCAATGCGGCCAAAGTCGTCCTCCACCTGTTTGATGAGCGCCTGCGCGGCCATTTTTTTAGCGATGTCTTCCACATAGACTTTGGAATGGAAGCCGCGCAGGCGGAGTTCATCTGCCAGGGATTCCACGTTCTGCGGCGAGATGTCGTTGAGCGCCAGGCGCGCGCCCTGCGCGGCAAAGGCTTCCGCCAATTGACGCCCGGCGCCGCGGCCCGCGCCGGTGATCAGCACTACTTTATCCTGATAATCCATGGGGCCTCCGAAAGCGAGTCAGCGAGTCAGAGAGTCAACGATTCAACGATTCAGCGATTCAATGATTCAGCGAGGCGGCGAGTCTGCGCACAGAGGGACTTCGCCTGTGCTATTCTTCGCGTTGAGTTCCAGTCCAAGATAGGGCGAGGGATCGTAGGTGTTTTTGATGGCCAGTTCGTTCAGGAAGTTGCCGCTCCCATCGTCGCGCACGATGGAGAAGTGCAGGTGAACGCCGGTGGGGTTGCCCGGGTCGCCGGAGTAGTTGCCCTGATAGCCGAGCAATGTCCCGGCGATGACAAACAATTCGCGCGTGCCGGGCGGGAAATCGGCGGAAATGTAGGAGTCGCCGTCCAGGTTTGCCATGTGGGTGTAGTAGAGCCAAATCTGCCGTCCGGGCTGGAGCGGGTCGCTGGGGACGCGCAGGATGACCGAGGCCTTCCAGTCCGCCAGGCGGGTGAGATAGCCGTCGTACGCGGCGACGACGGATGTGACGCCCGCCTCCGTCCC
>CAYJLS010000186.1:0-7088 GCA_964371065.1 uncultured Anaerolineaceae bacterium | reverse complement strand
CTAAGGAGCAATACTGTTTAGATACGGAGTCCGAAGTCTCCGACTTCGGTGCAAAATCGGGCATTAGTGTACCCCCGCTCACTCGCTCCCCGAACCATTTGGGTTGCCGAGTTGCGTGTTCACCGCGCCGCCCATCGGGATGGTCATGCCTTCATCCCGTTTGGACAGCGGCAATAGCACGTGGAACTGGCTGCCGGGGAAATGGACTTCGTCGTGGCCGGGGCTGTCCACCCAGATGCGCCCGCCGTGCGCTTCGACGATGCCTTTCGAAAGCGCCAGTCCCAGCCCCGCGCCGCCGCCTTTGAAACGACTCTGGCTGGTGGCGTGCTTGTTCAGTTCACCGGGCTGGTAAAACTTGGTGAAGATCACATCGCGGAAATCGGGATCCACGCCCACACCCGTGTCAGTGACGATGATCTCCACGCCGCCGTTGGGCAGGTCAATCTGGCTGGGCGGCGCGACCGTCCCGGTGACGCGGATGCTTCCGTTGTTGGGGGTGAACTTGATGGCGTTGCTCAACAAATGCGAGAAGACTTTGCGGAGAATGTTCGGGTCGGCCTTCACCGTCGGTAACGGAGGCAGGTCGAGGGTCAGGGAGAGGTTGCGGCCGGCCAGGGATTTTTTCAGTCCGTTGCAAACGTCCCGCACCAGCGCGGCCGTGTCCACCGGCTGGACGTGGAGTTGCAGGGCGCGCGCGTCGATCTGGGCGATGTCGAACATCGAGTCCATGATCTCGTGCAGGCGCAAGGTGCTCTTGTGCAGGGAGCCGACCACCTGTTTGAAGTTGTCGTTGAGGTTGCGGTCTTCGAGCAACATCTCGGTGTAGCCTTTGATGACCGTCAGCGGCGTGCGGAGTTCGTGCGAGGCGATGGAAATAAAATCGCTTTTGGTCTGGTCGAGGCGCTCGAGGTCGTGATTGGCCTTGTCGAGATCGCGGTAGGCCTGGCTCAAACGGTTGTTGAGTTTGAGCAGGTTTTCCACGAGACGCGCGTTTTCGAGCGCGACCGCCGTCTGGTTGGCAAGCGCGCTGACCGTCACCAGGTCGTCGTCGCTGAAGCGCTGGCTGGAGAGTTTCGCGCCGAGCGCCAGCATTCCGATCCAGCGGCGGTTGGCGAAGATCGGCGCGTAGACCTCGGTCTCGAGGCGGTCGAACCATTCGCGTTCGAGCGGGGTGATATCCCGGAAGGCGGGGAGCAGGTCGAGGTCGAATTGCGGAAGCGTCTTTCCATCCCGCGCCAGGTGCTGGGCGATGGGATGATCCTCGTCCAGCAGCAGGGGCAGGATCTGGCGCTCGCCGTCGGCGCGGGCCGCGCGCAGGCGGTAGACGCGGCGCCCGCCGGTGGCCGTCTCCGTATCCACCAGAAAGAGAAAGCCGCGCTGGAGTCCCATCGCTTCGATGATGATGCCAACCGCCACGCTGGCCAGTCGTTGCACGTCGAGGATGTTGCTGATCGATTCGCTGTATTGATGCAGGGTGCGCCCCGCATCTGTGATTTGGATGCGCAGGAATTTATCCACCAGGCGTTGCACCAGGCCGAGCAGGGGCGTAAAGAGCAGCGCCAGCAGGATGGCGATGGCCGCGCCGGTGACCAGCGGATTGTAGTTGGACACCGCGCGGAACAGCGGTTGGACGCCGAGCGCGCTGACCAGGTAAAAGGCCACGATCAACAGGGTGGTGATAATGTAAATGAGCGTGCGCCGCAAAATGAGGCGCGAGTCGGGCAGGTTATGGGTCAGCGTCACATACCCAATCACAATGACGGCCGCCAGCCGCAGGGGATTGCCCAACATGGCCGCGCCGCCCAACACGAGCAAATCGTTAATGACGAGCAGCACCAGGATCGGAAACCAGTACGAAAGCCGGTTGCGGTGCAGGGGCTGGCGCAGTTGCCGCCGCGCGCCGAGCAGGTTGCCGATGACACCGCCCATGAAAACCAGCCAGCCCAAAATAGCCCAAGCCAGGGACAGCCCGTCGTTCTTCAATTGAACCACCCCGTTCGTCCAGATCACGGCGGGCAGGTTGAACAGTTGAGCATCCAGCGCGGCCAGTCCGAGCGCCCACAGGACGCCCACCGCCAGCCAGGTCCAGCCTTCGCTCCGCAGGAAGGCGCGCACCACCAGCACCAGCAAAAACGCCAGGAAGAGCGTGCCGAAAATTTCCAGGCTTAAGAATCCGCGCTCGTCCATCTGCGGGAAAAATCCGCCCCGCCAGAAGGCATCCCCCACCTGCAACGCCAGCGCCACCAGCGCGTACAACCCCAGCAGAATCGCCGAAAATTCCTGCCCACTACGGCGGCGGAACGCGCTGAACAGAACCGCCAGGTAAAAAACGGCTCCCAACAACACGGCAAGGAACGTGACGAACTCCGAAGTGAACGCAGGCATGCGCGTAAAAGTATACTCCAAAACACCCGCCGTTGGCTTTGCGGTATCATTAGGCCATGCCCAACCGACACCTCTCCCGCCACGCCCGCGACCGCTACGCGCTCGACAGTTTGCGCTTCCCCGACCTGGCCTCGGCCCGCAAGATCGCCGCGCAGATGAACGTCTCTGCCGGGGACTTGTACGCGCTGGGACTGATTGACGAGGCCCTGCGGATTTTGTTGACGCGTCACGCCGCGCCCGCGCAGATGACCTCCGCCGCCTCTTTCCTCGACTTGAGGCTGGGCGTGGCTCCCGTGCGTGATACCCAGGTGAGGTTTGTCTCCGCCTTCCCCACGCCGACGGTGTATCGCGGGGAGGTGACACCTGATGAATACCTCGCATCGGACCTCACCCCCAGCCCCTCTCCCACGGGGAGAGGGGGGCAGACCATCGAAGAACTCCTGCTCGTCAACCTGCACAACAACAATCCTGCCGCCACGCCGCTGACGGAACTCTTCGATGACGCGTCGCTGGAAAAAACTGCCTACGAAAAAATGATCGCGGAGTTGGGAAATTACTTTGGTCAAATATCCACAGTCGAGGGGAAAGGCGAATCGCTGATTGATATGTTGCGCGCGCCCGCGCTGGCTTCGCCGTATTCACTCGAAGGTCAACTGGAATTCATCATCCAAAAGTGGGGCGGACTGCTCGGCGAGGAATTCGTCCAGCGGCTTTTGCGCGCCATGGACTTCGTCCGCGAGGACGCCATCCGCCAGCGCGGCCCCGTGGACTTCAAGCCCACCGCCGAAGTGCCCACCTATTTTGGCTATCCCGAATACGAACGGTACAGTCCCGACAAAGAGTGGATGCCGCGGCTGGTGCTGATTGCCAAGAATGCCTACGTTTGGCTCGACCAACTCTCGAAGAAATATCAGCGCGACATTTCGCGACTCGATCAAGTCCCTGACGAGGAACTCGATACACTTGCCCGACGCGGCTTCACGGGTTTGTGGCTCATCGGCCTGTGGGAGCGCAGTCGCGCCAGCCAAAAGATGAAACAGCGCATGGGACAGCAGGACGCGGTCGCTTCGGCGTATTCGCTCAGAAGTTACGATATCGCTAATGACCTCGGTGGCTGGGGTGCGCTCGACAATCTCCGCTTCCGCGCCTGGGGACGCGGCATCCGTCTCTCCGCGGACATGGTGCCGAATCACATGGGCATTGACTCGAACTGGGTCATCGAACACCCCGATTGGTTCATCTCACTTGATAATCCGCCCTATCCTTCATATACATTCAACTCCGAAAATCTCTGCGACGACTCCCGCGCCGCGATTGTCTTGGAAGATCATTACTACGATCACTCCGACGCCGCTGTCGTCTTTCGACGAGTAGACTATCAGACTAGCGACCAGCAGACTAAATACATCTACCACGGCAACGACGGGACATCCTTCCCGTGGAACGACACCGCACAACTCAACTATCTCAAAGCCGAAGTGCGCGAGGCTGTCATTCAGACTATCCTGCACGTGGCGCGCAACTTCCCCATCATCCGCTTCGACGCGGCGATGACGCTGGCGAAGAAGCACATCCAGCGATTGTGGTTCCCCGAACCGGGCGCGGGCGGCGCGATCCCGTCACGGGCGGAGCGCGGCATTTCCAGGTCCGAGTTTGAAGCGGCGATGCCCATCGAGTTTTGGCGCGAGGTCGTGGACCGCGTCGCGGCGGAAGTCCCCGATACGTTGCTCCTCGCGGAGGCCTTCTGGCTGATGGAGGGATACTTCGTCCGCACGCTGGGTATGCACCGCGTCTACAACTCCGCGTTCATGCACATGCTGAGGGACGAGGACAACGCCAAGTATCGCATGGCGATCAAGAACACGTTGGAGTTCGACGCGCGCATTTTGCAGAGATACGTCAATTTCATGAACAACCCCGATGAGAAGTCCGCCGTGGAGCAGTTCGGCAAAGCGGACAAATATTTTGGCGTGTGCGTTTTGCTCTCGACCCTGCCTGGCCTGCCGATGTTTGGGCACGGACAAGTGGAGGGCTTCCACGAAAAATATGGGATGGAGTACCGCCGCGCCAAATGGGACGAGACGCCCGACGAGGGTTTTGTCCGCTATCACGAGCAGATTATCTCGCCGTTGCTCCATCGTCGCCGCGTCTTCGCGGGCGTGGATAATTTCTTCCTGTATGATTTGTTTACGCCTGAAGGTCACGTGGACGAAAACGTGTTCGCCTATTCCAACGGAGTGGTCAGCGGATATGAAGCGGATAAGCGGATGGAGGAACGCGGGCTGATCATCTATCACAATAAGTTTGCGGATACGCGCGGGTGGATAAAAACTTCTGCGGCGTTTTTGGAGAATGGACAACTGCGCCAGAAATCCCTCGCCAAAGGGCTGGGACTGCCGAGCGATGGCTACGTCATTTTCCGCGATGGGATCACCAACTTGGAATATATCCGCTCTTGCAGAGAGATCGCCGAACAGGGATTGTATGTGGAACTCGGCGCGTACAAGTGTCACACGTTTTTGGATTTTAGATTCGTGGATGGTGGTAATTGGGGATTGGTGAATGGTAATTTGAATGGGGCGGGGATTCCGTCGATTCAAACGAAGTACGATGAACTATTCGGAATTAAGCAAGAAGTGAAAGTTGAGGATGAGGAAAGAGGAAAGAAGAAAGAAGTAAAGAAGCGCGTGGTTGTGAAAAAAGCAGCGAAGAAGAATGTCACGAAGAAATCTGATGCGAAGAAGTCAACCGCGAAAAAGAGCGCTGGCAGGAAACCTGTTGAAAAGAAAAAAACCTCCTCAACGAAAAGCAAATAGTGGAAGTTAATCAAAACGTCCCTGAAGTTTCTGGCTTCAGGGACGTTTGTCTACATTTCCGTTATTTCTGGCACGCGCTCGTCTTCGTATTTTTCGATCAGCACGCGGCGAGGAAGGTCGCGCCGAGGCTGGTCAGGGTCAATTTGAGGAAGTCGCGGCGGGAAATGTTTTTGGACATGGAGTCGTCCCTCCCGAGGGGTTTGTTTGAATGAACAACCTACAACGTTTTATTTGTTTGCTTCCAATAACTTTTCTTCGACGGCAGACAAGAAATTCACCGCCGCGTTCACCGCGTCAACGGCTTGTTGTTCAGTAACTACCAACATATCCCGATAATCACCAGACTGGCGCATGTCGAACGCGCGATGGAATAATTTGCCCAATTCTTTGGGAAGGATATTTGTCATGATGAAGTTCTCATCGAACAAGGCGATGACGCCCTGGTGTTTGGATGAGCCCCTGTCAATCGTGATGAGCAAGGCCAGCGCCGCGTAAAACATGGCGTAATATGCGCGGTTGACGATACTGGCATTACTGCCCTTTTGTGCCAGCATTAAACGCGCGTCGTCCAGCGACTCGTGGGCGCGTTCCATACGATACTGGATCAAGGCTTTCTTATCGTAAGGCTTCTCGCTCATACAACGATTCCCTCACGCTTCACCGCGCGATAAAATGGCGAAGCCGAAAGTCGTCTCCATTCGTTTTTCTCGGCGGGGACGACGGAAATGACTTTGCCCGCGTTCAGTCCCACCTCCCAGGCTACATCGGACGCGAGGTAGATCATCGAACTGTCCAGCGAAGGCAGGAACACCAGCAGGTCAATATCCGAATCGCTTTTCGCGTCGCCGCGCGCCTGCGAGCCGAACATAACAACCTTCACGGGTTGCTTCAATTCCTCCGTCAGGCGTTCGCGGACTTTTCGAGCGAGTTTCAGGGCGCGTACCTTGGGTTGGTATGTCTTCATATGATGATTATAAACCACTCAATGAAAAACATCCCTGAAATTCCTGAAGCAAGTTTGTGCTGGCTGAGGTCGGGGTGAGGGTGGGGGAGGAAGTCGCGGGGATGCCAAGCGCGCGTCCGCAGGCGGCGAGGAAGGTCGCGCCGAGGCCAGTCAGGGTCAGTTTGAGGAAGTCGCGGCGGGAGAGATTTTTGTTTTGGGACATGGAGGCCTCCCGATGAGTCTTATTATCTTTCGTAAGGTTGTATGAGGTTGAGTCCCTTCAATACCCGATAATGTTTAACGTTGAACGTGGCGAGATCGCCGCGAATCCCGATCGCAGTCTCGGCGATCAAGGCGTCCAGTAAACCGATGTTGTCGCTCAAGTGGTGGGATGAGAAACTTGTCAATGCCCTGTTGCAATCTTCTTCCGAAGGCCAGTAAAGCGGGTAGGCAGACAATGACTTTTCCAGTTGCCTTTGTTCCTTCGCGTTTTCACAGCCTTGCAGTAATTCCATGACGACCAGCCCAGGCAGGCCGACTTCCTCGGCGGATTCCAGCCATTGTTTGGCAGGTTCATGT
The DNA here is from genome assembly GCA_964371065.1 of uncultured Anaerolineaceae bacterium. Classification (GTDB taxonomy): domain Bacteria; phylum Chloroflexota; class Anaerolineae; order Anaerolineales; family Villigracilaceae; genus Denitrolinea. The sequence goes on along the minus strand of CAYJLS010000186.1, from coordinate 365 downwards.
CCGCGTAAAACGTCTACCATCACGTCTGTATCGAGCAAGATCATAAGACGCGTCCCCGCGTTTGCGCTTGTGCGCGGAGTCTTCGGGCATATTCCAGGCTATCCCCAATGTCTTTTCGGCCTGCCCACATTCCAGCTACGCCTGATTTTAGCAAATCCCTGCCTGTGATGGGTTTGTTGACGTGCCGCACGCGCTCGATCAAACGAGTCGCAAGCAAAAGCTGGTCGTTGGAAGATAAGAGGTCGGCCTGTTTGAGTAATCTTTCAACAGTATCAAGCGCCATAGTTTGCTCCTTGCTGTTTCTGTCGGGAGTATACCACTGCTATATCACTGCCACTGTGGAGGGGAGTCACGGTGATGCTAAG
>CAYJLS010000185.1:0-7156 GCA_964371065.1 uncultured Anaerolineaceae bacterium | reverse complement strand
GGGAAGCAATCCCCGTGCAATGGAGGAGATTGCTTCGCTTCGCTCGCAATGACGGAATGGAGGATGGTTTACAAAGCCTGATTCAGAAATCCCTCGAACAGCGACGCGATCAATGGCAGTTGACTGCTGAGGCGATGGTCGCTTTCAACGAGATGCAAGGCGGCCTTGAATTTTTTTGCATAGCGCACGCTGTTCTCGAACGGGATCACATCGTCGTTCCAGCCGTGGACGAGCGTGACGAAGTCCGCGTGGGGGACGGGTTCTTGGACTGCGAAGTCGAGCAGGTAAAAGGCCGGGGCGAGCAGGAACAGCCCCCGCGGTCGGAGCGAAGCGGACGCGACCGCCGCCACGTACGACCCCAGGCTGGATCCCACCAAAACGAGCGGACGCGCCGCCCGCGCGTCTGAGTCCAGCAGTTTGGCGACGCGCGCTTCGGCGTCCAGGCCGCGATAGTCGAGGCTTTGCGCGTCGAAACCGCGACCCCGCGCGACGTCCGCGAGACGCGTGATCTTGTCGCCCCAGGGACCGCTCTCCTTGCCGTGATTGAAATAGACCGCGCCGTTCATGTCTGCCTCGCTTGGGTGGTAAAATTGTTAAAACTGTTTTCAGGAGATTGCAATGAGCGCCATTTTTCCTTCGATGGATTGGTTGAACGAGTTGGATGCGAAACTCAACCGCGACGAGCGTTACGCCGGGATCGCTAAAAACTGGGAGGGCGATATGATCATCCAGATCGAGCCGGAGGGGAATTTGAAGGAGCGGCGATTCTATTATCTCGACCTGTGGCATGGCAAGTGTCGCGGCGTGGCGGAACTCAAGGACGCCTCGGAAAAGAAGGCCGCGTTTGTGTTGATCGCCACTTACGAGAATCTCAAGCGCATCGTGACGGGAAAACTCGATCCGATGCAGGCCATGATGACCCGTAAACTGATTGTGAAGGGAAACATGGCGGTGATGATGCGCTCCGTACCGACGGTGCTGGATTTTGTGCGCTGTACGCGCGAGATCACGAACGAGATTTTGTAGGCAAGCGGACTCCAAAGTCTGGAGACTTTGAGTCCGGAGTCCAAACTCTCCAGACTTTGGAATTTGGATTCTATTTATAAATCGTCCAGCAATTTTTGCTGGACGATCTTCTTGTTGCGGACTTCCTGCCTATTCCTCGATCTTCATCTTCTTCTCGAGCCAACGGACTGCGCCGGACAGCAGTAATGTCATGGAGAGATATAAAAAGGCCATGATGTTGAACGCTTCGAGGACGCGAAAAGTGCTGGCGCGTAACATGCGGCCCAATTGAGTCAACTCGTTCACGGCCAGCACGGTTGCCAGGGACGAGTCTTTGAGGCAGGCGATAAAGTCGTTGCCCAGGGGGGGGAGTACGCGGCGGACGGCTTGCGGCAGGATAATGAAGCGCATCGCCTGTAAATACGTCATCCCCAGGGAACGGGCGGCCTCTGTTTGTCCCTTGCCGATGGATTGAATGCCGGCGCGAAAGACTTCCGCTTCATAGGCTCCATATCCAAAGCCCAGGGCGATGATGGCGCGCCCCTCCATGGGCAGGGCGCGGATGCTGAAATCGGCCAGGGATTGGGAAACCCCACTGCCAGGCATCATGCCGAGTCCCCAGTCTCCCAATCCGTTGGTTAATTCTACAAACACGGGGAATAACGCGAAGGCGATGTACAAAAGTAACACAACCAGGGGAATGCCGCGTATGATTTCCACGTAAAAGGTGGCGATATTAAAAAGAAAAACATTCTTGGAAACCCGCGCGAGTCCCGCGAACAAGCCAATGACCGTTGCGAGCAGGTAGGAAAATACGGTGATACGCAAGGTGGTGTAGACGCCTTGCACCAGGTATACGAACGAGGAATGATAATCCGGCGAAGCCAGGATCAGGTAAACAATGGCCAGCCCGAGGAGCACCAGTGCAATTGCCCACCAGGGCCACTTGGAAATTTTCCAGCCGCCCGGAATCAGGCTTGGGCTGGAAAAGGTGTTTGACGATTCCATGGACAACTCCCGCGAGAAAATATTTTGTGAGATGGGGGCACAGCCCCCATCTCACAGTTGTCAGAAACGGTTTGGAATGTGGTTACGGGATGAGTCCCCATTTTTTGTTGAGTTGTTCGAGCGTGCCATCGGCAGTCATGGCGGCCAGGGCGGCATTCACGGCATCCTTCAAGTCGCTGTTGGGCGGGAAGACGAATGCCAACGTTTCGCCGGTTGCAATTTGGCCTGCCAATTTGAAGACGCCTTCATTCTCCTTCATGAAACCTGCGGCGGCAATATTGTCAATGACAACACCGTCTATGTCGCTGGATTTCAGGGCCAGCACAGCCGCGCCGAAATCCTCGAAGGACTGGATCTCTTTGCCCGTGAAATACTCTTTGGCGGCGATCTCGTTTGTCGTGCCGATCTGGGTGCCGATCTTGGCGTTCGCGTCGGCCTTCATTTCCTCGACCGTGCGAGTCTCATCGGCGCGCACCAGCAGATACTGGTTGACTTCGACGTAGGGGGTCGAGAAACTCACGATCTTGGCGCGTTCCTCGGTAAAGGTTACGCCATCCGCCAACATGTCAAATTCACCGGCCTGCATGGCGGGGAAAATGCCGTCCCAGGCGGCCTCTTTGAATTCAGGCACGCAGTTGAGCCGCTTGCAGATTTCGGTGACCGCGTCGTAATCCCAGCCTGCGCCTTTGCCGGTGGCCTGGTCAATGCTGTTGAAAGGCGGGTAAGCATTTTCGACGGCTACGACAATTGTTTTGCCGCCCAAATCGGGCAGGCCGCCAACAGGCGGTTCGGTTGCAACGACGGGCGGCTCGGTTGGCGCGGCAGTCGGTGTTGCTTTCGGGGCGCAGGATGCCAGCAACAGGCCGGCGAGCGCCAAAACGCTGAAGAAAAACATCAGTTTTTTCATCTCTTCTCTCCTTGAGTGATTATTTTGCCGTTTCTGACCGGGCAGTCTCAGGGTGGTACCCTGTCTCTCCCGCGGCAAATTAAGCATAGACGAATTATTGAAATAATGCAAGAGGAAAAGAAAAACCTGTTATGGCTTTTTTCGCGCATCGAGAAATCAAATGCTGATGATATAATTCTTTTACCGTGGCCTCCTGGATACTCTCCCTCCTTAAGGGTCACGCTGATATAAAATCGTCACTTTGGAGAAGATCATGAGCGAAACATCTGTCAGTAACAGCCCAATCATTGTCGCGCACGATGTCCAGAAATGGTATGGTCACTTTCAGGCTTTGAAGGGTGTAAGCATGGACGTGCAGAAGGGCGAGGTGGTTGTCATCTTTGGGCCCTCGGGATCGGGGAAATCCACCTTCATCCGTTGCATTAATCGCCTGGAAGATCACCAGGGCGGGCAGATCGTTGTAGACGGTATCGAACTGACCAACGATGTGCGTAACATCGAAAAAATCCGTATGGAGACGGGGATGGTCTTCCAGCAGTTTAACCTGTTTCCGCACCTGCCGGTGATGCAGAATATCACCCTGGCGCCCATCCAGGTACGCAAATGGACGAAAGAAAAAGCCGAGGAGGTGGCGTCGCAGTTGCTGGCGCGGGTGGGCATCCCGGAGCAGGCCAATAAATTTCCCGGCCAACTTTCCGGCGGACAGCAGCAGCGCGTCGCCATCGCCCGCGCCCTGGCCATGCAACCCAAGATCATGCTTTTCGATGAGCCGACCTCCGCACTCGACCCGGAGATGATCAAGGAAGTTTTGGACGTGATGGTGGGGCTGGCGCAATCCGGCATGACGATGTTGGTCGTGACCCACGAGATGGGTTTTGCAAAAGCCGTTGCCGACCGCATGTACTTCTTTGACCAGGGGATGATCATCGAGAGCGGCGCCCCGGATGACATCTTTAAACATCCCAAAGAAGATCGAACGAAACTATTCCTCTCACAAATTTTGCAAAAATGACCACATGCAACCCATCCTGAAAATCAACCTCACCACCTCTGAAACAAGTGAATACGCCATTCCAGCGGAGTGGCAACGGGATTACCTGGGAGGCGCGTCGCTGGCGGCGCGCCTGCTGTATGACTCCCTGACCCGCGACCTGACCCCACTCTCGGCGGACGCGCCGCTCCTGTTTTTGAATGGCCCGCTCAGCGGGACGCTCGCCCCGACGGTGGGACGCTTCGTCGTCTGCGGGAAATCGCCTCTCACCGGACTTTGGGCGGAATCCAACTGCGGAGGTTTTTGGGGACCCGAACTGCGTTTCGCAGGCTACGATGGGTTGTGGATCACGGGACGCGCGCCAGGGCCGGTCTATCTCTGGTTAAACGGAAGCCGGCTCGAGGTCCGCGAAGCCGCGCAGGTTTGGGGGCAGGATACCTACGAGACGCAGGAATCCATCAAAAAGGAGTTGGGCGTCGCGGGGACGCGCGTCGCCTGTGTGGGGCCCGCCGCGGAAAAGGGAGTCCTGTTCGCGGGCATCTTCTGCGATCATGGCCGCACCGCCGGGCGCACGGGACTGGGCGCGGTGATGGCGTCGAAAAACCTGAAGGCGATTGCCGTCAAGGGGAGCGGGAAAATCCCGCTGGCGGACGCGGAGACGTACAACACGTTGCGCGGGTCTTCCAACCGCGCCTTGAAAAGCGACACCCAAACGCGAGTCCTGCACGAACTCGGCACGTCGGGCGTGACGGATTACGCCGACTATCTCGGCTCGATGCCCAAGAAATATTACAGCCTCGGCGTGATGGAAGGCGTGGAAAAGGTTTCCGGCGCGACCATGGCCGAGACGATTTTGACGGGAACGAGCGCCTGCCACGGATGCGTTATCGCCTGCGGGCGGGTGGTGAATTTGGGAGGCGGCAAACAAAAAGGCCCCGAATACGAGACGGTGGTGGGGTTTGGCCCGAACCTGCTCATCCGCGACCTGGGCGCGATCACGCGCCTGATGGATTTGTGCGACCGCTACGGCATGGATGTGATCAGCGCGGGCGGTACGCTTGGGCTGGCTTTTCATTTGTTCGAGCGCGGCATTATTTCTGAAAAAGACACGGGCGGGTTGGTTTTGAAATGGGGCGACGAGGAGACGGTTGCAAAGTTGATTCATTTGATCGCGCGCCGCGAGGGCTTCGGCGACTTGCTGGCGCAAGGCTCGCGTCAACTTGGCAGGCAGTTCGGTGCAGAGGATGAAGCCGTGCAGGTCAACGGCATGGAAGCGGCTTACCACGACCCGCGCGCGGTTTCGGGCATGGCGCTGGCCTACGCCACCAGTCCGCGCGGCGCGTGCCATAACCAAAGTGATTATTTCTTTGTAGATTGGGGACAGGCGGAAGAATCCATTGGCTTGCAATTTTTTGACCGCCAGGCGGGTGCGGAAAAATCCGCCAACGTGGCCATCCACCAGAACTGGCGGACGGTCTTCAATGCGCTGGTGATGTGCATCTTCGCCAACGTCCCGCCGCAGACCCAGGTGGATTTGATCAACGCGGCCTGCGGCTATGACCTGACCATCGCGGAGATGATGAAGATTGGCGAGCGCGGCTGGACGATCAAGCGCGCCATCAACAACCGCCTCGGCCTGACGCGCGCCAATGATAAGTTGCCCAAAGCGTTGCTGAAGCCATATAAGGAGGGCGGCGCGGCGGGATACGTCATCCCGTTTGCTGAGATGCTCGAGGCCTATTACGAAGCCCGCGGCTGGGACAAGGTCACCGGAAAACCGTCGAAGGAAAAATTAGTGGAGTTGGGGTTGGATGATATTGCCAGCGATTTGTGGGGTTAAGAGTTTTGTCACTCGGCTTCGAACCTTGTGCTGCGACCAAAGGGAGTGTCGAAGCATCGTTCCAACTAAGCGTGGGCATGGATGAGAAAAGGCGTCCTCGGATGAGAACGCCTGTTTTGCGTTTAACGGCTCGCATGATTTTTATCGAATTTTAGCGTTGCGCTTGACATTCAGCGTGAATCTGCCTGGAAGGACGCACCCGATGACCAGTTCAGGGGGCGCGTGATGATGTTGTTTCTTAGGACGCTTTGTTGGGCGGGTTTTTAGGATATCAAAGTTCTATCGTGACTTCTCCGCTCTGGCGTTCGCTCCGCGTCATTCCCCCGCGTGCCAGTCGCCTTCACACATAGCGCCTTCAGCGCAGGTAGTGACAAAGACACGCCCTTTGCCGGTACCGCCACCCCGATCCACGATGCCTTCCAGTTTCAAGATAGGTAGAAATGGAGACGTCTTGCTTCCCGGATCGCAATATCCGTCGTTGCAATAGCATGTGAGCGGCGAGACAGCCTCCGTACCACTCCTCGACGTTCCGTTTAATGAGATTGCGCCTGTCTGTGCATCAAGGCTCCCGTCCAGCATTGCCTCATATTCGACTATTTGATTCCAGGGGACAGAAGGTACGCAGGTGTTTGGGCTGGTTCCATTTCCACTTCCAGAAAGAGAGGCGGTCGCCTTGCCGGTTGTCCAATCTATCGTCAACTCGATGATGCCTGATGAGTTGAGGGTGGCGCCGGTTGGATTACTCCAATTCAAGTTGAATGTGCCATTCATGGTAACCACCGGAATCGTTGTATTGGCGGCAGTCGCAGTCGGAATGGATGTTGGGGTGACTGTTGGTATTGTGGTGGCCTCCCCAGCGACCGTGAAGGTGGCTGCTCTGACCGTGGTTTCTGGGCTCTTGCAGGCGACGATACGCTCCCCTGGTTTATCGGATTGGAGGAAGAAAAAATCCCAGCCCTCCTCGCGATAGGAGTTCATTTTCGTGGTCGTCACGGATATGGAATGAACCAGGGTGCCGTCCAGGTCACACTCAATGAGGCCGCCGACCTCCCCGATCTCATAGATTACGGTGACCATGAATGAGTCCTGAGCCGTACTGCTGGCCGGAGAAACCGCCACCGAGCGCACGCGTACGCTGGATTGCAAAGGTGTGCCGGCTAGGATACACGCCAGCCCAGAAACCAGCAGGAGCGGAAGCAGAAGCGTGTGTTTGGACATGATAACCTCCTTGGGGAATTCTTTCTGAAGGATTTACTCTCACACTTTAAGCCGTCCAACGGTTTGCGTTCGCGAACTAGCCCTGCGGGCTGTGGCGCTGGGGCGGGCGTGGACTCTGCTTGGGAGCAGAAAAAACCCGAAGCCAGATGAAATGACACATCCGATGACCGGCTCAGGGGGCGCGTGA
>CAYJLS010000184.1:0-7205 GCA_964371065.1 uncultured Anaerolineaceae bacterium | reverse complement strand
CCAGGGCCATCTTCACCAACCCGAAGGACAAGCGCACCGAAGATTACGTCACGGGGAGGTTCGGGTAATAACCCACTGCCCTGAGCGGAGCGACGAGTGTTCTTCGAGGAGCGCAGTCGAAGGGCAGATAACCAGAGAACATTTGTTGCTTTAGAGACTCGTCCTTCGACTGCGGGAGTACCCTCCGCTCAGGACGACGGTTTATTTGGAAAGGAATCTTATGACAAAACCCAAAGTGTTATTCCTCTGCACAGGCAACTCGGCGCGCAGCCAGATGGCCGAAGGACTGCTCCGCGCGCTGGCGGGGGAGCAGTTCGAAGTTTTCAGCGCAGGCACCGAGCCAAAGGGCAGGATCCTGCCCGAGGTCCAGGAAGCGATGCGAGAGATCGGGATTGACGTCTCAGGCCAGCGCTCCAAGTCCGTCATGGAATATCTCGGCAAGGCCGTCTTCGCGCACGTCATCACCGTCTGCGCGGACGCGGAGGAGAATTGTCCCGCTGTTTTCCTCAACATGGGGACGCACGAACACTGGCCGTTCGACGACCCCGCGAAATTCAACGATGAAACCCGCCTCGCGCGGACCCGCCGCGTGCGCGACCAAATTGAGAGTCGACTCCGCTCGTGGTTGATTGCACACAACGTCCCGATGTCCTTCGGGAGGGCGTGACGCCGCGCGACTATCGGTAGTAAAATCAATAAACCACCCGTCACTGCGAGCGATGGTCGAGTAGGCCGAGTGTTCTTCGAGGCCATATCGAGACCGAGCGAAGCAGTCTCCTCTCAATGGTGGAGATTGCTTTGACGGGACCCCGTAAGAACATCGGGGCAGGCGAACACCGTCTCGCAACACTTGCACCGCACGCAAGTGCAGGTGTGACGCAAGGAATTATGAGGTGCTTATGATTCGCAAAACATTTGAACACGAATTGCAGGAAGTGAAGGATGAGATTCTCGTGCTCGGCAGTATGGTCGAGCAGGCCGTGGCCGATTCGATGGAGGCGCTCAAAAAGCGCGACGTGAAGGCGTCGAAGATGGTCTACGAGCAGGACCGCCAGATCAACGAGAAACGCTTCGCCATCGAGAACCAGTGCATGATCCTGATCGCAACGCAACAGCCGATGGCGCGCGACCTGCGCCTGCTGGCTTCGATGCTCGACGTGGCCTCTGAAATGGAACGCATGGGCGATTACGCCAAGGGCATCGCCACCATCAACATCCGCATGGGCGACGAGCCGTTGCTCAAGCCGCTGATTGACCTGCCGCGCATGGCGGCGAAAGCCACAGACATGCTCCACCGCGCGCTGACCGCCTTCATGACCGATGACGTGGAAGCCGCGCGCGCCATCCCCGCTGAAGACGACGAGGTGGACGCGCTCTACCACCAAATCTATCGCGAACTGATGACCTTTGTCATTCAAGACCCCAAGGTGATCGAGCGCGCCAACCTGCTCCTGTGGGCGGCGCACAACATGGAGCGGCTGGCCGACCGCGTCACCAACATCTGCGAGCGGACGGTCTTCGTGGTGACGGGCGAGATCAAAGAACTGGAGACGACCTCCATCCCGACGGAGATGAAATAGATTCTCCCGGCTCTCCAGCGAAAAATAATGAACCATCCCCTCGACTTCATCTCCTCCGACAAACGCAAGCCCCTCTTCCTCTCGCTTCTCGCGCTGACCCTGATCCTGTTCGCTGTTTTCAGGGTTTTGGACTCCCCTCTGCGGACCGCGGCCGCGCCGAGCGGAATCGTCTCCTACGAACTCGCGGGGACGCCCGCCGCGGCGCAATCCATCCTCGATTCGTGGGATGCGCGCGCCCGTCTCTTCGCGGCTTTCGGCCTCGGATTCGATTACCTCTTCATGCCCTCCTACGCCCTGGCATTGTCGTTGGGCATCCTGCTCGCGGCGGGACGGCACGCGGGCGCGTTTGCGAAACTCGGCGCATGGCTGGGATGGGGCGCGCTCGCCGCGGCGCTGTTCGACGCGGTGGAAAATTGTTCACTTTGGCTTTTTATGCTGGGAGATTTTCAGGCCTTGTGGCCGCGGCTGGCATCCATCTGCGCGACGGTGAAATTCACTTTATTGTTGTTGGGATTAGCCTACGCCCTCGTCGGCTGGCTATGGCCGAAGAGAAAGTAGCATTCGATTACGCAATACGCAATACGAAACCCAACCTGTATACCTACCCCATGTTAGAAATCCGTTTGCTTGGCAGTGTGCAGGTTTTGGATGGGGAAAAATTACTACCGCCTTTTCCTACGCAACGCTCCCGTGAATTATTTGCCAGCCTGGCGGCGCGGCCAAACCATCCGCATCCGCGCTCCACGCTGGCGGGGTCGCTCTGGCCCGAAAAAAGCGAGGACAAAGCGCGCGCCAGCCTCAACACCGAGTTGTGGCGCGTCCGCCAGGTGTTGGGCGCGGCCGGCCAAAGTTTGGAATTGACGCGGGAGACCATCGCCTTGAACCTCCCCGTCGAACGGGTGGACATCCACAGGTTCCGCGCGCTCGTCCGGCGCGGCGACGTCCCGGCCTTGAAGGAAGCCGTCGAACTGTATCGCGGCGAGTTCCTCGAAGGCTGTTACGCGGACTGGTGCCTGCTGGAACGCGAGCAACTCCTTGACCTGTTGCGCGGCGCGCTGGAGGGACTGTTGCGCTATCACGAGTCGCGCGGGGAACTGGCCGAGGCCATCTCCTTTGCCAAACGATTGAACGCCTACGACCCTCTCCGGGAGGAAATCCACCGCGCGCTGATGCGCCTGTATGCCGCGCTGGGCGACCGTCCCGCGGCCATGGCGCAGTACCAAACCTGCAAAGCCGTCCTCCAACGCGAACTCGGCGTCGCGCCCATGCCCGAGACCGAGATGCTCCACACCAGGATCCGGCAGACCGCGCCGCTCGAAGACCATTGGTCGGCGCGGCGCGAGGCGCTGGGAAAAATCGCGCGGCACCGGCTGGCTGAGATGCGCGCCGCCAGGCAATACCTGTCCGAGTTGTACACACCGCGCCCCGCGTTGGATGCAAAAGTGGAGGAGTTCATCCGCTCGGAGGCGGTCGGCCTGATTCTCGTCGGGCATTCGGGATGTGGAAAAACCACCTTCCTGGCGCGGCTGGCAGAGACGCGCCTCGCGCAGGGTGATCTTGTGTTGTTGCTCGACTCGTCCGCGCTCACGCTCAACATCCAACGCGAGTTGACGCGCCAACTGTGGGGGGCGGAAACCGTTTCGGCGGAGGAGGCGCTCACCGCCCTCGGGCGCGAGGCGGCGATGAAAAGCCGACTCGTCTGGATCATCCTCGATGAATTGAACGCGTTCAAAGATTTGGGTGCCGGGCCTGCCGACCTGCTCCGCCGGCTCGACGCGCTGGTCGCTTCCCTTCACCAGCAACCTGGCGTGCGCGCTGTGAAATTCGTGCTGGCCTGCCGCGAGCATCCCTGGAAATTGCTCACGCTGGGCGGCGCGGCAAATTTAAACTGGCAGTGCTATTTCGGGCGCGAGCCGCTGGCGCTGGCACAATACACCCCCGAAGAAACGCGCCGGGCGTTCGACGCCTATCGCAAATTTTACAAGATCAAAAATTCCTTTGACGACCTGTCCGAAGAAATGCGCGAGCGTTGCCGCACCCCGTTCCTCCTGCGCCTGGCAGCCGAGACCTGGCAGGGCAAATCCATCCCCGCTTCGGATTCGGGCGGACGCCTCTTCCGCGAATATTTCGAGCGCGTGGCGGCGAACCCGTCCGTGCGAAGTTTCGTGGCCGAACTTACCACGCGTATCGCGCGTCAACGCCAGTCGCAGCTTCCGCTCGCCGAACTGCGCGCCGACCCCGCCTTGCAGTCCGCGTTCAGCGACGACCCGCGCGCGCCGTTCCAGCAATTGCTCGAAGCGGGCATGCTCGTCGTGAGCGGCTCGGAGTTCGCGCCGCGCCTGCGCTTCACGCACGAGCGCCTGCTCGAATACCTGCTCGCGCAATATTACGACGCGCAATGCGCCGAGGGAAACATCGGCGAGGAATGCCTGACCGAAATGGCGCGCGGCGCGTGGAATTTCCCCGCGCTGTGGGGCGCGGCGGTGACGTTGCTGCTGCTCGGAAAAAATACCGGCGACTTTATCCGCCTCGCCGAAAGCGGATCCGCCGAAGCGCGTCAACTCGCGACCGAGGGGCTGGTCGCGCTGCAACACGAGGACGCGCCGCTGGCAGTTTCCACCGCCGCACGCCTGCTCGACCTGCCGTCCATCGAGGCCAAGCGCGTCGCGCTCTTTGCCGCGAGTCGCATGGGCGAGACGGGATTCGATTTGTTCCGAACCGCCGCGGGGTCGCGCGAGGCGTCCACTCGTCAGGTGGCCTTCATCGTCGTCAACGCCATCTACCAGCGCGATCCGCAGACCGTCCTCGCCATCCTGCATTACATGCTCGACGACATCGGCTTGCGGACATTCGTCACCTCGCCTGCGCGCTTGCAGGTGGGAATGCGCGTGCTGGGCTTGTTCACCCGTTATGGCCTCGCGCCGAACCTGGTGCGCGAAGCGGACGAACTGATCCGCACCCTGGCGGTCAAACGCTTGCGCCTGCCGACCGAATCGGGCAAAGTGGGGCGGGCGCTCGTCCAGCGGTTGCTTTCGATCAATACCACTTCCTGGCCCGCGGACCGCAACGCGGTGCAGATCATCACCCGCGCGGGGAGCATCACCGGGATCGAGGAGGCCGCCTATCGCCGCGCGCTCGAAACCCTCAAACTGCGCGAAGGCGGGCTGGATCGAATCTCACCGGGCGGCTTGCAGGTTTTGCTCGCATCTCCCTCGGACGCGGTGCGTTACCTCGCACACCATCAACTTTGCCTGTGGCTCAACCTGCGGCAGACGCAGGCGTTGCCCGTGATCCAATCCCTGTTCGATTCGGCGCGCGACCCTGAGATCCGCCTCTGGCTGTTGATGGCCTTCCAGCCGTTGAATGCCCCGCGCCTGGAACGCTTTCACGAGGAGAGTTTGCAGGCGTTGGAAAACCTGACCGTCCGTTTTGCCGAGGAAAACCGCGACCTGTTTTTCAATGGCGTCACACGCGGGACCCTCGGGCTGATCGGCCCAATCGCGTTTTTTCCGCTGGGGATGCGCTATGCGCGCGCAAAAAAATTTGATTTTCCCCTGCTCACCGCCCTGCTCGCGGCAGGCGGCCCAGACCTGACGGCCAAATATCTTCGCCTGCTGGCGCCCGTAGGCTGGTTCCACCCGCAGGAGGCGCTGGCGCTGTTCGAATCCAGGGTGGACTTCAGGAAGCCGTTGCATCCGCAAGTGATCGAAGCGCTTGGCCTGATCTGGGTCAGCCACCCCGAAGTGGTGGATCACTTCCTCCGTCACGCGGGCGCGGACGAGGTGACCCAGCGCCAGGTGCGCGCCGCGGTGGACATCGAAACCACGTTGCGAAGCATCAACCTGATCCACAACACCGACCTGCGCGTCAGCAGTATCCTGCTCGGCGCGCCGTATGGACGCTGGGTGACGGACTCTGTCTTCGCGGGCTACGTGGATTCCAAAAACCTCGATGAGGCCGCCGCCCGTTTCGGCAAGGGATTGATAGAAATTTATATGGAATCCGGCTGGAGGTTGAGGAGAATTTTGGGGTTGGAGAAGTAACGCGAGATTGATCTCGCATCACCGCGTAGCAAAGTGACAGTCACTTCCGAAAAGTGACTGTCACTTTGCCGTTTTTTGTGAGAGTTTTGTGAGAGTGGGTTGGTAGGATGGGAACATGACCAGCCAAAGGAGGCTCAAATGAACACTAAATCACTTTCACTTTCCGTTCTCTTGATCGCGGCGATCCTGCTCACCGCCTGCGGACCCTCCGCCGAGCAGATTGCCACCATGACCGCGTCCGCGTGGACGCCGACGCCGCGTCCCACCGCGACGCCGACGATCACGCCTTCGCCCACGCCCGTGCCGTACGACCTGACTGTCACCGTCACCGACGCGGGAGGGAATCCTGTCGCGGGCGCGCAGGTAGTCTTCCCCGAATCGGGTAATAGCGAACCCGTCGCGGCGGATGACGCGGGTCATGCCGCATGGACCAACCTCAACGGTCCGAACGTTTCGTTGACCGTCACCGCGCAGGGTTATTTGAAAGGCGAACAGGGAGCGGCTTTGGAGCGCGGGCCGAATGAGGTTGTCGTCAAATTGGAACGCGACGCGTTCGCATTCCTGCCGTCCAATACCTGCGCGGCGGGCGAGAGCCTGCTCTACATGGAAGACTTCCAGAATGGGCAAACAGACATGGCGCATTATGATAATGGCGGTGCGCCTGCCCCACTTGGCCCTGCGATTGACGAAACCGGGAACACCGTTCTCATCCACGATTTCACCACGCCTGTCGGCGATTATTCCACCTATCTCGATCAAAACTCGACCGGCGGATTTTATGAGTTCGGTGATGCGGTCTGGCGTATGCGCTTTATGATAACCCAGGAGACAAACTGGGGACTTGGATGGAATACTGCGCGAGCGTCCGAGTTTGGTGGAATAACCACCAGCAGTTCATCGTATGGGATTTACTTCAACACTGGCAGGCACGCCGGGATCACCCGAAGTATCTGGGATGCCAATGTCCAACCGGTACCCAGCGCGGGGTTGGGATTTGTGGATAAAGTGTTGATCTTGAAACCAAATATCTGGCACTACATCGAAGTCTCCCAGTATCAGGGTCATTTGCAAGTATGGCTGGATGGGGCGTTTGCAGTGGATGTGGTTGACACTGCACCTCTCCCGCCCGGCGGCTTTAGCATTGGTGGGGGCAACGCGGGCATCATGTACTTCGATGCCATCTCGGTATGTGGGCTGAGCGCGCCGTTCGCGTCCATGCCTTCGCCTGTGCCCGCCGCGACACCGTAGCCGGAACATCGTCTTGCAAAGTCGGCCTCCCTGCCTTGTGCGGGGAGGCCGATAGAATTTTTCCATGCAACCTGAAAACCAAACTCCGCACACGTTCATCGTCCGCCTGTGGCGCGAAAAAAGCGATGGTGATTTCGTTTGGCGCGGCTCGGTGGACTGCGTGCAGAGCGGCGAGCGGGTTTACTTTCAAAACATCGAAAGCCTGAAAGACGTCATTGCGCGCCTGGCGGGGAGCACATGGCCGGAGAATGGGGAGCATCCCGAAGAACGAGACTCAGGCTAAGTCGGCCTAACGAAATAACGTTTTGTATGGTATAGGTAGGAGCATGACTAC